>JAEZOA010000018.1 GCA_023441625.1 Bacillota bacterium
AAAGCTGCTCATTCTAATATGCTCTGCAATAAGCCAAACAGACCTTGTTACAACTCGCTTAAGTCTTGCAGTCAGAGCTTTAAAGCGTTTTGAACCTCCTAATATTGTATTTCTCATGCTTTCAAGAAGCTCATCAACAATTATAGAAACCTGCTCAGCACACCATGACTTTTCAAGTTCTCTCCAGGAAATATTCTTATCTTGAAGCATTATAGAAAATCGCTCAACAACACAGTGCATGAAGGTTCCAACATCTGGTGGGCTTAGCTGATATATCTTTCTTTCCCTAGCACCTAACCCGTATTGAACATAATATGCAAAGGGACAAGAAGTATATTTTTCAATTCTCGATACGCTGGAATATGCATTATCTACATATAACTCCAGTATTTTTACTCTGCTAACAGGAAGAGCAATATTTTTATATTTAAGTGCATAGCGCATCATATTACATCTTTCATACCAATCCGATTGATTGGAAAACCAAGAAAATACATTAATCCACATTTCACTTATATTCATTCCATTATTCTTTTGCCTCAGCGCAGACACCAGCTGGTTAAAAGCAGGTATTGGTGCTGCAATTTGACTGATATGCTCTTTATCCTTAACTGGCTTATGTAAATTACTTTTTTCAGTTATCTGGGGGAAAAGCTTCTTCATTCTTGAAATTATTATTGAAGGCCTCATGGTTTTCCCCTCGTGATCAGCAATTGGCCAGCTTAAGCGTAAAAATTGTTTAGGTGTTGTCAAAGCCCTGTAAATAAGATATTGTTCGTCAAACACTTGAGTTTTTGTGTCGCTAGCTAGCTCAATGCCTTTTGTATTAAGCGCTAATCTATCCGCATCAGACAATATTCCTTCACTCATACCCGCCGAAGGAAAAATTCCATCGTTAGTACCAAGCACATAGAGAGCTTTAATTTCATGGCTCTTAGAATGTTCAACACTCCCTACTAAAACCTGATCAAGAGATACTGGTATTGAGGATATCTTATATTCTTGGAGTCCAATTTTTAAAATATTAGTGAATCGCTCCAGTCCAAAGGTCTCGTCATCCATAACCTCAACCACCTGATCAAAAACATCCATTAATATATTCCAAACCTGTTCATATTCATTAGCAAGTCTTAGCCTACCGGTCTGTGTAAATTTCTGTATATAGTCTTCAATCCTGCTTTGGACACCTATTTCAACTAAATAATCATAAAGACAGGCACAAAAATCAGAAGCTTTTTTTCTTCCCTTTGTTTTAGCTCTGAAACGCAAAAGTGGCTCACAAATTTTATGTCGCGTACTATTAATCTGTAAAAGTAACTGGTCATTTTGAGCACTCTGTTTATCTTCTGAAACAAGCTCCGGACTGGTTGTCCAGTCTGCATCCTGAGTCCAGCGGCTACCTCTGATACCACACGCCAAAACATAATTTTCAATTATATCAATTTGAGCTTCTTCAATCCCTGTTAAACCTGACTTGAGGTAACGAAAAACTGTTTCATAAGACCAGTTTTCTATGAAAACATCAAGCATAGAGAGTACTAATCTAACCAATGGGTGATTCATTATTTCAGTTTTTGAATCAATAAAGGACGGTATACCATATTCACTGAAAATAACCTCTATCAAATTCTCATAGCGCGCTAAATTTCTAATTACTACTGTTATATCCTTGTATCTTAATCCTTTATCCCGGCATTGCCTAATAATATCAATGGCACATTCTTCAATTTCAGTATAGATATTTACTGCTTCAAATAGTTCAATATCTTTTGTAGGTTTTTGATAACTCTTATAGGGATATGAAAAATAATTAGCCTCAAGACTACTCATTTCTTCACTATCCTTAAATCTAGCAGGTGTTACTCCATTAAGACCAATTGGTGGTAGTATTGAAACGGAATAGCTCTGAGCTAATTTAATAAATTTCCTATATGAATTCTTTGCTGAAGAAAATACATCTGATAAATCATTAATGCCCTCGTCCTCTAAGACATCTGTACAAATAGTAATATTAAGCCTGTCCGCTTTTTGCATGAGCTTTGCTATTACCTCGAACTCCTGTGGAGTAAAACCCGAAAACCCATCTATCCATATTTCTGCAACATCATACATCGAAGTACTATCTAGCTTATTTGACAAAAGAGTCAGCTCATCATCAGCATCTCTGTATCGAGAATAAAGCTTACCTTCAAACTCTGAATAAATTAACTTGATTTCACTTAGTTTCTGTTTCAGATAGTTCTCATCACCTAATTCTTTCAAAATAACATCAAAACTATCAGGATGAACATTATATCTTTTGAGCTCAGTAATTAATGTTGAGATTGTATTAACAAAACCTTTACAATTGGCCGATTTGTTAAATATCGTAAATAAATCCTTATTTTTATCCAGTATATGATAAAGCAGCATGCATTTTCCCGCAGGGTGAATATGAGGGTATGTTATCCCCCCCACTTCATTTAGCACTCTATATGCCATTCTTCTAAAACTGAGTACCTCCGTTCTGAGGATACCTCCAGTTTCGAGAACACTTATTAAATCTCTTTCTGCCTGAAAGGTATATTGCTCAGGTACAAGTAATACTAGTTTTTTTGTGTTATCCTCAAGCAACTTAGATTTTATTTGTTTCAAGCAATGAAATGTTTTTCCAGAGCCTGCTCTTCCATATATAAATTGAAGGCTCATAATATGTCCATGCACAGCACTGTAGTACAAAACTCCATTAAAGTACTTGCATGGGCTCGATCCCCCCTCGTATTTTTATTAATATATTTCTTTTAACCTTACTCCCTAATTCATTAATTAGTTTTAAATGCTTCCTGTATCAGAAACAAGCTGCTTTGGTTCACGTATCAACACTGCTGTTGTAACATAAAACAGAATACTAACTATTATAACAGAAATAAGTGAACTAATTGGTTCAAAATTTGAAGTGTAAAAAACTGTATTTGTAGCTAGTACTTCATCTGGATAACCAACTAATAAAAAGCAAATCAAGTTGTTAACGCTATGAGCCCCCATAGCTACCTCAAGAGAATTTGTTTTTATTGTTACTAAGGCCAATACTACACCCACAACAAAGTAGTTAAGTATCATACATATTGTGCTTAATAAGCCTAATTTATTAGAAGCATAAATTTCCGGATTAGCTAAATGTGGTATAGTAAACAATGCTCCTGATATTAATGATAATATTATACCGTTCTTAATTTTGAGCCCAAAGCTCTGAATTACATAGCCCCTGAATACAAACTCCTCTGTACATGCCTGAATAGGCGTCATTATCAATATTATAGGCAAAGCTATCCAAAATTTTGATGCATCAAAGGTTATAGAATATGCTTCTGGTGCCATAAAATAATCAACGACCGATCCCAGTGAAACATAAATTCCATATACAAAAAAGCCTATAAAGAACCTGTTCCATTGAATTCTCTTCTTAGTAGTTATAAGCGAAGTAAAGGGTCTTTTATGTATAAACTTCACAGCTATAAACACGCCCAAAAGCATACAATAAACAGATAGATTTGATAAAATATAATTTGGCATTGCACCAACATATTTTAATAAATCAATTTGTTCAGTACTATTAAGTACGAAGTCCATTAAAATATCGCGGTTTGTGAATAATACTATTAAAACGGGAACAGTAACAATAATACTACCTAAAATCAGATAAAAATATAAAATAACTGATGCCGAAGCGGCGAATCTAGAAGGTCTGGTATCCCCGACTTTAGCCATATCCTGATATTTATTAATCATGCCATTTCTCCTAAAAAAATCGTATTAGACATCTATTATACCATTCTCACAATTATATTTAAATCCCTTTTATTGGATACAATCTGCTTCTAGCATAGCCCTTCTAGCACAGCATTAGTATATTTAAAACCTTCCTGACAATGAGCTTGCTAAAGTATTGGCAGCCTCCATTCCACTTTGTAGTGCACCTTGCATCCAACGGTGTAATGCAGAAATATGCTCTCCTGCGAAAAAAACTCGATTATTGTATTCTGGCAATACCATCTCCCAAGAGAACAATTTTTTTTGCTCTGGTGTAAAATAACAGAAAGCTCCTCTAAATAGTGGATCAGCATTCCATTCCTGTGTTTTTGAGTCTGTTACAATTGAATCCAATGTTCCTCTTTGTAATCCATGTACCTCTTCAACATTTTGCTTAAGCTTTTCAGCTAGAGCTTTTTCAGGCATATTTGACAGCCTGACAGCATCTAAATTAAAGTTATAAGACCCAACAAGTACCCCTGGCACTCCTGTTTTTCCCATATCCTTTTCCGACTTTGGAGGATGGGATGGATACCAGATAGTTGTAATAGGAAGGTCTGTATAAGAGCCACCCCCAAAAACACCTTGATCCTCCCAAAATCGTGTAGTGCAGCTGAATAAAGATTTTTGAGCATTTCCATAGTTAACTTCTTTTATGGCCTGCATTTTAGTACTGCTAAACATCGGCTTAATGTCCATAGTTCTAAGAATAGAAAATGGTATAGCGCATATTACGTAATCAAAATCCTCATAATGAATATCTTGTGAACTTTTATTCTGATATGTTAATGTAACATTACTGTCTTTATAGTAAATGCCTTTAACTATTTTACCAGCTTTCCATTTTACACTTCCAAGCTGCTGCATAGGAATTTCGGGATAATACTCCCAAGGAATTTTACTGATAAAAGATTTGTGGAATGCCAGAGGTAAATTTACAAGTCCATCTTTAATCTCATACATAAACCAAAAATTAACAGGAAAGTATTCTTGAACGAAATCAACATAATTATTATATAAGAACTCGCCACCAATGGGGAATAAATTTGACAATAGGTTGATAGCACCCTGACTAAGTTTTCTATACTCAAACATCTGTCTGGTGTTAAGGCTGTCCCAGAACAATAGCTGATTACTATATTTGGGCTTAACCTGAATAATTTCACTTCGAACATTTGGAGGTGCCTTCAGAATTGGTGCTTCAATCCCATAATAGCCTAACTCCTGCCATGATGCTTTTCTCTCCCAGGATGTAAGCCCAAAACTAGGATATATATACTTCATTACATTTTTACCATAAGGATCATTTCGTACCCTGGTTTGATGTAAATAGATAAAGGTGTTAGGATCAGTCTGGTAAAAGGGCTGTGTTCTAAGATTAAAAAGGTTTATATAGTGCCAGACTGTTTCGTGATTAACCGGAATTCGCATAGCACCCAGTTCTCCATATAAAGTCTTTTCTCTATCAAAATAGTATGTATAAACTCTGCCACCTATTCTATCTTCCGAAGCCTCTAAAATTGTGATATCAAAACCGAGCTTTCGTAGTTCAAAGGCTGAGGACATTCCAGCCAAGCCACCACCTATAATCCCTACTCTTTTGCCTTTAAACTGACCAGGATTTGCAAGTGTTGTAATACTTTTAGGAGGTGAGAAGGCATTTATAATAAGATAAAAATCCTCAGTATGGCATGTTCTGTATAATGCATAGTGTGTCATATTAAATCTTTCTTCATTTGTAGGATTATTAGGTTGCGGAGGCCTTGGTATATTGGAATGGAGTATGTATGGACAAATCATTATTAATCACCTATAAGCTTGTAGTCATCCTATTTCAAGTATATGAGGGATGTTAAGATAAAGTGTTTTTATTAGTAATAATTTCATGTATTTTCTGGTGAAAAAGTTCAGGTTGAAGTTAGTAGGACTGCTTACAAAGAAAGTGGAAAAGCAAGTACAATATTTAGATCTGTTATGTAATAATCCAAAATTTCCCACGTGTCATTCTAGCTCACTTGGGAATCATAAATCTTGAATTATTAAGTAAGATGTTTAAAAAATACTAAAGATTATTGAGGAAGGATGATAAAAAATGAAAGTAAAAGATGTTATGACTAAGGATGTTACTTATGTAAATCCAGCAGAAACTGTTGCAGAAACTGCACATCTAATGCAAATGCACAACGTTGGGTCTATTCCAGTCTGTGACCAAAGTGGTATTGTTGGAATAGTAACAGATAGAGACATTGTAGTGAGAACTGTTGCTCATGGGAAAAATCCGCAGCAGACACCAGTAAGTGATATTATGACAACAGGTGTTACTACCGTGACTCCAGAAATGGAAATGAATGCAGTTGCCCAGCAGATGGCCAGCAGCCAAATACGAAGAGTCCCAGTAATTGAAAACAATACTCTTGTAGGAATAGTAGCCCTAGGAGATGTTGCAATTGACGCTAAATATGATACTGAAGTTGCAGATACTTTAGTTGACATTTCAAAGCCTACTTTACCACAATAATAACTATTATTGTGAGCTTTGGAACCTGAAAGTAATATATTCAAAGCTGTTAATTCAAGGACTTTGAAAACTGCAATATTAATTATTTATTTTAATTAAAAATGGAGAACCTAAATTAGATTTAATTAGATTCTCCATTTTTGCTTAATATTAAACCTACATAACATATTTATTATATGAAAGACATAGAATTTAATAGCGCCCATTATTTATAGCCCGATTAGGCTCATGGAGGTTTTATGAGTTATACCAATCCATTTGGTCATCCTCAGGGTATTACAAAGAAGATAACAAATAGACTTCGACAAATAATTATTGCTGAGATAATAGCTATAAATGGATATCAAAGCCATATTGCCAATTCAAATATGTCGGATATCAATGAGGTCTGGCATCATATTATGCTAGATGAAAAAAGGCATTATGACTTAGTACTTACTTTACTAAGAAAATATGACCCTATCCAATACAAATATTCATTAGTTTCTCATGAAGACAAATCAAACCACAAATCAGCTTTACAATTGTATAAACCAAGCTATGATAAACAAATCATCTTAAATAATATACGTGATGATATTAAAGGCGAATTAGAAGCGGTAATTCTTTACGAAGATGAACTTCCTGAATTTACATATAAAGACATACGAACTGTTTTACAAAATATAATTAATGATGAAAAAGAGCATACTGAGCATCTTACAAAAATACTATTGAAATATGATCCAGACCCCTACGACCAACAGAAATAAATAAAATTGTAGGTGTTCATACTTATAGAAAGAATTGCATGAATAGTTAGTGAACCATTACTAATTCATGCAATTCTTTTGGCAACAAACCATTGATAAGTCTTCGGCACCGATAGACTTTTTATTTAGGAAAGTTGAGTTATTTATCTTTTACTAAAACCTTAACAATTTCAGAAATGTACATTGTGTGATAATCATTCATAGGATACCACTTCTTATCATTGTCCGTATTATCAAAATTTTCTGGAGACAAATCAGCATGATACATTTTCTTGCAAACAATAATCATACTTGCTTCTTCAAAAGCAACTGTATCATCAATAAAGTATGGAGTTAAACCAGCCTGCTCAACTTTTTTCGCATCTCGTCCAGATACCTTTCCACATAGGTTTAAGGCATCTCTATATGTTTCATCATAAAATGAAATTGTAAATGTATCATTAGAATCAACAAATTCTTTAGTATATCTTTGAGGACGTATATATGTTGTTACAGCATTCTTGCCCCAAATAACACCAACTCCGCCCCAACTAGCTGTCATTGTGTTAAACTTTTCATTATTACCTGCAGTTATTAGCATCCATTCCTTGCCTATTTTTACAAATGGGTTAAAGGACAATTCCTCAGCTTTGATTTCTTTAAAGTCCATAATAAACCTGCCTTTCTATTATTTTTTAAACCCTATCATTTTTATATGCTCAATAATTTATCATATATGCATTATTTTTTCAATTGTACTTTTTTCATAGTTTTAGTTTTCATTGCATTATAAACTCATATATTCCATGACCTCAAAAATTTTTGCTGTCAATGACCTCTTAAGTCGAAATCAGAACATGGTGAATCTCTAATATATTCAACTATATAATACCCCTCAGTATTGCTTTTTATATTATCCAGATCTGAGAAAGATAGATTAAGCAACATCATAGAAAGTGTCCTTGCTCCATCCGACGACACTTTGTGAACATATGGAAAGAACTGACCCACTTCACTATCAGGCAATGTAGTTTTTAAGAGTATACTAACATATATTTCGTTATGATTTCCCGTTCCACTGGTATTTCCACAGCCATTAACTGCTTCAACCAAAACAGTATTCTCAGGCAAATTTAAATTACCCAAGACTTCTTTTTTGTAGTTGTCTGCTGCAATATCATTAATGATTGGGCTTGCCAAAAAAGTCAGTACAATCATTGCTATGAATACAAGAAACAGTATTAGTATTCCTTTACAAATTTTCTTCAAAATTTTATATCTCTCCGCAATTCTTATTAGGCATTGGCTTACTTTTTCCGGTATAATCTGATGTACTTATTTTATATACACATACACCTTTTACTTGTGTTTCATTAAATAATACTTCTTTATCCGCTTGATGCTTCATCAATAAGGAAAGTGCTTTACATTTTTCATTAACTTCTTCAATAAACTCAATATTTCCATAACCTATAATACTTGAATAATAAAAACCCGAATTACAAGGTATTTCTGAATGAATTGGAATACCTTCATTTGACATCTCAAAACATACTCTGCTGTTTTTATTTAATATATCAATTTTTCTTCCTACCTTTGCACTATGAAAATATAGCGTGAGGCTTGCTCCAATAATCTCATATCCAAAACTAAGTGGAACAACATATGGTTGTCCTTCATCAACCATAGCTACATGGCAAGTTTTACATTGTCTAATAATACTTTCTATTTCATTAATTTCTATAACTTCTCTGTCTTTTCTTCGCATTCTTCCCCCTATTTAAAACGATAGCTTTTTTAATCCTCTATGTCTCCCAAGATAAAGGGTCATCCCCATAATTCATGCTTTCAACTTGCGGTTTTAAAGTAAAATCCAATACAACTCTACGTGCAAGCGAGATTCTTCGCCGTAATTTGTGCGCTCATATTCGCCACCATTGGCAAGAATAGCCTTGCGGCTACCTAAGTTTGTGTCAACGCAGCAAATTAACACCTTTTAATTACATGATACCAGAGTATCAGATCAAACACGGCAAATAGTAGACCCTCGACATTTCCTCGCAGCAATTCAAAGCAAAAAAGCCTTGATTTTCTCGAAACTCTCAGCTTCGTCAGAGATTAATTCCGACATGATGATTTGGTGCCTCTATTATATAGCAATTGGCGATAATTAGATAGCACTAAATTATCATGCCTTGGTTCCCATTCTCTTTGATAGTTCTGTATAAGATAATATATTGCATTCTGGTAGATGAAATAAACCCTAATATACACGAATAACTTTACTTACTTTTCATTATTCGACACGAACACCGCAAAACCACTCGTTAACGGCAGGGGCGAGCTGCACATAATTGTTAGTTCTTCTCATTCAATAAAATCACCAGAACTAGATCAGATAGGAGGGGCTGTCGCAATAGTTGTTGAAAAATAACTGTGCGACAGCCCCATTAACTTATTTACTCAAATATCAATTATATTTTCCGAACTCATTATCACTAAGTGCAATCCTTTTTTGACCAGCTACTGCTTCTGAATTATCCCCATCTTTAATATTTATTTTTTTATTTTCAGACATGTTTTCGAGCATTCTAGAAATATTGGATTCATTCATAGTTCTAGACAAGGATTGGGAGTTTATAGCCTTTTTTAATTTAAATCTTGAAACTTGTTCGTTAAGTAATTGAGCTTGACTTGATAGTTCTTCACTAGCTGCAGAACTCTCCTCTGATGTTGCAGAATTCGTTTGAACTACCTGTGATACCTGCATAACCCCTTGATTAATTTGTGCTATACCAGAGGCTTGCTCATTTGAGGCTATCGCAATATCACCTACAAGTCTTGCAACCTTCGCAACACCATCAACTATACTATTTAGGGCGGTGGCAGTTTCATTTGCAATTTTAGTACCACCTTCAACTTTCTTTATTGAGCCTTCTATCATATCGGTAGTTTCTTTTGCAGCATTAGCAGACCTAGCAGCAAGGTTTCTGACTTCTTCTGCTACTACTGCAAATCCTTTACCATGCTGACCTGCTCTCGCAGCTTCTACTGCAGCATTTAATGCAAGGATATTTGTTTGAAATGCGATTTCATCTATCACCTTAATAA
Source organism: Bacillota bacterium (assembly GCA_023441625.1). Classification (GTDB taxonomy): domain Bacteria; phylum Bacillota; class Clostridia; order Acetivibrionales; family DSM-1351; genus Ruminiclostridium. Next base: position 10,150 of record JAEZOA010000018.1, read on the forward strand.
TCTTTGATATCCTACCAGAAGAATCATTTATCTCATCCATAGCTTTTAGCATTAGTTTCATTTGATCATTACCCTGCGTAGCATCAGTCATTGCATTTTCTGCTATGTGATTTGCTTGATTAGCATTATCTGCATTTTGTCTTGTCTGTGATGAAATTTCTTCAAGTGAAGCGGTAAGTTCCTCAATCGAGCTTGCCTGTTCAGTAGCTCCGTGAGATAATGCTATACTTGACTCAGATAACTGTTTTGAACCTGATGCTACCTGTTCTGCGGCATTTCTAATATTTCCCATTACTTCATTTAAGTTATCAGACATAATTGTAAATGAGGCTGCTAAACTTCCAATTTCATCCTTAGTATCAATGTCAATCTTAACATCTAAATCCCCAACAGCAATTTTTTCTGCAGCAACAGCCATTTTGTTAATAGGCTTACTAATTATTTTAGAAATAAATACTCCTAGTAATATCGCTACAATTACTGCAATTAGAATTACAATAACAAGTAATTTTATAGTGTTATTAGTATCAACTGTATATTCATCTGACCTTGATAAACCACCGTTAACTTTTAAGTCAAATAACACTTCAATAGAGTTATTGATATCATCAGTTACTTGTAAGCCTTCACCCTTCATAAGCGCTAGAGCTTGCTCATTTTGATTTGCTAGCGATAAACTAATAATTTTATCGCGTATTGGATCAAACTTCTCTATAGAGGCCTTTAACTTTGAAAATTCTGCACTTGCATCCTCTGTCTGTAAAGAATTTTCAAACCTTGAAAGTGCTTCTTCTATTTGCTTATCGTACTCTTTTATATCACTCTGAGATTGGCTAATATTTGTAATGTCATCCTCAAGTATAATGTCTCTTAAGCTTACACGAGAGCGTTGATAAAGCGTTGATACTTCTCCTATATCTCCTACAGCAATACCAAAATTCGTATATAATTCAGTATAATTATTTGTTGTTTTAGTAACGCTTATTACCCCTATAACACCAACAACTCCAGCTATTAAAGCAACTATGATAAACGCTGATATAAGTTTTACTGAAATTTTCATATTATAAAACCATCTCATCTTCTATTCCCCCTTAAATTTTGTTTAGATTTTCAACATCATCTTCGTTGAGTAATTTGTCACAATCAAGTAATAGCTTAACTTCATTACTAACCTTTCCAATACCTTTGATATACTTATTTCCACCACCATTGCCAATTTCAGGTGGTGCTACTATCTCTGTATCTGGTATTGACAATACTTCTGAAACACTATCTACAATTAGACCTATACATATATTTTTTATATCAATTACAATAATACAAGTTCTATCGTTATACTCTCTAAATGGTTTTTTAAAGCGAAGTCTTACATCCATAACTGGTATTATTTTTCCCCTTAAGTTGATAATTCCTCTAATGTATTGTGGGAGTTCTGGTATGTCAGTTGCTGGCTGTATGCCAATAATTTCTGTAACATATCTAATCTCAATGCCATAGGACTCAGTACCCAATGTAAAGGTGAGAAACCTATTTTTCTGTGTATCTTCTTCCTGCTCAAGTAAATCCTTTTTTAAAGCTTCAGACATGATTGCTACTCCTTTCATTGTTGGTTAATTACCACTACAAACATTAGCATTTACTTCGATTACTATCTCTAAGTACATTCCTCCTTATGGTTAACATAATTATATTTTTAGACTAATAAGTCCATCAATATCAAGAATTAAACTAATACAACCATCTCCAAGTAAAGTGCAACCAGCTAATCCATGAATTTTTTTAGTGTTTTTTATATAGTCTGGAAGAGACTTAACAACTACCTGCTGTTGACCTAATAATTCATCAGCCAATATGCAAAGAGTTTTACCATCTTGTTCGAGCATAATAAGAATACCTTCAGAAATGTTTAATATTTGTGTCTTAACTTTATATAACTCATGTAGACGAAGAATTGGGAAACATTGTCCTCTTACCATAATCATTTCATTACCATTAGGGTCTGTAATGATATCACTATTTTGTGCTCTAAATGACTCTTTTATAGCTATTGTAGGGATAGTGTAGCAAGAGCTACCTACACGAACATTCATTCCGTCAATTATTGCTAAAGTTAGTGGAATCTTTAATGTTACAGTTGTGCCTATATTCTCTGTGCTGTCCATAGATATTGTGCCGCCAACCGTTTCAATATTCTTAATAACTACATCCATTCCAACTCCCCTACCGGAGAACTCTGTTATGTTATTATTAGTAGAGAAACCAGGAATCAGAATAAGATTAAAAATCTCCTTTTCTGTCATTTCAGCTTCAGGTTTTGATAAGATTTGATTTTCTCTAGCTACTGCTAGAAGCTTTTCTTTGTTTAATCCTTTTCCATCATCCTTAATAATGATTAGAACATCACTTCCTGCGTTTTTTGCTTCTAATGTGACTGTTCCATGTCTAGGTTTTCCCATCGATATTCTTTCTTCTATACCTTCAATTCCATGATCAACGGAATTTCTTACCAAGTGCATAAGTGGATCAGAAATATGATCAATGATATTTTTATCGACCTCAGTATCTTCACCTATAATTTCTAGTTCCACTTCTTTTTTCAGCTTTTTACACATATCTCTCAGAATTCTATTCATCTTTTGGAAGGCAATAGAAACGGGTACCATTCTTATTGCCATAACTATATCCTGAAGCTCACTAGTTATTTTCTTAAGCTGTCTCGCAGCCTTTGTGAAATTATCTAATTTTAAGCCCTTTAAATCTGGATTTTGAGTTACCATTTCTTCAGAAATAACCATTTCTCCAACAAGATCCATTAGCTTGTCCAGCTTTGATACATTAACGCTAATAATACTTTGGTGTGAATTCTTACTTTGATATTCAGCATTATTTTCTTTAATTTGTTCTTTAGCATTAATATTAGGTATTAACGTTATTGAATCTTTTAAAATAATTTGATTTTGCTGCTCTGCCTCTATGATTTCATCTTCATTATTAAGTTTTGCAAACTCTAAATCTTTAAGAAATATAGTGTTTTGAAAAAAATCATTTAGTTCACTGAAAGAATTGGAGGATTTAAACAAAATTTTAAAACCATTTTTTCTTATAATCTCAATACAATTTTCGTTTTCAATGATATCTGATGGGAAATAAAATATCTCGGTAGCAAATTTTTTAAGGTTATGTATAATAGTAAAGGCGCGAATATTTTCCATTTCGCAACCTTCTTCAAATGATATAACTGCTTTATAAGAAATTAAACCTATACTCTCCGAACTATTGTTTAAGCTTATATAAAACTTATCATTTGCTATAGTTTCTGAAGGTTTTTCCTCTAATGAAATATCTCTTTCCGTTAGCTTTAATATAGCAAGATACTCTTTCATTGAGTCAATTATACTTTTGTTTGATCCATCTGGTTGGGTACCATCCTCAATCTTTGCTAGTTCGCTCTTTATAAAGTCAGTGCCCATGAGCACTAAGTCTGATATTTTAGAATAGTCTTTAGTATAAGACTTACCTTCTCTTAAAAAATAAAATAGGTCTTCCATTGAATGCGCAGTTGCTGATATATTATCAAACATCATCATAGCAGAAGAACCCTTTATAGTGTGCATCATCCTAAAAATGTCATTAATTTCTCCCTGAGAATAGCATTGATGTTTCTCACTTGATAGTATAACCTGTTCAAGCTGTTCTATAATTTGTGATGTTTCAAATATGTACATATCTAACATCGGTTCGCGGCTTAAGTTATTCTCCATCACTTCACCCCTATGAGTTTTTTGATTTACTCAAAATTTGCTTAGCGTTTTTAGAACTTGATCATCTTTGAAGGGTTTTACAATAAAACTTTTAGCTCCATAAATTATTGATTCACGTATTATACTTTCCTGACCTAGGGCTGAAACCATAATTACTTTCGCTGTTCTATCAATGTCCATAACTTTCTTAAGTGTATCAACACCTCCCATCTCTGGCATCGTAATATCTAAGGTAACAATATCTGGTCTATGCTGTTCAAACTTTATTATTCCTTCTTTACCATTTTCTGCTTCGCCTACAACAGTATAACCATTATTCTCAAGTAGTTTTCTCAATGTCATTCTTATAAATGGGGCATCATCAATAATAAGAACCCTTTTCATTATTAATCACCATACTTCTTTTTATATTTTTAAATGATTTATGTGCATTTATCAAATATTTTATTGAGGATACTTATCGTACGCTCCTTCAATGGGAAAGAGTATCCATCTATGCTCCATTTTAAAGTTAAATTTTTTGTTATTCCCCAAATGATATCTACAAGCTCATATGGAGTGAAAAATTGGCTTATTTCACCTATTTCTTGCCCTGATTTAATAAGTTCATATAGAAAAATGTCACGTTTAGTAAATATATCTTTAACCAAATCACTTGTATTTTTATCATTAAGAAGTTGATGATAGTAATGTAAAATAGAAGTTATTGCAGGATAATTTTCATAGTACTCTGCAAACATACAGATGAACTCCGTAATCCTTTCTCTATAAGATAAATCGCTTTTTAAAATAGTATTCATAATAACATTGTCAAAGCACGAATAGTATTCAATTACAGCAACTATAATATCATCCTTACTTTTAAAGTATCTATAAAGCAAAGATTCTGTTATGTCTTGCCTCTTAGCAAGCTCTTTTGTAGAAATTCCTTGAATACCAGAATCATTTATAATTTCTACGGCAGTTAGTATAATTCTGTCTTTTCTACTTGGAAATGTCCTATTCATTCTAAACCTCCATGTGAGTGAATATTCACTTACAAGTATTTTATACAGATTATACTATTTTGTCAATATTTGTTGTATTTATGATTATTTTCCCGAGTAAATTGTATTAATTTGTACTATTTTGTATATTTTTACGCTTAATTTAAGTTAAAGTTCGTCCATTCTAGGCGAACGTATAAAAGGCAGGATGAATCAAATCTCATCCTGCCTTTTATACTATTACTATTATTAAAATTTATGCCAATACTGCCTGGAGCCCAGCGGCTCAGGCTATTCTACTTCTGCCCTAATTCGCCTCCACCAATCACTGCCTGAGCCGCGGCAAGTCTAGCTATTGGTACTCTGAAAGGTGAACAAGATACATAGTTTAGCCCCGCTCTATGACAGAACTCAACAGATGATGGGTCTCCACCGTGTTCTCCGCATATACCTAGCTTAATATCAGGTCTTGTCTGTTTTCCTAGCTTAGCAGCTATTTCAACAAGCTTACCTACACCATTTTGATCAAGTCTAGCAAATGGATCGGATTCATAGACCTTCTTAGAATAGTAATCCTCAAGGAATTTACCAGCATCATCACGGCTGAAACCAAAGGTCATTTGAGTAAGGTCATTTGTACCAAAGGAGAAGAAATCAGCTTCCTTTGCAATCTCATCAGCAGTAATAGCAGCTCTAGGGATCTCTATCATAGTTCCTACTCTATAGTCTAGCTTAACGCCAGCTTTTGAGATAACTTCAGTTGCTGTCTTTACAACTATATCTTTAACATACTTTAATTCCTTAATATCACCAACCAAAGGAATCATAATTTCAGGAATGACTGACATTCCATTTTTATTCACATTGATAGCAGCTTCAATAACTGCTCTTGTCTGCATTTCAGCTATTTCAGGATATGAAACCGCCAAGCGACAGCCTCTGTGACCCATCATTGGGTTAAATTCATGCAGTTCTGCAACTATCCCCTTTAATTCATCAAAGGTCATACCCATTTCTTTCGCAAGAGCATCAATATCCTCATCTACCTGTGGTAAAAATTCATGAAGTGGTGGATCCAAAAATCTTATAGTTACTGGATAGCCCTGCATTTCAGTAAACAAGCCCTCAAAGTCTTTTCTCTGAATGGGTAATAGTTTGTCCAGTGCTTTTCTTCTCTGCTCTTCAGTTCTCGCAACTATCATTTCTCTCATTGCAGGTAGTCTGTCAGCTTCGAAGAACATATGCTCTGTACGACAGAGACCTATTCCCTCTGCTCCGAATCTCATAGCTTGTGCAGCATCTGCAGGAGTATCTGCATTCGTTCTTACCTTTAGTGTTCTAATTTCATCAGCCCACTTCATTAGTGTTGCAAAATCATCTGTCATTTCTGGTGCAACAGTTGGAAGCTTCTCACCATAAACATTACCAGTCGAACCGTCTAACGAAATCCAATCACCCTCAACATATTTCTTTCCATCCCTATCAAGGAAGTATTTTTCTTCCTCATTTATTTTTATTTCACTACAACCAGCTACACAACAAGTACCCATACCACGAGCAACAACAGCAGCATGTGAAGTCATACCTCCACGTCCAGTTAAAATACCTTGTGATACATGCATACCCTCTATATCCTCTGGTGAAGTTTCAAGTCTGACAAGTATTATCTTATTTTCACCATTTTTTGCTGCCTCTGTCGCCTCAGCTGCTTCAAAATAAACCTTTCCTGTAGCAGCTCCTGGAGATGCTGGGAGACCTTTAGCAATAGTTTTAGCATTCTTTAAAGTGCTTTGTTCAAAATTAGGGTGTAAAAGAGCATCTAATTGCTTAGGGTCTACTTTCATTATTGCTTCTTCTTTAGTCAACATTTTTTCTTCAACTAAGCTAACAGCAATCCTTAAAGCAGCAGCAGCTGTCCTCTTACCATTTCTTGTTTGAAGCATAAACAGTTTACCCTTTTCAATAGTAAACTCCATATCCTGCATATCTCTATAATGCGCCTCTAATTTATTAGCAATTTCTACAAATTGGTTATAAGCATCTGCATTTACTTCCTTCATATGTTCCATAGGCAATGGAGTTCTGATACCTGCAACAACATCTTCACCCTGTGCATTCATTAGGAACTCACCATATAGCTTCTTTTCACCTGTTGATGGATTTCTTGTAAATGCAACACCAGTACCTGAATCATTACCCATGTTTCCATAAACCATTTCTTGAACATTGACTGCTGTTCCCCAGTCTCCTGGTATATCATTTAATCTTCTATATACAATAGCACGTTGATTGTCCCATGAACGAAACACAGCTTTAATTGATTCCATTAACTGAACTTTCGGTTCTTGGGGGAATTCTACACCTTTTACCTTTTTATATAACACCTTATATCTCTTAACAATCTCTTTTAGATTATCAGCTGATAAATCAGTATCTAACGTAGCGTTATTCTCATCTTTTACCTCTTCGAGAATTTTCTCAAACTTTGATTTTTCAACCTCCATAACTACATCAGAAAACATTTGAATGAATCTTCTGTAGCTATCATATGCAAATCTTTCATTATTAGTTAACTTAGCCAGTCCTTCAACAACTTCATCATTTAGTCCAAGGTTGAGAATTGTGTCCATCATTCCGGGCATTGAAGCTCTTGCACCTGATCTGACAGATACGAGAAAAGGATTTGTTGGGTCACCAAAGTTCTTACCAACAATCTCTTCTGTTTTAGATAACATTTCATAAATCTCTTTTTCAATTTCTTCTGAAATACTTTTTCCATCATTGTAGTAGCGCGTACAAGCCTCAGTAGTAACTGTAAAGCCTCTTGGAACTGGAAGCCCTAATCCGGTCATTTCAGCCAAATTTGCCCCCTTACCTCCAAGCAGGTTTTTCATTTTTGCATTTCCCTCACTGAAAAGATAAACGTATTTTGACATCTAAAATCCTCCTTGATAAAAATGATTAGTGTAAACAAGTTACACATTTATAAGTTTATAATTAGCCATTATCCGAGAAAATAATTTCTCGATAAAGCCAACTTATTACTTTTGATAAATATAATCAAAAAAAGTACCATTTATAAAAAAGCTGGATAAGCAAGTAATGCAGGCATTATAATAATGCCTGCATCTAATTAAAAGTCAAATTTGCCCTCAAAATATGAAGTTAAGTCTTCTATCTTAACTCTAACCTGTTGCATAGTATCCCTGTCTCTGATAGTAACACACTTATCCTCAACTGAATCAAAGTCGTAGGTTATACAATATGGTGTCCCAATCTCATCCTGTCGTCTGTATCTCTTTCCAATACTTGCTGTTTCGTCAAAGTCACATACATAGTTCTTGGTAAGCATTTCATATAGCTTATAAGCCTCTTCTCCCAATTTCTTTGAAAGAGGAAGTACTGCAATTTTTATTGGCGCTAAAGTAGGATGGAATTTTAAAACTGTTCTAACATCTCCCTCAGAAACTTCTTCTTCATTATAAGCTTCACATAGGAATGCCAGAGTAACTCTATCTGCACCGAGCGAAGGCTCTATACAATAAGGAACATATTTCGTGTTTGTAGTAGGGTCAAAATATGATAAATCATCTTTTGAATGTGTCATATGCTGTTTTAAGTCATAATCTGTTCTATCGGCTATTCCCCATAGCTCACCCCAACCAAATGGGAACAAGTATTCAATATCTGTGGTAGCATTACTATAGAAGGAAAGTTCTTTTGCCCCATGGTCACGAAGCTTTAAGGACTCAGCTGAAATATTAAGGTTTAATAGCCAGTTGTAACAGTAGTCTTTCCAGAACTTAAACCACTCTAAATCAGTACCAGGCTCGCAGAAGAATTCTAGCTCCATCTGTTCAAACTCACGAATTCTGAATATAAAGTTTCCAGGCGTAATCTCATTTCTGAAAGATTTACCTATCTGACCAATTCCAAAAGGTATTTTCTTTCTGGTAGTACGCTGAACATTTTTAAAATTAACAAATATTCCCTGAGCAGTTTCAGGTCTTAAATATATCTCAGCCTTTGAATCCTCAGTAACACCTTGAAATGTCTTATACATTAAATTAAATTTTCTAATTTCAGTAAAATTCGCTGATCCGCAATTTGGACATTTTACAGCATTGTCCTTAATAAACTGCATCAATTCATCATTACTCAAACCATCAACTTTAAAAGTAATATTATTTTCTCTATTCCAATCTTCAATAAGCTTATCAGCTCTATGACGCGTCTTACAGTCCTTACAATCGATAAGTGGGTCACTAAAACCACCGACATGTCCTGATGCAACCCAAACCTGTGGATTCATTAAGATTGCACAGTCAAGACCAACATTGTATGGGCTTTCCTGTATAAACTTACGCCACCATGCTTTTTTAATATTATTCTTTAGTTCAACTCCAAGAGGACCATAGTCCCATGCATTAGCCAATCCCCCGTATATTTCAGAACCTGGATATACAAAACCTCTGTTCTTCGCTAAAGCAACTATTTTTTCCATTGACTTTTCAGTAGCCACCGTTATTACCTCCTATAAAAATGCGAAGAGTACAAAATTTTTAACTTTGCTCACCCTTCCTTCGCATTCCCCCTATTAAATTACATTCTTTGTTCTTACGTATGTTATTTTACCTTCTGCTATTTCATTTATAGCAATCGTGACCTCTTTTTCTGAATTTACCTTTGAAAGTTTTGGAGCTCCGTCTACTAATTGTCTTGCTCTCTTAGAAGCCTCTACAACTAGTGTATATCTACTATCAGCCATTGTCATCAAATCATTTATTGAAGGATAAATCATTAAACTACCTCCTATTTATATTATTATATTAAATTTTTTAATAGTCCTATATTTCTTGACGTCTTTAATCGTTCTGCATCTAATATCTTTTCAATATTTAAAACAGCATTATCAACACTGTCATTCAAAACCACATAATCATATTTTGAAATATGTTTTAATTCATTTGAAGCCTGTTCTAATCTTTTTTCAATAACTTCGGAGCCTTCTGTAGCTCTGCTTACAATCCTTCTCCTGAGTTCCCCAAAGGACGGTGGAATAATAAAAACAAGAACACAGTCAGGATATTTTTGCTTGATTTCTAACGCTCCCTCAACTGTTATCTCTAAAATAATATCTAGACCATCTTCAAGACACGCTTCCACATATGTTTTAGGAGTTCCATAATAATTATCACAATATTTATCCCACTCAATTAATTCATCCTTATCAAGCATATCTAAGAATTTACTCTTTGAAACAAAAAAATAATTCTTACCATCTACTTCACCCTGACGAGGTTCTCTAGTTGTAGCAGAAATAGAATACCTCACACTATCTCTTCGAGATAGTAACTTTTGACAAACTGTACCTTTACCAGCTCCAGATGGACCAGATACCACAACTAATAGGCCCTTTTGCAACACAGTTCCCTCCTAATCGTCAACTGAATCATCATCATTATCGCCTACATCAACATCCTTAGCATTAAGTCTATGTGCTACTGTTTCAGGCTGAACTGCTGATAAAATGATATGATCACTATCGGTAATAATAACAGCTCTCGTCCTTCTTCCATATGTTGCATCTATCAACATTCCTCTGTCCCTTGCCTCTTGTATAATTCTCTTGATAGGTGCAGATTCTGGACTAACTATAGCTACTAACCGATTTGCAGAAACAATGTTTCCAAATCCAATATTTATAAGCTTCATATATCCTCCTATAATTGATTATTCAATATTTTGAATTTGTTCTCTAATTTTCTCAGTCTCGCTTTTAAGCTCCAAAACACTTTTAGTTATTATAATATCATTTGACTTTGAACCTATAGTATTTATTTCTCTATTTATCTCTTGCACTAAAAAATCTAACTTTCTTCCAATAGGCTGCTTTGTGATTGCTAATATATCTCTAAGCTGAATTAAGTGACTACCTAATCGAACCAGTTCTTCATCAATACCACATTTGTCTGCAAAAATAGCAACTTCCATTGCAATTCTATTTTCATCAATAGTTTGCTGATTCAAAAGTTCTCTAATTCTATTCTCTAGCTTCTGTTTATATTCATAAACCACTTCAGGACTTCTATTAGATATTTGATTAATAATCTCTTCCATATAGTCAGCTTTTTGCAATAAGCTATTTCTTAACTCATTACCTTCTTTTTCACGCATTTGAATTAAGGAATTAGTAGCCATTTCTAAAGCTTCATTTAATACCTTCCAAAGCTGTTCCTCATCGTCATCATTCTTTTCTATTCTTAATACATCTGGAAATCTAGACACTAAAGAAACGCTTATATCGTCCACTAAGCTGTACTTGTCCTTAAGCTTCTTTACAGCCTGTATGTATGCATTTGCTAAGGCTTCATCAAGTGTAACGCTTTTGGAATCTTCTGAACGATCTTCAAATGAAATGAATATATCAACTTTTCCTCTAAATAAACTTTTTGAAACTATTTCTCGTACACGTTCTTCAAGAAATGCTATCTGTCTTGGCAACTTAATATAAAAATCTATATATCTATGGTTTACGCTCTTAATTTCAACAGTAAACTCTTTACCATTCTCACTGTAGGTTCCCCTACCGAAGCCAGTCATGCTTCTAACCATAATAACCTCCATGCCCACATTTGAGCTTAAACAGTAATGAAAATTACATGAGCCTTATCAAAAATATTAATCTCGTTATGTATTATAACACAATTTAATATTATTTAAAGAATTATTTACTACTTTTCCTTATTTTTTATCAATATGCTCCAAATTACTAAGGATTATGAAACATCAAATTATAGACCTGTAAATACAAAATGGAGGAATAAATCTCGGGAGTTTGACAGTTGAATATAGAATAAAATCGCTGGAAGCCTTAAAATGGGCTCATTTTTTTGTCAAATTTTATAAATTTGTAGTGCACAATGTTTCACAATGTGTTATAATATAAGTAGTTTACAAAAGGAGTGATTTCATTGAGGTTACAAATTATCAATTCAAAAAATGCTGCTTCTCTATATGTAGTGAAATCAATTTATGAAGAAGGTAGACGTTCCTCCAAGGTAGTCGAAAAATTAGGAACTCTTAAAGAATTAGAAAATAAACTTAATGGACAAGATCCAATTGCGTGGGCAAAAAAATATGTTGATGAACTAAATATAAAAGAAAAAGAAGGAAAAAGAGATGTGCTTGTTAAATATTCTTCCTCAAAGCTTGTCTCCAAAGATGAGCAACGTTCCTTCAATGGCGGCTATCTATTCCTTCAGAAAATATATCATGAACTAGAACTTGATAAGATATGCAAGGATATTTCGCAAAAATACAGATTTGAATATGATCTGAATTCCATATTATCAAGATTAATTTACGGCAGAGTAATATTCCCTTCCTCAAAACTTGCAACAAATGAGCTTTCGAAGAAATTTATTGAGCAGCCAAATTTTGATTTACACCAGATATACAGAGCTCTTGAAGTACTTGCCAAGGAATCGGATTTTATTCAGTCGTCTTTATATGAAAACAGCCTAAAGGTTTCAAAAAGAAATACTGGTGTTCTTT
>JAEZOA010000123.1 GCA_023441625.1 Bacillota bacterium
TAAAGGCAAATCAATATTATTTCTTTAAAAAAATAATATCATAACATATTAATGTTGTCTATATTTTTATTTCAAATCTTTTAACTCTTCTAACAGCTTTAAAAAATAATCAGGTACAGCCGTTTCAAAAAGCATATTTTCACCTGTAATGGGATGCTCAAACTGAAGCCTTCTAGCATGTAAAACTTGACCATGGGTCTTGAATCTTTGTTTCTTTCTGCCATACACTATATCACCTATAATAGGATGCTCAATATAGGATAAGTGTACCCTAATCTGATGGGTGCGTCCTGTTTCTAGTTTTAGCTCCAAATAAGTTGCAGTAGGGAATCTCTCAAGCACTTTAAAGTGAGTAATAGCCTCTCTACCATTATTTAAATTCACACTCATCTTTTTTCTCTCTACTGGATGTCTGCCAATAGGTGCATCAATCTTACCAGTATTTTCATATATAATACCTTCTACTAACGCAATATACTCTCTTTTTATGTCATGAGTTTTAAGCTTATTTGAAAGATTTTCGTGTGCCTTATTACTTTTAGCAACTACAAGAAGTCCAGAGGTATCCTTATCAATTCTATGCACAATACCTGGCCGAATAACTCCATTTATATCAGACAAGCTATCACCACAGTGTTTCATTAGTGCATTAACAAGTGTTCCCGTATAATTGCCTGCTGCTGGGTGTACTACCATACCCTTTGGTTTATTTATTACAATGATATGTTCATCCTCATAAACTATGTCAAGAGGAATATCTTCTGCTATAATATCTAAAAGCTCTGGTTCAGGTACGTTCAATACAATTTTGTCTCCAATATTTAGCTTAAAATTTTGCTTTACCTTCTCTCCATTTACTGATACATTCCCCTCAAGGCAAAGCTTCTGAATATATGACCTAGAGTACTCTTCAAGTCTGGAGGAAATCCAGGCATCGATTCTAGCTTCATTTATATCACACTCTAATACTATTTCTCTCAAGGTTACCTCCATATACAATTATTTTGTATCATCTCCGACTTGTTCAATTACTGGTGCTTCAACTGGCTTGTCCTCCTTGTATATAAATAGGATATATACTGCAAGAAGAATTGTTCCTACCACTACCAAAGTGTCTGCAATATTAAACGTTGGAAATACATATGACCCAAAATGAAATTCCAGAAAGTCTATAACTTTTCCATCATTAAATATTCTGTCGTACAAATTTCCTAAAGCACCGCCAAGTATCATAGACAAAGTAGTTCGTAAAAATTTATCTTTATATTTTGTTATTGCGTAGGCTATTACTAAAGCTACTATGGAAGTCATTATAATAAGAAAAATTGTTTTTCCATGCAATATACCAAATGATGCTCCCATATTTTCAAGATGTCTTAAATAGAAAAAATCATTTACTACAGTAATTGGATTGCCTACTAACGAGTCCATAACCCACATTTTTGAAAGCCTATCTATAGCAAATCCCAAAATAACGATTATTATCCAAAGCATAAAATGTTCCTCCAATTTTAATTATGTCTTTATAACTTTTATCTTTTGTTATTTACTCAACTTTCCATTAATAAGTATGAACACCTACAATTTCTAACTGAGAAAGTTGAGTTGTCTTTTATGGTATATACCATTGTGTGATATCATTATATTTGCTCCATACATATGGATTTGTAGCCCCTCTTAAATTTTTACTATACATTACACTCTCATTTAGGAAAAACAAACCTATATATGGCCTATCCTCCAGTATTATATTAAAAAGATCAGTATATAAACTTTTTTGGGCTTCACTATCACTTTGAGTTAAAATGTTTTGTAAAATACCATCTACAGTCGGATTGCTATATCCAGCAACATTCAAGCCACTATTAATCTCATCTGTAGAATATGCAAAAGACAGATCTGGCACAGAGGAAATCCTGTAGCCCATAACAGCCATGTCATATGAACCAGCTTTTATATTTTTCTGTACATCAGTCCAAGGTATTTTTGATATCTCCACAGTTATACCATTCTTACTCAGCTGAGCTGCTATATCCTTTGCAACAGTGTACCTAAGGATATTATCATCATTAACAATTAATTTCAATGTTAAGTCCTTCTTTGTTTTCTTATTCACATACTTATTTTTACTAGCATCAAATACATATCCACTTTGAGTCAACAATTCCTTTGCTTTTTCTAAATCATTGTTTTCTTTTAAATTGGAGAAATTATAAACCCAAGAACTTGGTATAATTGGAACTTCAGCCGGTTGTGCAATTCCAGAAGCTGCCGTATTTGAAAGCTGTTCTTTATTTATTAAAATATTAAGTGCATTTCTTACACGTTTATCAGCCATTGGGCCCTTTTTTATATTTAAAGTTAAAAATTCGTAGCTTTTACCAGTATATCTCTTCATTGTAAAATCAGTTCGTCCAATGTACTTTCTAAACTCCCCATATTCGGCCGGTATTACATCTATATCCCTAGCCTGGAAAGCAGCATTGGCGTCGTTAGAGTTTTTATATATTTTTATCTCAACTGATGCTATATAGGGTAATAAAATGTTTGCTTTGGTCGTATTGCTACTTTTAGAGGTACTGTTTTCAATCTCGTTATTACTACCGGATGCATTCCACCATTGTTCGTTTAGCTTGAACTTTAAACCAGTTTCAGCATCATAGGAGGTAAAACTATATGGTCCTGTTCCAACTGGTTGTAAATTTACCTCTGATTTCTTATCACTAATACTTTTATTAAGAAAGTGATGTATTGGAATTATTGGAAAGGTTAACTCATTTTTAATAAATGAATAGGGCTTTTTCAGAGTTATAATTACTGTATTTCCATCACCTGCAACAGCTGATTCAATATTTTCTACATTTTTTCTATAAACACTGTTATTCTTTGCGTCCATAATTGTATTTATAGTGAAGACAACATCTTCAGGTTTTAAAGGCATACTATCATGCCACTTTATATCATTTTTTAGATACACTGTCAACGTTAGTCCATCTGCCGAGAGCGTTGAGCTTTTTGCTAGTAC
This sequence comes from Bacillota bacterium, assembly GCA_023441625.1. Lineage (GTDB taxonomy): Bacteria > Bacillota > Clostridia > Acetivibrionales > DSM-1351 > Ruminiclostridium. The sequence goes on from JAEZOA010000123.1 coordinate 3,026, forward strand.
TGGGACTGGTTGCTGGGTACTATCAAGTTTATATAAGCCTTCAAATACTATACCTAGAAAATCCTGTACATACCTATTATTTGTAAGTATAGGATTAAGCGTATCAATAGGTGTGGTACATAGACGAATTGTTCCTCCCTTTACAGGTCCTTTATCAATTACATCATATTTATCCTCGTACTCATCATCAACATCCTCAGTTTTGTTTTGTAAGTTTGTAGTACATGCGCTAAACAATAAACTAATTATAATACATAGCGAAATAACTTTAAGTACTTTTCTCATCTATTCTTCTCCGCACTTGAATATTTGACTTTATTCTTCCTTTAACATCATAATAGCAGCTAGACTTCCCGTCTTCCTATCATCACCTCTGTATGAAAAGAAAACATTGTTGTTGCACTTAGTACACACATCACTCAAGGTTATGTGTTCATCTAAAAC
>JAEZOA010000064.1 GCA_023441625.1 Bacillota bacterium
GTCATAGAAATAATTACATTACTATCTTCAGCTATCATTGAAATCTTCACTCCTCACTAAGTAGGTTAAATATTGTAATATCTTTTCTATTTCTAATCAAAGAATTCTGCAAAACTTTTAATCGATACCTATTTAAATAATTGTTATTTGTTACTTTTGCTTGTTCCAACAAACTAAGTCTATGGAAAAGTAATTAATGCTATTTATATGCATCATTATATTTTCTAATATAGATGATAGATTATGGTTACATGCTGTATCCGAATTCAATGATAATGGAATTGATCGTCATATATACCAAAAATCATTTACTACTTTTTTAAATCTCACCTCTTTTTTCTAATCAATCATTAATTAAGCTATATTATAACTATCAAATCCGCAAGCTATGTTTAGATAATACCACTGTATTTTTATTATGTCAACGTATTTTCTGAAATTATTTTATTATTTTCTCGTTTTTTCTGAATTTTGCCACAAATTTTTACAAAGTTATAGAGAATATTTCTATGTTTTACTTTTGTTTTGACAAAATTATAACATTTGGTTTGTTAAGCATAATTGCATATATGACGAATAAGGATACGCCTGTAAATTACCATAAGCCCATTGTAATGTGCCAATGGGCTTTTATACAGCTATTTTTCAATATCTGGACGGAAAACAGCTTCATAACAATACAAACGAGTAAATGTATTAAATAAGTTAATGATTTATTAGATTTTTTAAGATTATACCAGAAAATTTTCTAGTATTCAGAAAAATTTTATTGAAATCGCATTTACGATATATTATAATAATGCTATTAAAAGTTTATAAGGAGCTAATTTATATGTTGCAGGTGAGTATATGTATCGGAAATGCATGCCAACTAAAAGGGTCATATCAATTAATTAAGACTTTTCAAGAATTGATTAGCAAGAACTATCTTGAAGACTTGGTAGTGCTCAAGGAATCTTTTTGTATGGGACACTGTCGACGAGGTGTATCTGTCAAAATAGGAGTTGAATATATAGTAGATGTCAACATGTCAAACGTTGAAGAAATATTTAGTGAATACATCTTAAGCAAGTTATAACAAAATGTAATATTTTGATTACAACAAAATCATTCCTTATCAGAAGAGCGGGTAAATGAAAACGGGGTATTAAGAGCATTCCCTCTTGTTTTTAACAAACAAAAAGGGATATCACAAAACACATCGTATTTTGTGATATCCCTTTTTTTACACGACCAGATAAACTAACATTTTTTCATACTATGGGTACTCAGTACCAAGAGCCCAGTCTGTGTAGCCAGCTACACTATCCACATTGGTTATATCAATAACTGTTGTCTTAACATTTATTATTTTGTCAACATTGTACCCCAAAGCCTCATGCATATAAACTGCCATTATAAACTCACGTCCTTGATCAACAGGACCTACATTAACAGTAGCTGTGAGTTTTCTATTACGTATAGACTCATAACCTGACTTGAGACCATCAGCTCCAATGGTTATTATACCCTCTTTGCCATCCCAGTGCTTTAAGCCACATTTTTCTATAGCATCGACAGCGCCATGTGCCATCTCCTCGTTCTCTCCATAAATAAGATCAACATCCGGATGCTCTGCAAGCAATTCCATAGCCGCCTGCATGCCCTTGTCGCGTACATAATCTCCGCACATTTCTCCCACTATCTGAAGTCCTTGATACTGCTTGATGGCTTCCATAAATCCTTCTTTCCTTGAGGTGGACCAATGCCCTGGAAAACCCCAGATCATTAGAATCTTGCCATTTCCATTTAACTTTTCCGCTGCATACCTGCCCACAAGATATCCCGCCTGATAATGGTTATTGTAACTAATAACAGAGGTAACTTTCATATCAGCCTCCTTTACTAGTTCAGATGGCATATTAAATAAGTAAATAGCTGTACCAGCGTTTTCAGCTTTCTCATAGACCACATTCATGGTTTCAAAATCACCTGCAGAACAAACCAATATTGCATCATACTTCTTTGCAACCCAATCATTTATAATATCCACTTGTGAGTTTACTTCCTTATGTTCACTTGGAGCAGCAGTCTCAAATTCGAATTTCACATTGAAGCGCTCTGAAAGTTCCTTCATCATTGTATATGCTCCATGCTTTATAATATCATAAAACTCTGAATACGCTGGTGGAGTAAATCCAATTCTTATGGTGCGACCGGATGTGATTTTACGTGCTGAGTCCTCAAAATACTTATAATTTCTTCCACAACTATTTCTAATCTTTATAGTTGAATGGATGACTACATGTTTCTCCGGCACTACTCTGTTGTTGATCAAATCTAAAATCATTAGCATTGCATCACGACCTAATTCATATGTCGGGTGTGAACATGTGGTCAGAGATAAAGCGGATGAAAGCGCAGAATCATCAAAACCCATAAGGGAAATATCTTTTGGAACAGAAAGTCCCTGATCCTCAATAGCTTTTTTCGCTGAAAATGCCATCAAGTCATTAGCACACAAAATAGCTGTAAATTCAATATCGCTTTTTATATTATCAACTATGCTATCATACGCTTTTTGGTAGTCATAAATATCATCAACCTTAAGTCTTGGATCAATTTGAATACCTGCATCGTTTAAAGCATCACAATATCCCTCATAGCGAGCCTTCTCAAAGCTCTTAGTGTTATCAGATAAGTACAATATTCTATGGTGTCCCAATGAAATCAGATATCTTACTGCATTACATGCACCACCACGATTATCACTAGTTACCAAATAGGCTTGTTGATTGTTCCTTATTACACCTTCTATTAATACCAGTGGTATGTTATCCTTTAGTACATTCTCGACAAACGTTGCAGAAGAGAATGAAGGGACATGTATAATGCCATTTGCATCATATTCCTTCATAAGTAACTTAATTTTCTGGTACTCAAGTTCATAGTCACTCGGATCACTAAGTATTATATCGTATTGATGCATATTTGCCACATCTCTTATCCCTTTGATAAGAGAAACATGATATGGATCGGATATATTGTTCATTAAAATGATAATAAACTTGTACTGAGAAGAGTGAGCCGATGTCTTCTTTGAAAAGCTGCTCTTATCGACCTGCATATCAGCTATAGCATTTTCTACCTTATCACGTATATCATCATCAATGTTAGGCATGCCCCTTATTACACGCGAAACACTTGATACTGACACTTTCGCATGCTGCGCAATGTCAACTAGTCTCACTTTCTTCTTGCCTCTGACAGCATGCTGTTGTTTAGCCTCGTTGAGTTTTTCATTTTTATTCATTTTAACGCTCCATTTTTGTAAATATGCAATTCTTCTTACATTATAAGTGTGTATTCAACCTACATTAAATTGATTAAGATTTATTGGATGTCTTACTAACGCTTCGTAAAATTATGGGAAATATCACTAAAATTATTTCCGATAAGCTTAAAAAGTCACGAAATCCAACTATTTTATTTTTTCCCAATCAAATTGTGCTTTCGATACCTAGCTGCTTCTTACTTACATCTCAGTTTTCTTATCTCTTGTCATTAAGTCTACAACTGCATGTCTTGGGTCTTTACCTTCAAACAAAATACTATAGGCTTCGTTGGTTATTGGCATAGTTATTCCTAGTTTTTGAGCCAAATCATAAGCTGGCTTGGTAGTATTTACACCTTCAACCACCATGTTTACCTCCTCTAATGCTTGTTTGAGGCTCTTACCCTGCCCAATTAGTATTCCTGCTCTTCTATTTCTGCTATGCATGCTTGTACAAGTAACAATAAGGTCACCTACCCCTGTAAGACCTGAGAAGGTATCAGCACTTCCACCCATTGCAACTCCCAATCTGGATATCTCTGCAATTCCTCTTGTCATAAGCGCAGCCTTAGTATTATCTCCAAAACCTAATCCGTCAGATATTCCAGCACATAAAGCTATAATGTTTTTTAAAGCTCCTCCCAATTCGACGCCAATAACATCAGTATTAGTATAAACTCTGAAATTTGTAGTCATAAATAAATCCTGTAAGAGCTTTGCAATTTCAAGCTTTGTAGATGCAGCCACAACAGTTGTTGGAATATCTCTTGCTATCTCCTCAGCATGACTAGGACCAGATATAACCGCAACATCATTGTTTGGAAGTTCCTCTTGCATTATTTCTGAAAGGAGTTTACAGGTACCATCTTCAATACCTTTAGAACATGTTACTACAATAGTATCCTTTGATATAAGCTTAGAAAGTGTTTTGCAGTTTTGTCTTGTTGTTTGTGATGGAACGGCTAAAACTACAATCTCGCAATCCTTAACAGCTAACTCGATATCATTAGTAAAAACAACACTTTCAGGTATTTTAATCCCTGGTAATCTAGTAACATGCTCTCTATTTGCTTCAAGCATGCTAATTTCATCTCTCATTGGTGACCACAATTTTATATTGTTATCCTTCTTAGATAACAATACAGCCATCGCAGTACCCATACTACCTGCACCGACAATTGCTATATTCTTATTCATGTTACCCTCCTAATTAAATAAGATAATATATTGATATCCTAAGCCTTCTTTGCTCCGATTTTAGATTCTGTTCCGCTAAGTAATCTTTTGATGTTCCCATTATGTCTTGTTATTGCTAGTATAGCCAATATTGCAGCAAACATTGTAAATATAATGCCATTTCCCTTAATAAATGCTATTATTGGAAACGCCACACAAGCCAAAATAGACCCTAAAGAAACATATCTAGTTATAGCAACCACAATTACAAATAAAACTAAAAGCATAAGTCCAAGCTGCCAATCCATCATTAAAACAACAGAAAAGGATGTTAGTATTCCTTTACCACCTTTAAATTTAAAGTATATTGGCCAATTATGACCAATAATTGCAGCTATACCACCCACCATACCACCTACCCCAATAAAATCTGTTGAAATAGATGCAGGCACAGTATTAACTATTAAATCACCTATTAAATAAGATAAAACTCCCTTTAATACATCTCCTACTATAACAAGAACGGCAGCTGATTTTCCGAGTATTCTGAGTGTATTAGTCATTCCAGCATTTCCACTGCCTTGCTTACGTATATCAATACCGTAGAACTTACCTACTATTATAGAAGTGTTTAAACTTCCCAGAAGGTATCCAATTATAAAAATAAATATAATCTTAATAATAAAAAAACCCATTATATCACCATTTCCGCCGCTAATTGGCTCTATTCTTTATTCCTTGTCACGCTGTCTATGAATAAACCGTATGGGCGTACCTTCAAACCCAAAATTCTTTCTTAGCTGATTTTCAATATATCTCTCATATGAGTAATGAAAAAGCTCCAAGTCATTCACAAACACAATAAAAGTTGGTGGCTTTACGTCTATCTGAGTCATATAATAAATCTTGAGTCTCTTTCCTTTGTCTGAAGGAGGCTGTACCATAGCAGTAGCTTCATTTATCAAGTCATTCAACATACCTGTGGAAATTCTAAAAGCCGCCTGATTTGCTACAAATTTAATGAGCTCATAAAGATTCTTAACTCTTTGTCCAGTCTTTGCTGATATAAAAACCACGGGAGCGTAAGTCATAAAACCAAGACCTTCGTAAACTACCTTTCTGTACTCTTCTAAAGTTCCAGTTTCTTTTTCTACTAAGTCCCATTTATTTATAACTATAATTGAAGCCTTGCCCTGCTCGTGAGCATAACCTGCTATTTTAGTATCCTGCTCGGTTACACCATCTTGAGCATCTATCATAATCAAGCAAACATCAGCTCGTTCAACTGCAGTCCATGATCTAATGTTACTATACTTTTCAATACTTTCATTAATTTTACTTTTCTTTCTCAAGCCAGCTGTATCAATAAACGTATATTTCTGCCCATTTTTCTCAATATGCGTATCAATGGCATCTCTTGTAGTTCCAGGAACATTGCTGACTATAACTCGTTCTTCTCCAAGTACTGTATTAATCAACGAAGACTTACCAGCATTTGGTTTTCCAACGACAGCAACCTTTATTATTTCCTCGTCTTCCTCATCCTCAATATTCTCTGGAAAGTGTTCATAAACTGTATCCAGCAAGTCGCCTATACCTAATCCATGTATCGATGATATTACTATCATATCACCAATAGCCAAATTATAAAATTCATACACTTCAGGAGGTGGATCACCAACTCTGTCAACCTTATTTACAGTAAGTATAACTGGTTTGTTAGATTTTCTAAGCATTGTTGCAACTTCTTTGTCTGTAGCTGTCATTCCATCTTTTGCATCAACCATAAAAATTATAACATCAGCAGTCTCAATAGCTATTTGAGCCTGACGTTTCATTTGCTGCATTATAATATCCTCTGAATATGGTTCAATACCACCAGTATCAATTAAGGTAAATTTCCTTCTTCTCCATTCAATTTCTGTATATATTCTATCTCTTGTAACCCCTGGGGTATCTTCTACAATAGAAATCCTTCTACCTGCCAGGTAATTAAAAAATGTCGACTTTCCAACATTAGGTCTACCAACCACTGCCACAATAGGCTTACTCAAATCCTACACCTCCGCATTTCTTCCGATTATTGCATCAACAAAATCCGCTCCATTACTTTCCACAATACGGATTTTAATACTCAATTCTGTTTCAATTTGTTCAACTGTATAATCGTCTAATAGTACATATTCTTCTGCTCTAAGCATGCTTCTACTTATCAATAATTCCTGGCCTAACTCCTTGTCTTTAAGCTGCTCGACGATATCTCCGCCCGTTAGCAACCCGCTGACAGTAACATGTTGTCCAAAAAAAATATTTTCTATCTCATATACATTAACTTCTATATCCTTATATACCGTTGTTATTTCATTTACCAATTGTAATATATTTTTATAAACAAGTCTACCTGTTGCAATACTAATCTTTCGTTTAATCCCTTTTTTGCAATTTTGAAAAGTATTAGTGCAACTAAGCTGCTGTGAACATTGCTCGCCAGAATCAAAGTTCTCTTCAAGGGCATCTTTTACTTCTTTTATAAACAGTGCTAGCATTCCAACGCCATTTTCGATTTGTGGGAAGCCCTCATAATGCTCTTGATTTGGCACATTCCTATCAGCATTAATGTAAAATTCATCAGATAAATATATGACTCGTGAGCCCTTCTCTTTAAGCAGCTGATTTTGCCATTTATGTACTTTATTAATAACCTCAGTACAACTTTCTCTATCAAATGGAGTTAATTTATATAGATTTTCTCTATGCTTACTTATACCAACTGGCACAATGGAAACACTATTTATTAAAGGATAAAATTCAGCTAAGTCCCTAATAGTTCTATCAAGTTCATCCTTGTCATTAATATCTCTGCATAATACTATCTGGCAGTTTACTTCAATACCATTATCAGTAAGCAGCCTAATCTTGTCCAATACATCCCCTGCAAATCTATTACCAAGCATAAATTTTCGTAGTTCAGGATTTGTAGTATGGACAGATACATTAATAGGTGACATTCTATAGTTAATAATTCTCATTAGCTCTTCATTTTTAATATTAGTTAATGTAACATAGTTCCCTGTTAAAAAGGATAGTCTTGAATCATCATCCTTAAAATATACAGTCTCACGCATTCCCTTTGGAAGCTGATCAATAAAACAGAAAATGCACTTATTAGTACAACTTTTTGCACCATCAATAAGAGAATCTTCAAATTCCAGACCTAAATCCTCACTCTCATCCTTTTCAACTTCAATTTCCCAAATCTCCCCATCTGGTTTTTCTATCTCGAGTAATAATTCCTCAGAGGCTTGGAAATATCTATAATCAAATATATCCTTTATTGATTGTTCATTTATAGATAAAAGAAAATCTCCTGCTTCTATCCCAGCTTCTTGAGCTATGCTACCAGGCTGAACAATACATATTTTAATTCTGTTACACATAAAATAACACCATCCTATAGCACTATCATTTGTAAATAAAGTGAAAAATAAACAAACAATATGTTAATAAAAATCAAAAAGCAGCAAGAATAGCTCCTGCTGCTTTAATGACAATATATTATTTAGCTTCTACTTTAACTACCTGTTTGCCATCATAATAACCACATTCACCACATACCCTGTGAGGCAGCTTAAAAACATGACACTGTGGGCAGCTTACTAAAGTTGGAGATGCCAGCTTCCACTGGGATCTTCTCTTACCTGTTCTTGCTTTGGACCATCTACTTCTTGGATTTGCCATCAATAACACCTCCCTACTATAATGCAACCATCAAGTATCCCTACTTGAAATAATCTTTAAGTATTTCCATTCTTGGATCTACTATTTTGCTTTCATCACAATTACAATTTTTTAAATTTAAATTATTACCACAAGCCTTGCATAAGCCCTTACAGTCTTCACTGCAGATAATTTTCATAGGCAGAGCAAGAATAATATTGTCCATAAGTGGTCTATCAATATCAACAACATTACCTTCAAATGTATATGCCTCAACATCATCGGACTTTGGAATCTCGACAAAAATCTCTTCTACATCCACATCTGCAGTCGTTTCAACACGATTGAGACATCTAAGGCAATTTGCACTGAACTCAAAATGAAGTTCACCACTTAGTTTCAACAGGCCACCAAAATTAACGATGCGCCCTGTAAACTTAAAAGGAGGTTTAAATTCAACTGAAGTATCAAACTCCAGTAACTCAGGCAAATCGTCATTAAAAACGACGTCCTTCCCTGCTCCTTCAGTTTTAATTATATCAGACACATTCACTCTCATAAGTAACCTCTTAAAAACCGACAACTGATATTATACTAACTAATACAGCTTTTGTCAATAATTCAATTTCGGTAAATTTATATTAATTACTAACCTTAATTACTAATTTATTAATCCCTCTTTAAACCATATTTATTACTATAACAATCTTATTGTTTCTCTTGCGATGGCTAGTTCTTCATTAGTTGGAACTACTAGTGTAGTAACTGTCGCACCAGCAGCACTAATATCAAGTTCTTGTCCTCTTACTTTATTTTTCTCATAATCTATTTTTATTCCCAAGAAATCCATGTTATCTAAAATTTGCGCTCTTACAATGGAGTTGTTTTCTCCTACCCCTGCTGTAAATACAATTGCATCTACACCATTCATTACTGCTATATATTCACCAATAAACTTCTTAACGCCATAGCAGAATATATCAATTGCAAGCTGAGCTCTCTTATTTCCTTCATCAGCAGCGGCATGAATATCTCTAAAATCGCTGCTAACACCTGATATTCCAAGAACACCAGATTTTTTATTTAATAGATTGCTAACACCTTTAAGTGTAAGATCCTCCTTGTCCATAAGGAAAGTTACAACCTCAGGGTCAATAGTACCACTTCTTGTTCCCATTGCTAAGCCCTGTAATGGTGTAAAGCCCATTGAGGTATCTACAGACTTACCCTTGTTAACTGCACAGATACTTGATCCGTTACCAAGGTGGCAGGTAATTATTTTTAAATCGCTTAACGGCTTACCCAACATTTCAGAAGCTCTTTCTGCAACATACTTATGTGAAGTACCGTGGAAGCCATATTTTCTTATGCCATACTTTTCATATAATTCATAAGGTAGAGCATAAAGGTATGCATAGTCAGGCATTGAGCTATGGAAGGTAGTATCAAAGACTGCTACCATTGGTACATTTGGCATAATCTGCTGACAAGCCTCAATACCGATAATATTTGGTGGATTGTGAAGTGGTGCTACATCAATACATTCTCTTACAGCATTCATAACCTTCTCATCAATTACTACTGAGTTGTTGAATTTTTCACCACCATGTACTATACGATGTCCAACAGCTGATATCTCCGACATATTCTTAATAACACCTATTTTGTCATCTGTAAGTGCACTAATAACAGCCTCAATAGCATCCTTGTGATTCTTCAACACTTTATTAATTACAACAGCCTCTTCAGTTCCTCTTGTCTGTTTAATAAATGAATTATCAATGCCTATTCTGTCACATAATCCCTTTGCAAGAACTGTTTCATTTGTCATATCAATAAGCTGATATTTTAATGAAGAACTACCTGCGTTAATAACCAAAACCTTCATTTAGAAATACATCTCCTCTGCAATTTAAATTTCATTTTTATAATTTATTTTTTTAAATTCATCAGCATATGCTGATGAAACTTCAATTTTAGCCTTAAATTGGTTTTTCTATGCATTTTGAGCCTGTACACAAGTTATTGCGACAACGCCAACAATATCCTCAGCACTGCAGCCTCTAGAAAGGTCATTTACAGGTTTTGCAACTCCTTGGATTATAGGTCCATAAGCTTCAGCCTTTGCAAGTCTTTGAGTAAGTTTATATGCAATATTTCCACAATTTAAATCTGGGAAAATAAGAACATTTGACTTTCCAGCTATTTTACTTCCTGGTGCCTTTGACTCTCCAATTTCAGGAACTATTGCTGCATCAACCTGAAGTTCTCCATCTAACTGGAGCTCAGGTGCTTTTTCCTTAGCGAGTCTAGTTGCTTCTATTACCTTTTGAGTCAATACACTATTTGCACTTCCATAGGTTGAATATGAGAGCATTGCAACGACAGGTTCTGCCTGTACTAAAGTCTTAAAGGATTTTGCAGAAGTTATTGCAATTTCAGAAAGCTCATCTGCATTTGGGTTCTCAACAAGTCCGCTATCTCCATAAACAAATACACCATTTTCACCATATTCACTATTTGGAACAACCATTACAAAGAATGCTGAAACCAATTTTGCACCTGGAGCAGTCTTTAATATCTGAAGTGCTGGTCTTAAAGTATTTGCAGTAGAGTTAATTGCACCAGCAACCATTCCATCTGCATCACCGACTTTTACCATCATAATTCCAAAATACAATGGGTTTTCTTCCAATATTTTTCTTGCCTGCTCAAGAGTCATACCTTTTGCTTTCCTTAACTCATATAAGGTATTTACATACTCGTCCATTTTATCAAAATCAGCCTGATCCACAATTTTTGCCTTTGAAATATCAAGTTCTCCAGCAAGTTCCTTTATATTATCTTTATTTCCAATTAAAATAATATTAGCAATCCCCTGTTCCTGAATCATTGCCGCCGCCTTTAAGGTTCTAATATCATTGCTTTCTGGAAGTACAATAGTTTTGATATCCTGCTTTGCTCTGCTCAAAATCTGCTCTAAGAAATTCATAAAAAAATAGTCCCCTTCCCTTAATTTAAGGCAATATCAACGAATTAAAATGTCTTTAAAGTTTTATATTGGTTCTTGCCTAATTTATTATTAGTTTTTAAAATGTATTTTATTATTGTTACCTGGTAATATTACCTGAAACCAAGTAATATCACCTCTTTTATTATATACAAATTGTTCATTGTATACAAGATAAAATTGTTTATATATATATCAATTTGTCACATTTAGTCTAGTAATTTCTAAAACAAATCACAATTTAACCTTTTAATCATATTATCATGTAATATATGTTCAGAATGGTAAAAGCTGTTGGAGTAAAAGTCGCAAATAAACATTTCACAATTATTCAAAACTGTTATAAACTATATAAATAGAATTTTAATATTCAGTGGGAGTTTTTACTCCCACTAATTATTAGAACTCGTTGTCTAGAATCATAACATCGCTTATCTCCCACTAGATTAAGGTAGAATATTTGCTAGTGGTGAACATTGGAAAATATTATATCCTTATTATTTTACGTTTAAAGCAGATAAAATTTTGAAAGGAAAGGTAGTAAAATTTATGAATAAGAAGCCTCTTTTGTATTTAACTTCATTTTTTTGTGGAATGTCTATTATGGCAGTAGAACTCAGTGTTTCAAAACTCCTCGCTCCATACTTTGGAACTTCCCAAATAATATGGACAGTAATTATCGGCCTAATAATGATTTCTCTGAGTATCGGCAATGTTTTTGGCGGAAGATCTGCTGACAAGCATAATAGTATGAACAGGTTGTACATAATCATATGGGCAGCTGCCTTATGGATTGCAGTTATACCATTCATAGGTAAGTATGTTATTGTGGCAATTATGGGCTTATTAGCACTATTTTTCCCAAGTAATTTACTTATTACCGGCTCGGCTATATCCTGTTTAATTTTATTCTCAATACCGTTAATTGGTTTAGGTATGGTTTCTCCATATTTAGTAAAGCTGGGTGTTACTAATATGGAGGACACAGGTAAAACTGCCGGAAAAATATATGCAATGAATACCATTGGCAGCATTATCGGAACCTTTTTGCCTACCTTTGTTACAATTCCATTGGTTGGAACAAGTAAAACCTTTTTAATCTTTGCACTAGTTTTAAATTTAATATGTCTCACATATTTCATTCTTTCAAAATCAAAAATAGCAAGGGTTTCAATTAGTGCAATAATTGTTTTTGGAATATTACTAACGCCGGTTTCAAATTCATATGCCTTTTGGACAAACTGTATTGTTGAGGATGAGTCTTTATACAACTATCTACAGGTAACTGAGGATGAAGACTCTGTTTATCTGTCTACTAATGTAGCCTTTGGTGTTCAATCAGTGTATCAGAAGGATAATACCTTATCCGGTCTTTATTATGATTACGCCTTGATGGCACCACAATTTATCAGTAACTTTAATCCCGCCAATACACTTGAGCTTCTGATTTTGGGCAATGGAACAGGAACATATGCCAAACAGGCGAAAATTTATTATCCGAATATAAAAACAGATGCAGTTGAAATTGATCCTAAAATAGTTGATTTATCAAAAGAGTATTTTGATTCCAAGGAAGATGAAGCAACTGTTTATGAGACGGATGGAAGAACCTTTCTATCTGATAAACGATGTGGAACATATGACGTTATTATGATAGATGCATACCACGATATCACGATACCCTTTCATATGGCAACGAAAGAGTTTTTCACAGAAGTATCTGAGCATTTAAAACCAAATGGAGTAATTATACTTAATATAAATATGAAATCAAAGGGTGATAACCCTATAAATCAATACCTTACTCAGACAGTAAAAAGCGTTATGAATAAGGCTTTTACCTGCGATTTAAATGGCAGTACTAATGTATTGCTATTTGCATCAAACGATAGTGATATGCAAAATATTTTTGAAAATAATATTAATAAGCTTGAGTCAAAAAGTCCATTACTAGACGTATCACAATATGTAAGAGATAATTTAGCGGAAGTTACAAAAGCTGAGCTTATTTTCACAGACGATTTAGCTCCTGTTGAAGTATTAGGTCAGAGTCTATTAAATGATATAGTAAGGGATGAATTAATTGATTTTAAGGAAATGATTGATTTTGAAGAGAAGGGTTTTCAAGGAATATTTGACTTGTTAAAGTAAAAAAATACAAGTAGCTGATTTGTCATAATCATTTTCCTACAAGCCTTGACACGCGTTTGGTTAAAATAATATAATATGATAACAAATAATATTTATTAGCAATGACGATAATAAGTACATCTTTAAGTTCAACAAAGAGAGCTGACGGTGGTGAAAAGTCTGCATGAACATTGATGGAAACAGGTATCCGAGCATTAAGCTGAAGAAACAGATACATATTTTTATCTGAAGTAAGCTTGACGGCAGCTCCCGTTATAGAGTAGCTAAGAGGGCATTTTTTGCCAAGCATGGTGGTACCGCGGAAGATTACCTTTCGTCCTGCATTTGGACGAAGGGTTTTTTAATATAAAAAATAGGAGGAAATTTTTAATGGGAAATTTTAGAACCAGATATGCGCCTAGTCCAACAGGTTATATGCATATAGGAAATTTGAGAACAGCGTTATATGAGTACTTAATTGCTAAAAAAGATAATGGAAAATTCATTTTGAGGATAGAGGACACTGACCAGGAACGCTATGTAGAGGGTGCTGTTGATGTTATTTACAAGACCTTAAAGTTAGCAGGAATTACTCATGATGAAGGCCCTGATGTTGGTGGAGATTTCGGTCCATATGTTCAGAGCGAACGAAAAGGCATGTACCTTGAATATGCAAAAAAGTTGGTTGACCTTGGAGGTGCTTATTACTGCTTCTGCACAAAGGAAAGACTGGCAAAATTGAAAGAAGAGCAGGATGCGGCTGGTCAAGGTCACAGATATGATCGCCATTGCTGTGGTCTTTCAAAAGAAGAGGTTGAAAATAAGCTAAAGAATAATGAAGCTTTCGTAATAAGGCAAAAAATGCCTGATACTGGCTCTACAAGCTTTGACGATGCTGTTTATGGAACTATAACAGTTGATAACAGCGAGCTTGATGATCAGATATTAATAAAGACAGATGGATTGCCTACTTACAATTTTGCTAACGTAATTGATGACCACCAAATGGCTATTTCACATGTTGTAAGAGGTAACGAATATCTCTCTTCTACTCCAAAATATAATCTTTTGTATAAGGCATACGGATGGGATATTCCCACTTATGTTCATGTTCCATTAATACTTAAGGCATCTGGTCAGAAGCTTAGCAAAAGAGCTGGTGACCCTTCCTTTGAGGATTTAGTTTCTATGGGTTATCTAGTTGAAGCAATAGTGAATTATGTTGTACTGCTCGGTTGGAGTCCAAGCACAAATCAAGAGATATTCTCTCTGAAGGAATTGGAAGAGGTTTTCGATATATCTGGTATCAGCAAAGCTCCAGCAATTTTTGATATTAACAAGCTTACCTGGATGAATGGTGAATATATCAGGAAAATGCCAGTTGAGGAATTTGATAGATTGGCAAAGCCATTCTACGAGAAAGCTTTATCAAATAAAAATATTGATACCTTAAAAATCAGCAAGCTCCTTCAAATCAGAACTGAAGTTTTGACAGCAATACCTGAAACTATTGATTTCATAGATTCATTACCAGATTATGATGTTGAGATGTATATTCATAAGAAAAGCAAGACCAACCTGGAAATTTCATTAGAAAGCTTAGTGGCTTCGTACCCTATTTTAGAAGCAATCAGCGATTGGAAAGAAGAAACAATACACCAAGCATTATTTGCGCATATTGAGGCATTAGGTATAAAAAACAGCCTTATACTATGGCCTGTAAGAACTGCTATATCAGGCAAGTCGGTTACTCCAGGTGGCGCAATTGAAATAGCAGATATTTTAGGAAAGGAAGAAACCTTAAAAAGAATAAATATCGGTATTGATAAACTAAAAAATGCTATAGATAGGAGTGTCTAAATATGTCAGAGGAAATAAAGAATAGTTCTACCGACGGAGAATTTGTTGCTTCTAATTTTATATATGATTTTATAGACGAAGATTTGGCGGCTGGTAGAGTGCCAAATAACACAGTATGCACAAGATTCCCGCCTGAACCAAACGGCTATCTTCATATTGGTCATGCAAAGGCAATATGCATTGATTTTGGTACCGCATTAAAGTATGGCGGAAAATGCAATCTTCGTTTTGATGACACAAACCCAAGTAAGGAAGATGTTGAATATGTTGAATCCATAAAGGAAGATGTTAAGTGGCTCGGGTTTAATTGGGATAATCTCTTTTACGCATCAGAGTACTTTGAAATCATGTACGACTGTGCAGTAAAGCTCATTAAAAAGGGCTTAGCTTTTGTTTGTGATTTAACAGCTGATGAAATGAGAGATTATAGAGGAACGTTGACTGAGCCTGGAAAAAACAGCCCCTACAGAGATAGGTCTGTAGAGGAAAATCTGGACCTTTTTGAAAGAATGAAAAATGGCGAATTTGCAGATGGTTCAAAGGTCTTAAGAGCTAAAATAGATATGGCTTCTCCAAATATAAATATGCGAGATCCTGTTATATACAGAATTTTAAGAGCAACTCACCACAGGACAGGTGATAAATGGTGTATTTATCCTATGTATGACTACGCGCATCCAATTGAGGATGTGGTTGAAGGCATCACCCATTCACTATGTTCACTGGAATTTGAAGATCATAGGCCACTGTATGACTGGGTGAAAGATAATATTGATTTACCCGCAAAACCACGACAGATTGAGTTTGCCCGCCTAAACCTTGCTTATACTCAAATGAGTAAACGTAAGCTTTTACAGTTAGTTAATGAAAACTATGTCAGCGGTTGGAATGATCCTAGAATGCCTACACTATCAGGTTTGCGCAGACGTGGATATACCCCTGCAGCTATAAGAAATTTCTGTGATAAGATTGGCGTTGCAAAGAATAATAGCCTGGTAGATTTTGCTTTACTTGAACATTGCATAAGAGAAGACCTTAATGCTAGTGCTCCAAGAGTAATGGCTGTATTAAGGCCCTTAAAAGTTGTTATTGAGAACTATCCAGAGGGTCAGATTGAATGGTTTGATGTTGAGAACAACCCTGAGAATTCTGAAATGGGTACTAGAAAAGTACCATTTTCAAGAGAAATATATATTGAGCAGGATGACTTTATGGAAAATCCTCCAAATAAATTCTTCCGTTTAGCACCTGGCCGTGAGGTTCGTTTAAAAAACACTTACTTTATTAAATGCGAGAGTGTTGTTAAGGATAATGCTACTGGTGAAATAATTGAACTTCGATGCTCCTATGACCCAGCTTCAAGAGGAGGCAACTCCCCTGATGGCAGAAAGGTAAAGGGCACTCTGCATTGGGTTTCAGCTTCACATGCAATTAAAGCAGAAGTTTGCTTGTACGACCATTTATTTACAAAAATTGAGCCTGAAGATGTTGAAGAGGGAAAGGATTTTCGTTCAAATATAAACCCAAACTCGTTAGAAATTATTGAAAATGCTATGGTTGAGCCAGACTTAGTTAAGGCAAAGCCAGGTGAAAGGTTCCAATTCTTAAGGATGGGTTATTACTGCGTAGATACTACATCTAGCGAAAATAAGCTTGTGTTTAACCGTACTGTAGGTTTAAAGGACACTTGGGCAAAGGTTGCTGTAAAGGGATAAACTTCTTATGGTGGTATACATCAAAAAGGATATCACCACAAGACCTGCTGGGTAGTCACAACACCAGTAGAATAAATTATCTTAAATATCATTATAAAGGAGACCTATGTCAATGAAATATGTTGTAATTCTAGGCGATGGCATGGCAGATTATCGAATGCCAGAGTTAGATAATAAAACACCGCTCCAATACGCCAAAAAACCAAATATAGATATGCTTGCAGCAAAAGGAACAGTTGGTCTGGTAAAAACTGTTCCTGATGGGATTGCCCCAGGAAGCGATGCTGCAAATCTTTCGGTTATGGGCTACAATCCTGAAATATATTATACTGGCCGTTCTCCATTAGAGGCTGTAAGTATGGGTATAGAGCTTTCTCCCACTGATGTTGCCCTAAGATGCAATTTGGTCTATTTATCTGAAACAGAGCCAGAATATGCTGATAAAATTATGATAGATTATAGTTCAGATGAGATATCAACTGATGAAGCCTGTATTTTAATTGAAGCAATAAATAAAAATCTTAAAGATAATAATATTACTTTTCACGCTGGAATCAGCTATAGGCATTGTATGGTATGGAATAATGGTAAAACCAATCTGGGGTGCACTCCCCCCCACGATATTTCTGACAAAAAAATTAAAGACTATTTACCAAAGGAAGAGTCTGGAATTTTACTTGATATGATGGAAAGAAGTTATAATATTCTTAAAGACCATCCAGTAAACTTAGCCAGGAAGGCACGTGGGCTCAGACCTGCAAACTCAATTTGGCTTTGGGGCGAAGGAAAAAAACCATCCTTATCCTCGTTCCAGAAAAAATATAATAAGACAGGAGCAGTTATATCTGCTGTCGACTTATTAAAAGGAATTGGTATTTGCGCTGGCCTTGAATCTATAGATGTTGAGGGTGCTACAGGCAATATTCATACAAACTTTCATGGAAAGGCAGAAGCTACATTAAAGGCTATTGATAGTGGTCTGGATTTTGTATATGTACACATTGAAGCTCCTGATGAGTGTGGACATAGATATGAAATAGATAACAAAGTTAAGTCTATAGAGTTAATTGATACTCATATTGTTGGACCAGTTTTAGAAGGACTTAAAAAACATGGAGAGTATAGGGTATTAGTCCTTCCAGACCACCCCACTCCTCTTAGTTTACGCACACATACTGCGCAGCCAGTACCTTTTATCATATATGACAGCACTAAGGAAATAAACTCTACTGCTTCTAGCTATGATGAGTTTGAAGCTCAAAAAACTGATATTTTTATTAACGAAGGCTATAAATTGATGGATTTGTTTATAAAAGGAACTTTAGATTAAGAGCATTATTAGTATTTTATGTGTATACGATTTCAGGGAAGCCATAGGCTTCCCTGATTTTTTAGTGATACCTTGTACATATAAAAATACTGTCATTTCATAAATAAGTCATTACCAATTTGTGCTGTTTCTGAAGTAATTTTTCTTAATTCTTCTACAGATTTTTCTATTGTATTACTTGAAATTGAATTTTTAATAATTTGCATTAATCGAATTATAGCAGTCAGAGGGTTTATATCGGTAGGGCACTTCTTAACTTTTTCTATCATTGACGTCCATTCTGTAGTACTCTCATACAATATATTTATGCTTTTAACACTGGATAATCTTCCCGTTGGAAAAATCCATCTTCTCTTTCCGAATGTTTTCCGTGTAAAACTTCATCCAAATACTGCTCCATTTCACCAATCGTAAAATACATAAACATGACATCAATTCCATCAATAATTAAAATATCTCCATAACCCCATATTCCACCGTTGCATACATTCATCAAACATTCCGAATATTCCTTAGAATATTTTGTATAGACACGTTCTCTTTCAGTTGCTGTTGGAATCGTGGTACATAAAACAAACATATCAATATCACTATTACCGGGTATCAGGTCAGCATTAATATCTCCAGTTTGACCAATTCCCCTAATTTTATGATCTAGGGACAGTTAGTCAAGGGAAGCTTTAAGCTTCCCTCCAGTTATTAAAATTATATTCAATTACTATCAAACCATTATTTAATTCTTCATTATTGATAGTTGTTCCTATGGATTCTACCTTATCGTTGCTGTCATATACTGTAATTCTACTTACCATTAATTCAACAATATTTTTATTAATACCCTGATTTTTTATTTTATTAATAAAATCATCTATGATGTACATCTTATCAATTTGTTTAGCCTCTTCTTCTCTGAGCTTTTGCAATTCTTGCTTTAAAAGACTTATTCTAGTTTCTATTACCTGATTCATTCTTGTAAAAAGCTGTTCAGATATTTTCCCTTCAAGTCTATCGCTATATAGCACATCTTGCTGCTTTTGCTTAATTATTACCTGCTGCTCAGCTTTTTGTATTTTTTCTCTTATATCCTTCTCCTGGTCACGTATACCCTTGTTATTTAAATTAAAGCTTTCAATAAGCTCTCTGTTTTCTAACATTTCTAATAATTCTTTTGTTACTAAATCTATTATCGTTTGTTCAGTAACATAATGACTTGAACAAGCATCACAGCCGATCTTTGCATAAGAGCTGCAAATATATCCTACTGGTCTATCTTTCCTCACTCTGACGTACATCACTTTACCACATTTTCCACAGTAAATTAGATTGCTGAGAAGATGCGATATATTCCTGTTATAACCCTGATTGGAGCGTTTTTTTGCTCTAAGCTTTTGCACTTCATCAAAATCTACATTAGTAACAATAGGCTCATGTGTATTAGTTGTAATAATCCATTTATCAAATGGGAGTCTTCTGGTCTTCTTGTTTTTAAAACTTATTTTCTCACTTACACCCTGTACTGTATCTCCTATATATACCCTATTGCACAGAATTCTTTGTACTGACACCTGATTCCATGGCGTTATAGGAATATCTGAATTCTTTGACGATGGTGATGGATATCCTTTTTCATTTAACATATTAGATATCGCTGCATAACCATAGCCCTTCTTATATAAGTTAAATATCTCCTTAACTACAGGAGCATTTCTTGTGTCAATCACAAGTTTGTTTTTCTCATTTATGGACTTAACATAGCCATAGGGTGCATTTCCTATATACTCACCCTGCTCTATTTTAAACCTTAAATTTGCTCTAATTTTTTTTGATATATCCCGAATATACCGTTCACTATATGTTATAGGATAGACATTGACTTTTGTATTGTTAAAAAAGTTCTCAAAATATTCATCATCATACTCTCGTTGCTCAAAGTTAGACCGGTTGCTGCCATTTAGTACCCTACTTGCTTGTCCTGAATTCTGAGGCTTATAACCTTCTCTTACTGCCTTAACAAAGAAGCTTTCAACGCTATCTATTGCTTGAGAGCCAATTATACCAAACCAATTGTCAATGCAGTACTTAATCTTTTCTATACTCCTATCCTTTATAAGTTTTGTAAGCACTTTTATATTAACATGCCCACCTATGGTTTTGTCTATTTCTTTTTTCAGTTCATTAAAGTCTATTTCATCACAATTAACAACAACAGGAGTTTGATCTTCCTTTTGTACCTCAGTGTCAGAAATAATATCAGACTGGTTTTTGGTTGTTGTTACTTCATATGGGTAGTCCATATTTATGGGTAGTACTTCGTGTCCAGTGAGCGGACACCCCCCTGTCCATTTAGTGGACACCCCCCTGTCCATTTAGTGGACACCCGTGTGTCCATTAAATGGACACTATCATTTTTTGTTATTATAGAATCTTTTTTATTTGCGTCCATAGCCCTTATATTATCAATGGTCATACCATTATTTTCTTTATTTTCTGCTGATTCCACCACTTCAACATCTGATTGCTCTTCATGTATACTTTCATTTTCATGTGATAATTTTTCTTGGGTATTGATTTCATCTCTTGGGGTATCATAAATACAATAACAATTAGAGGTCTGTCGGCCATCCTTAGTATATTGAGCTACCCTTGCTATTAAGCCTATTTTTTCAAGTTCATTTAACGCAGCACCAATTGTTGTTCTACTTTTTATTTTGCAAGCGCGGCCTATATATTCATAGCTTGGAAAGCACTGGCTCTCACTATCAGCACAACGACATAGAAAAGTGTAAATAACTATAGCATGTTCACTTACATCTAGGTCAAATATAATATTGTAACTATAAAACCAGTTATTTCTTGCCCTTTTTCTAATTGTATCCATTATTTATACCCCCACATATGTAAATTATAAAAACTTGTTTAGAAATCCACTTATTTTCATGTGTACAACTTGATTACATCCTTTGTGCAACAAAAAACAGCCTATTTCTAAGCTGTTTAAAGTTATATATTTAAGTTATTGGATGGTATGTACCCAAGTTGTACACATCCTTGATTAAACAAAGCAAGCTGGCAAGCCAACATTGCTAATTTAAATTAAGTACTTCCTCACTACCAGGTAAGCATAAGCAATACTAATTCCAGTCAAGCTCTGACCTATTGGCTTTGAACATAAATCAAATCATCTGTAGCCTTGCCCTTTACATAGAAAACCAATCTTGAAGTATTTCTAGAATCCCATACATCTGTCCACTTCTCATTCCCATAAGTTTTATTACCTTTCTTAGTAACTAAATCAAAGCTAACAAAGGTCTTGTTATCAGTCTCTAACGGAATAATCCATTCAAAGGTATAAGTATCTCCTGTGGATTTTGTTAACGCTACAGTGTCTGTATAAGTCTTACCCTCAATAATATAATTGATCCCAAACTTTGCCCAATCAGGATTGCCTATAATATCTATTTTCCCCTTTACCTTATAACCAGCCTTTATGTATGTCCGGTCATGTCCAACAAGATTAAAATAGTTTATTGGCAGCTTTAGTGTTCCAATGTCTGTATTAGCTCGTCTTGGATATCTATCTATTTCTCCGTCATGATTATCATCTATTCCCCTATCAACATCGAAATAATAGGATCTCCAACCTACGTCCAACATCATTGTAACGTAAAAATGTCCAGCTCTTAAGGTTTCAACTGTATAAGGTCCAAATCTGGTATAGCTGTCCCCATTACTTGTATTTCCTGCATAGTCGACAGCTTTAACATATAAGTACCAAGTTCCTTCTACTGCTTGTGAGGCTGTAAAGCTTTTTGTATAAGTTTTCTCACTTGAAATATTAATTGTACTTACTGTATCTGCTGATTGGGGTTGTGTTGCATTTTTTGACCACACATAGTCTATTGTTTTTAAGCCCCTGTTATAAGTGGTTGATTGAGTACTATCGTTGCAAGTTACTGTAATTGTAGCCCCACCTTCTTCGCTGAAAGTTCCAGAGGCCGGGTTAGCTGATACAGTAGGATTAATATTATCTATTACATCTATAGCCTGGCTATACGGTTTAGATACCTTTCCATAGCTGTCTGTTACAGTTAAAGTTATTGTGTATTTACCAAAGCCTAAGCTTCTGAACGTCTTATAATATCTATTGTTTGTTGTATCAGATCTATCAAAAGATAATGTTTGAGCTGCTGAACCTAATTTTTGCATAGTCCATGTCCTTGATGTAATAGTTCCACCAAAATTTGTACTATAGGATTGGTCTGTGATGGTTAACTCATTTTGCATAGGCAGTGGATTAGGTGCTGCTGTAAAAAGTGCCACTGGATCAGCTAAACTTCCGTCTGTACTAACCACTTTAGGCATACTCCATGCTCCTATACCATTTGGTCCATCACTGTCTTGTACCCTATACCACATAAGTATTTGAGTACCAGTTGAAAATGTTGTTGCTTCTGGTACTTTGCCATCATACCAGGTTGTTGTTCCATCTGGCTTTATTTCAGCCCAACGCCATTGACTGTTAATGATACCTTTGTTGGCTTTATCAGTATGGTCAGGGTCATAAGAAAACTGATTATCTGCTAAATTCTTAATCTTGAAAGAACCTGCTGAATTTTCAATTTGATATGTAAATTCAGCTCGTGGCAAGCGGTGAGCATAGATAGTTGCTGTTGCAGGTTTTGATGTTTTCCTGTATTCATTAAATCTTGAATCAGGAAGAAGCTTAGTCAGCGTGATATTATCTGCAAATATATAGTCTCTAGCTCCTGCAACATAATTAGTTGTACCTCCTTTTAAAATGTGTACTCTTAACTTAGTTGTACTGAAGCTTGTTGTAAAGGAAGCAAAGCTTTCTTGGGGTACTGCATTATTTACAATTTCATTAGTTGATATACTCTTTAATATATTATAGTTATCATCCATTTCATATACCACAAAGTTAGCTGAACATTTCCGAGCTAACAGCAATCCACTCAGCTTATAGCTTGTATTTGGTGAAACTGCCAAGTCTTTATAATAGCAAGCACTATTTGCTCCTGCAGCTCCTGAAGAAGTAGAAATTTCAAAACTACCATTGCCTATAATCTTCCAATCGGCTGTAGTTGTTCTAGTGAAATTAGTTATTGCTGAATTTTCAGCCCATGTACTCCAATCTGATAGTTTACCAGAGGAATCCACGGTTTCTGCATCACCATTTGGCAATAGGTTTGTGGAATCTGCGATTTGTTTAGGTATGTCCTTTGCATACATTGATATTTTATATGTTCCTGGCTTTGTAAACCTTTCAATTGGAGCTGACAACTCTACTCCGCTAAGAGTAAGCTTATCAGATGGATTGGTAATAGCTGCTCCTGCGATGTTTTTATTATCATGGTCAAATTTGAATACTATGTCAGCTGTGTCATTTTCACTGTCCGTTACATTTGGCTTATATTCTATTGATTCTCCACTAGAGGCAGAATTATCTATTATTGTTAACCTATTAGCTGCTGTTGTATTGGCAGTTGAAAGCTGTAACTTTATATAGCAAGTGCCTAATGGAACTGAAAACCTATTATCTGTTGCAAGCCATATTGGTGTACTTACTAAGTTTAAGTTTGTGTCATAGCAGTATATTTTGAAGGTATCTATATCTGAACCATTTTTACTTATTGTGTAATTACCACTGTTACTTGCTGTGATATATTCTTTACTTCTTACAGCTCCAGGATTAATTGCCTGAACCCCTGTTGAATCGTCTAAGCCTCCTGCTTCAAATTCGATAGGGGTTTCGTTTTCAGAGACTACTATATAACTTCCGTTTTCGATAGTATTGGAAGGTTTAACTGTTAAAGATTTAATGTATGAAGCCAGCTCACTTATGGCAGTATCTATATTGTTATTATCAATGTATTTTCCTTTACCAGCAGAAGAAATAATATTTTGCATTGTTTCACTATTTGTATTTCTTCCCATACCAACAAAAGTATAGCCAGCAGTGCTCAATTTACTCATAAATGTGCTTTTTGTGGTTGAATCATCAAACTCAGGCATTGAATTATCACTTAAAAACACCAGATATTTATTATCCACATCTTCTATTACTGGTATCTTATCAATAGATTCATTTAGCGGCTCTGGTATATAAATAGGCTTTTGTGTTATTGAATTACCTATAAGCCAATCGGGCTTGTACCCTAATGAAATGCTCGAACCATTTGGTAGAGTTACATACTTATATGTGTCATCAGCCCAATATTGGTACGTATTATTAACTGTTTTGATGTAATCTTCATTCATAGGCGTAGGAACTTCGCCTTCCTTTGCGGGTACAAGTTGAAATGAGGGTATATCAAATCTAAATAAATAACTCTTGGATGATGAGTAGAATGAGACTCCATAAAGGTAAATGTTTTCATCATTAAGAGCATAACATGGACGTTTTATATAATAACTGTTATCGTATGCATATATTTTACAGTTTCTTTTCTCAATCAAATCAGTACCATTTGGTACAAATTCTCTTATATAGTTAGTTGATACAACAAGCAATGAACCTGAATCTGTCATATATAATGCCATTGGCGTATTGCTGGAATTATCGAGTGAAATGTAAGCTGATGTGCTATACACTTTTCCGTCATCTTCATTATAGTATTTAATAATTAAAGAATATTTATCATTTATATAACCATATTCGGCAAAATAAAATCTATTAAAACTATAAACATCTGGATCCTTTTTCTTGCCCTCAATTAAATTTAAATGTAAATTAATATTTTCACCATCAAGATAATCTATTAATTTTTCATTAATTTTTTGCTCAAGAGCACTTTTGTTGCTACTACCTAATTGAATTATTAAGTCTAAGTATACGTTTGTGTTTTTATTGGTAACGTAATTTGATAACTTTTGAAATGAGGTGTTTAAATTAGAATTGTCTATAAATTTACCATTGTAATTAATACTTTTTACTATTGAATAAAAATCATCTTTTAACTCTACATTACTCATTCTCACAACACTTATATCTTTTTCTAATAAAATTTGTAATGATCTACCTTTTCCAGTTGGGTATAAGTTTTCAGCAAATTTATTGTTACTTAATGATACATAATACTTTTCTGCTCCTTCTCTCCATGTTGTTTTTTGGCTGTTTTCTGAGATAAATGAGGGTCTTTTTATATAAAATGTCCCTATATTTAGTTCTAGCCATTCCCATTCTTTACCATCGCTAAAGTGACTTTCTCCATTTTTGCTTAGTGCGCTGTCATAAAAAGTATAACCACCTGTAAATCTACCATACATATCCCATTCATATTCACCCATATAATGTCTTCCTTCAACTCCTATGTCGAAAGCTACAGCATTAGATGGATAATCGAATGTAAAACCTCCTCCTTCATAAGAGCTTGTAGCTCTAAACAAATAACTTTTACCTATAATCTTTTTTTTATTGTAATCGCTATAGTATGTTGCATAAAAATCAGAATAGGTAGCTGTACCTATATTTTTTGAACTAAAATTATGTATCAACATTCTATTGTTATCTAACAAAGAGATACTTATAGAACCATAAATGCTACCAGGGTTATAATTTTTTGAATTGTCATAAGTATAAGTAAAATCTGGTATATAGTAATTAGAATCTGATTGATACTTAAAAGTTGTTGTAGGTGCTATCTTTTTTGCTCTATAAACTGAAATTGTTGAATAAGAACCATTGTCAACACGAATTATGCAATTATCATCATCACTACCTCTTGTAGTAGGTTTATAATATTCCTTAGTATTTGTGGTATTTGCTTTATCATGCTCTCCACTAACAGTAACTTTATAAATATAATTGTCAAAATCTAAACCATTTGTTTGAGAATACAAATCTCCAGAATTTGAACTTGATGACCACCGTATTAAATTATTGCTTATTTTTATTAGTATATTAATTCCACTTGTAGATGATTTGTAGCTATCATAATGATATTGTGATGAATTAGCTACACATTCCCAATCACCCACCGGTTTAGCATAAATGTTTTTATATTCAGAAGATATAACATTAACTTTAAAATCTACACCCTCTTGAGCTAGCTTTGGTTTAATCATTTCATTTACTTTACTGTTCAATGTAGCCATACTATAGCCTGTAGTTTCATCGTTAAATATGTTTACATCTATCATTTTTCTCTTGCTTAAATCCATTGAGGCGTATGGAGCTAAATTATCATTTTTGCCTGGACCATATTCGGGAAGTGTAGCAGCTGCAGCTAATTGAGTAAGTAATATTAAAAACATCATAAATAAGCCTAGAATTCGTATATATAAAACCTTTTTCACACAAATCACCATCCTCCATTAATTGTTGTTCTTCGTATGTCAGATGGAAGCAACAATTCTTTTATAGTTTCATTATCTAATATACCTTCTTCTACTATAAGTTCTGGATAATACATGCCAACATCATATGTCCATATTTCAATACTAGTATCATTATCATTATCTAAAATTAACCTTTGCCCAGAATCAGGCAAAAAAGGATCAGATACATTGCCTTGATATTTGCTTACGGTAATATCATCAGTTAATATAGGGTTTCCGTTTGAATCTGCATTATTTTGACTGTTCCATCTATAGCCCCATATATGTTTTACAATAGTGTCACCATCTGGAGAATAACTCTTACTAATTATAGGCATTATAGCAAACTTTTGTTTTGTATTGTCTAGTGGATTATCATATTCACGAAGGTTAACTTCTTGCATTAAACAACTAGCAACTGGTGACTCATCATTTTTTACCATTATTACACCGTTATATGTGTCACTAGCAGGATATGAGTTTTCTATGTATATAGTAACTTTGTATGTTCCTGCATTCCTTGCTTGAAAATCAAATACACGTTGCTCATTAAGGATAGTGTTGAAACTTATTCCTGTATTTACCCATGTGTCATTATCATATTTCAGAGCTTTTCCATTTGAATATTTATATACTGTCCCATCCTCAAGTCTTACACCAAAATCCCAATCTGCACCTGTAGCTAAGTCTGGTTCTATCTTCCATGTAGTCCTTGACCAGTTTATAGGGTATCTTTCTGGCGAACTGCTGTTACGCCCACTAACTGTAATTTTTCTGTTTTCTTTTATTTTTCCAGAGGTACTTATACTTGCACTTGGTGTAGGGGGAGTGACTTCAACCTCGTGTTGGGTTGTGTCTGTAAGACCATTACTGTCTGTTACTGTTAAAGTGACAGTGTATATACCTGGTGTGCCGAAAGATGTTGTACCACTAACTCCTGTTATTGGTACAGACCACTTATAGTCTACAATTTTTGCCCCTGCTTGCTTACAGTATGAACGTGAACCTGACAAAGTAAAATCATTCCCTGCTTTAACCTGTGTTGGTCCATCTATAATAGCAACAGGGCCTTGAACCTCATCATACCAAAAGTCCAAATAAGCATTTTGGTTTGTGCTTGATAGTGTGACGGTCTGGCTCATCACACCAGCCTGCATGACTGAGCTTGATGGTGTGCTGCTGCTGTAGGAAGAATATGAGCCTTTGGCTTGATAACCTTGTAGTGTCGGAGCTGTTATGGTCTTAGCTGTGTCATAGGGTACATTGGGAATGGTGCTACTTGAAATTATAGAATTGTCGGAAAGTAGGCGGCATCTTATATTAATATTTCCAGTTTCAGGCTCAGGAGCTACAACATGAACCGTATGCTTTTTTGAAAAAATTTGTTCACCATTAGCATCATACCCTCTCAATTGTACATCATAATCACCAGTTTCAGTAGCTGTGTAAGTGGTTTTTACATTGTACTCTTTGTAATAACCTGTAGCAGTATCAAGTTCACAATTAAATGTTTTATATAACCCATTGAGGAGGACGTCGTGATAGAATATTCCATTGATGAGGACGTCAACAGTTTTACAGTGTGTAGCTACACCTGTAATAGTGAATGACTCCCCTTTGTTTATTTTGAGTCCATCAGGAGGGTCTTTCAGTGTAACGGTCGAGGTAATCAGTTCAGGGTCAAACAACAACCTTAAGACAAAGTAATTGTCCTTTGTATTAGTCTTAAATTTTGGTGAAAACTCCGAAAAATATTCATCTATATCCCATTTACTGTTTGCAAATGTATCTAAAGGAGTATATTTGCCGTTGCGATAGCTATACTTCTGGATACATGCATCCGCAAGAACAATAAAATTAGAATGTAGTATACTGTCATACTTAATTTGTTCGTTGAGATTGTTATTGTCACTGTCCAATTCGTCGTCAAGTATCATATCACGGATTGACTTGCCATCTGCAATGCCCGTATACTCACCAGTCCAATCTGAAGTTAATGGAAATGTGTATCTTTTTTTTTCACCATCAGGCTTAAAATCAGATAACGGAACGAACGCATTAATAACTCTATTTTCAATTGAAGAATCATCCTTTAAACTGATGAATTTGAATGTCCACCCTACACAAAAAGCTTGTATAGGGGATTGTGAATCAACTGGATCAACCGTCATTGTTAGTGCCTGATGTCTTGGTTTTGCTGTATCATAAGCGATTTTTAAAACTCCTGTTTCACTTTCACCACCACCACCATCATCAGCAGCTTGTACAGAAATATAAGTCGTAATCAAAATAACGACAACTATTATTAAACTTAAAGTTTTTTTCAAAGTATTTTTCATATCCTCACCCAACTTATTTTGATATTCTGATATCTGATATAGCATCCATTCCCGTTATTTTTAATCCATCACTTTGTGGTAAAAAGGTAATTTCAAAATCCTGCTCGTACCATGTGTTTATTTGAGAAGCTTTACCTGTAGAACCAACAATTTCAGAATTTAAAGCCTCTTTGGTAGTTGGAGCCGAATATTTATATCTTAATGTACCTCTAAGAACTGGATTTCCCCAATCAGCAAAAACTAGCATACCTGTACTTGTTATAAATTTACCTTCAGAAACCACTTTTCTATTTTTTACTCTATCAAGATTTCTTTTGAGATAATTGTTGATTATATTCTTTTCCCAAAGCGATTTTAGATTAGTTTCTAGTTCATCCAACTTTCTATAATCTACATTAGCCCATGTATTACCGTACTTTGTTCCTACCTTAACCATTTCCTGTTCAAACTCTTCAGGTGTCATGCCATACTGATCGCCCCAATTTACAAAACATTTTTTTTCCTCATTTCTCAGGTACTTGTAGCTGTCATACACTGATTCTTTTATAAGCCCATCTGTATTGCTCAGAAGGATTGGAGATATATCTTTAACACTATCTTTCCATGCTTCATATGTTTGTGTTTCTGCTTTTTGACTGTCCATTTCTGATTTCTTTTTCGCCTTGTAGCTGTTTGTGTCAGCTTTATAGTCAACAAGATTAACTATTACAGCTGCTGTCTCAGCTCTTGTTAATGAGCTGCCAGGATAGAAATATCTCTTATCCTTAGATACTGAACCTACAATCAGATATTCCTTATATGCTGTATTGGAGTACCCTTGTTCACTTGTTATATCTGCATATGGTGTTGTCATTGTTGTGTCTTGCTGTAGTCCTAAAGAACGGCACAGCATTTCTACAGCTTCCTGCCTTGTTATTGCCTTGTTGGGATTAAATGCTGTTCCCTTGTCAATTATATTTGCTTCAACGGCTGCGGATATCCATTTGCTTGACCAATGGTCTTTTGTATCGTTATATGCATAGCCTTCTTCCTGTGATAGCCCTGTTGCTTTACATAGAAATGTTACAAATTCAGCTCTAGTTACTGAGTTGTCAGGTCCATACTTGTTATTGCCTATGCCAGCTGTTATTTTTAGATCTACAAGCTTATTTACATAGTTGTAATACCAGGCTGTAGTTTTTACGTCTGTGAAGCTAGGTGCTGCTGATACTGGTACTACATTTGCTATTACCATCATTGCTACTGCTAAAAGTATTGCTAACGCTCTCTTAATAGTTTTCATAATCTGTGTCCTCCTAAAATTTGTTTTACTGTTTTTTTATTCAGTAATGTGTCTATTGCTTTACTCTAATTTCTTCCTTAAATCAACTTTTTAATCAATTACTGTTATAGCTGAGCCTGTGGTTTGAAGCTCCCACGGTGGAAGTAAAATCGGTGGTTCTTCACTCACAGGAATTTTATAAGTAATGCTTACAGTTTTTGTTTTACTATTCCAGTTAACCTTTGCTCCAAAGTTCTCTGAAATAAACCTTAGTGGTACAAAAGTTCTTCCTTCAATAATTACTGGTTTACAATCCAATCCAATTTCCATTCCATTTACTATTGCACTTGCTTGTCCAATCTTTAAGTAAATTGTTTTATTTTTATTTGGTTGTGTGATAATAACTGATTCAGTTTCGGCTATCCATTCTACCGTTGCCCCAAGTTCCTTTGCTATTGTGGCAACTGGAACAAGGATTCTTCCGTTTACTAATCTGGGCTTTGAGTTAAAAGTTATTGGATTTCCGTTTAGGTTGATTTTTATATTTGCTGTAGTGGATGCCAGTGATGGAATACTCATTATTGAAATAGCAATAACTATCATCATGCAAAAGATTTTTTTTAACATTGCTTTCATATTCTCCTTTTACTTATTTTAAATTTTATTTTACAGATGTTTACTTTTGAATTGAAATTGGTATAATATAAATATGGTGATTGGATATCCGCAAGATGCGGCAGTCACATAGAAAATTAAAAGTTTATTTTAATCACTCTGTATGCCAGTACAGGGTGATTATTTTTTTCGCTCGTTTAGCTTGATTATGCTAATAACCAAGGAGAGCAACGATATAAGAAACATAGAAAACATTATCATTAAAGATATTGATTGGAATGTACTCATATCCGCCACCTCCCTTCTTTTGTAAGATGGGACAGTGACTAACACACCCTGCATGTATCCAATCACCAAGCCTGATGAAATGGATTAATTTAATAATAGGAGTATTATACCATTTGAGTTTGGTATTTTAAAGCATTTTTACAAATGTTTGCTTTTTAGTAATTATCTCAATTTTACTCATTGTTTCCGCTGCCCTTACTACGCTCTATATTTGCGCCTTTGAATGAAATAAATGTTGCTAAACGTTTTTTAAACAAACCATCAATTTCAAAGTTCTTTATAAATACCATGTAATAAGGCTTCTTTTTAAACTCATTTGTCTTTGGGTTGCCATTTACATATACAAGTTCACTATCTGGCAGCGATGCATCCCAAAACTGTATTGAATTTGTATTGATTATACTCTCCAGGCTACTAGGTTCTGTAACACTTCCTGATATATCTTTTGTGTCATTGCTTATTATATAATTCATTGAGCTTGATGTTGGATTAATAATAATTATCATTGTATTTGCAATAACATCAGTTCTTTTAATACCCACATTTTTTTCAAGAGTACTAAAAAAAGCTGTTTCAGCAATATTTTTATCTATGATTATGTTATCAGTAGAAAGCTTTCCTGCTGATTCGTCTACTCCAGCTGCATATCCCCTTCTACTAAGCTCCACATTATTCTCTTGAACAGCAGCTGATACCGAGAAATCAATTGCACTTGCAATAGACTTTTTTTTATATGAATAGAGAGAATAGTCAGCAATACTTAGTATAAGGATAACTAATACAAGTATAACTGCCAGGCCTAAGAACACAACACTCAATGCACCACCATTATCACTCTCCATTATATGCTTCAATCCGGCATTGCGCCTTTGCTGTGTAGAAAAGGTTTTCTGTGTCATCAAGGCTAACACCTCCATTTTGAATTCTGCTGTAGTTAGATACATTACTTGATTTAATATATACTAAAAATGCTTCACCTTTATTTAATACTTCTCCAATTGTGTAATTTGTCAATCCTGTAATAACTCCATTTACATATGTCCCTTTTTTTAAGATAATACTGCTAGATACCGAACTAAAATCTGCAAGCTTATTTATTTTAATTAAAAATTCATTATATGCATCATCTGTAAGTGTACCTGTGATTTTTACTTGATATGCTACTAGATCAACCTGATCTTTTAAATAGCGCTGCTTTAAATCGAAATCTGAAATAGCAATTGCCTTAAACATAAGAATTGCTATAAATGGAATTATAATAATTGAAACAAAAATTTTATTCATAATAACCCCCATGCCAACTTTTGTCAAAAAAATAGTAATGAAATTTATCAAATATCATATCAAGCATTGGTTTCATCAATAGATTGGCAAGTTCATATAATAATGGAGTGATGCTTATAAATGCAATTATATCAATCCAATCCATGTCCTCATCAGCTGTTATCAATGTGCCTTCATTTCTGCTTTTTCTATTTTTTGCTAATATATAGATTTAGTACTTCCGGCCTTTGAGATAATATTTACTTTTGTAATATCAAGATTTGTATAGTTAATCAACAACATTACTGAAGTTACAAGAATACAACAAAAAATCTTCACAAGATAAAAAGCTTGTAAAAGATATGGTTGTCTCTGATCTTTTAATTATGGCTAAGCTTATTTTGTTTAATATAAAACTCTTGTATTTTGTAATAGGCCATATGATTGAATCTGGGACTGCTACACCATACCCAGATACTGCAAAGCTGATTGCAAAGACATAAATTTAAAAAGTATGGATATGATTGGACTAAGTTTTATTTAGACACTGAGTAGGATGAAGTAAAAAGAGATTCTTAAAGCATATCGGACAGACAGTAATAAATAGACTTGTAACAAGGAGGAGTGCGCATGTCAGAAACTGTGATAATTAAACCTAATATTACACCTGAAGAGAGATTAAAAAGACTTAACAATATAGCAGATGTGCTTACTCGAATTACAGGTCTAAAATATGAATACATAGGTACTGACAAAGAGCTAGATGCACAAAAAGAAGGAAAAAATCAGAAAGCATTATAGATAGAAAACAAAGGATGGGAGGTGAGGCTATGCAGCTTTATACTACCGCACATGTTATACAAGTATTCATTATTGGATTAGCATCAGGATTTTTTGTAGGAGGATTGTTGATATCCAAGCTTAAACCAAGAAAAATTATATTTATCAGGCCTATACAACGCAAAATACCCAGTGCTGAGAACACTGAGTATCCGATAGTTTCTTGAAAAAACTATTAAATATATAGGTGCCCAGATCAAAAAGCAACCCTTGTATATTTATTATACGCAAGGGTATTTGACCGCAGTATATAGTTAGAGTAGTGATGTATCGGAGCCAATTATACAGCCGTAAATTTGTGTTCCATGTATAAAGAGTGTCAGGTAGACTAATGAAGACTAAACTATAATTCTCTAGTTACTAAATATAAGGACTATCAAGACTATTATAATCTCTTGAGTAAAAAAGTTATTGATTTTGCTACAAATAATGCCATAGATTATCATATTAAAGATGGTACAATGACTTGAGTTTTTACTATTTTACCGTTATGTTAAAATAATATTTGAAACCAAATTGTATCTTATATATAAAATATGAGTTAAGATAAATTTTGGTATCAAATGTTTCTTTAAAATTAGCCATTTAACCATGCTAAGAATCAAAGTAAATCTTGATAGTTTTGTGCACCATAAAGAATACGCATTATAACTACTTGCTTTTCTGTGTCATTCACCAAATAAAAAACCAGATAATTATCAACTATCAGCTTGCGATATCCCTTATTTTTTAGTAGTTCATCTAAAACATAGCTGCACGAGTATGGAAAATTCCTTAATCTCATGATATTATTTTCAATTTTATCAAGAAGTCGTTCCGCTGCAATATCAGCAAATAGTTTATCTGAAATATAGATATAAATTTGCTCCAAATCCTCACTTGCTTTTTGTGTAAATCGTAGGCTGTAATTACTTTCCGACATATTTATCCCTCAACTTTTTAAAGACGTTTTCCCCATCTAGCAAAGGAATACCTTTTGCAATTTCCTGTTCAGCTTCGGAAAGCTTTTTGTATACATCAACAAGTGCGAGCTGACGCTCATATGTTTCAATACTCATTACAACTAAATCGCCATATCCATTTTTTGTAATGAAAATCGGTTCGTTTTGCCTGTGACATAATTCTGAAATTTCATTTGTATTTCTTAGTTCAGTTATAGGCCTTATCTGTGGCATAATTAATCACCTCATTTTGATTTATTTAATAACATAATTATAGCATTATTATGTACAATCATCAATATAAAAATAACTAAACCTACTCCTATATCATACCCTCAATATTGACTAATAACCAAGTTATTGGTACGATTGAACCATATTAAATATCAAATTGGAGTATCATTATGACAAAAACTTGCATCTATCTTCGAAAATCAAGAGAAGATGAAAAAATAGAAAAAGAATTAGGCAAAGGCGAGACCTTATCCAAGCATAGAAAAGATTTGCTGAACTTTGCTAAAGCAAAGAAGCTTACTATTATTAAAATATATGAAGAATTAGTTTCTGGCGAAAGTCTTTTGTACAGGCCAGCTATGCTTGAGCTTCTAAAAAATGTTCAAGCTGGTCTTTATGATGCTGTACTTGTAATGGATCTCCAGAGATTAGGTCGTGGAGATATGGAAGAACAGGGCATTATCCTAAAGGCCTTTAAAAACACCAGTACCAAAATTATTACTCCTGATAAGGAATATGACTTATCAAACGAATTTGATGAAGAATACAGCGAATTTGAGGCATTCATGAGCCGCAAGGAGTATAAGATGATTAATAAGCGCCTTCAGCGTGGGGTTATACGTTCTGTTCAAAGTGGCAACTATAATTCCCCCTTCCCCCCCTATGGCTACATAATCAAGGAAGAAAAGCTTAGTCGTACCTTAGAACCACATCCTGAACAATCGGATATAGTTAAAAGTATTTTTGATTGGTATGTAAACGAATCAGTAGGAAGTCAAATAATCGCTGATAGATTAAACAGCATGGGCTTAAAGACAAACAGAAATAATAAATGGACTTGCCAGGCTGTTGCAAGTTTAATAAAAAATCCTCTATATACTGGTAAAATTGCATGGGGAAAAACTTTAAATTACCGGACTTGTAAGAAAAAAATTGCCAAAAGAAAACTATCTGAAGATAAGTGGATAGTCTCTGAAGGTAAGCATCCAGCTTTAATTTCTGAGGAAATATACGAAAAGGCTAAAACTATTATGCAAAGAAATATAAAGTCCCCTGTTAAGCCTTCTACAAGTCTAAGCAATGCCCTTGCAGGTATTGTTGTTTGTGGCGTATGTGGTGCTAAAATGCGTTATAGACCCTATTTGAAATCAGATCCACATCTTATGTGTATAAATAAATGTGGGAACAAAAGCAGCAAATATGCTTATGTCGAAGCTCGTGTACTTTCTGCTCTTAAAGAATATCTAGAACAATACAATTTCGATATAAGCAGCAAAACAGAAGATGTTGATAGTACTGAATCGGCTTTAAAAAGCAGCGTAATCCAACTTGAAAAGCAGCTCAGTGAAGCCTATACCCAAAAAGATAATATTTTTGACCTTCTTGAAAAGGGCGTATACTCACTGGATACTTTTACTCAGAGATCTAATGCCATCGCTATAAAAATAGATACCCTAAAGCAATCAATTGCAGATACTTCGATCATGTATCAAAAGGCAATGGACAGAAAATCTCATAAAGTTGATTTTATCCCCCGAGTTACAAAACTAATTAATGAGTACCCAAACTTAAAAACTGCTGATGATAAAAACCTTTTGCTTAAAAGCGTTTTAGAAAAAGTTGAGTACCAAAAAGGAAAAAAATGCAGAAATGATAACTTTGAAATCCGCCTATATCCTTTGTTGTAGCATTTGTCTATCTTATAACATACTACTCATTAAACCATGTATCTATTCCAACAGTTTCGTTATCTTTAAGGCTATCATATCTACCATCTGATGTTATGACGCGTACTCCATACTCCTCCAAAAAATCAAGGAAAAGAAGAGTTTTTGCATTATTTCTGCCTAATCTTGACAAGTCCTTTAAAATCACAAGATTAATATTACATGCCAAAACATCCTTTTTCAGTTCCTCCAATGCGTGTCTTTCGAAGCCAGCTCCAGAAACATTGTCATCTACATAAGTTTTAAAAATAGTACCTAAATTATTTTTTATAACAAAATCTACTAGTAACCTTTTCTGTGTCTCTATTGTTTCTATATTTTCCTCGTTTTCGTCCCTACTCTGTCTCACATATATTCCAATATGGTAATTAATATTAGGTCTACTAAACCCTAGCATAGAAACTGTTACCTCCTTACATCACTATTTTCTCAGCTAATGGCAAAAGTACTTTATAAAGTAAGTCTTTTATATTAACCCGTCCCTTATAAATAATATAAATTTTTCTCGGCTTAAGTTTTGTCATATATAGGTCCATGCCCCCTTTGGCACACAGCTCCATTAAAGTACTGGCATGGACTCAGCCCCCCTTTTACTACTTATTTTATTACTTTCAACCTTTAGACCTCTTTTCATCTCTCAAATAAATATTGAAAATCTATAAGACCTATTTAATTATATTCACTATGTTTGAATATTAAAATTTGTCCATTGAATAAAAAAGGACTCTCAACTTAGCAATATACTAATCAAGTAGCCCTTATAATCATTTCTATTTAATTATTCTTTTTTCTGTAATTATTAAATCTAGTGGCACATCATGTTCATCAAAAGGAATTTTGTCTAGTACTTGAAAATCAAATCCTACTCCTATTTTGCAACATTCTCGTGGCACCTTACTCAAAAAGCTATCATAGAAGCCAGCACCATACCCTATACGGTTCTTATTAATATCAAATACATTCCCTGGTACGATTATCACGTCAAACATATTAGGGGGAATAATATTACCTTCAATAAATTTGGGTTCGAGTATTCCGTATTTGCCCCCTTCAGTAAGTTCATCAAAATCACTTATTTTAACCCCATGCATATTCCTAGTTTCTTTAGTATAATTAGCCACACAGGGTACACTAACCTGTTTTCCCTCATGTATCCATTCTTTTATCAATTCATGTGTGTAAACCTCAGTTCCAAAGCTAACAAAACACATAATATTTTTTGCATTATTAACACATTCAAGTTGTTTTAATACCTGAGTAATACATTTCGATTTATTTAATAAATCGCTTCTCTCAAGCTTATTACGCATATCAATAAATTGCTTTCTTACACTTTCTTTGTTAATCTTTATAACCCCCATAAAATAATTCTAATAGTATACTTGTGGTCCAAATGCCATCGCAAACATAAACCAAAAAAGAGTTGAGATTATAAACGCCACTATTGAAACTGTTATTAAAGCTGCACCATAAGACCTTTTGTCAGCATTAATATCATCTGAAATAAATACTAAGCCAAAAATCAAACCTATTAATTGACCTATTCCAGGAATGAATACAGCCAACGCAGAAAGTATCACTTTAGTCCAATTGCTCATAAAATTACTACATATAGGCCTATTATTTAGTAGAAGTTCTCTTTCCAAATTGCTTATTTGTCTATTCATGAAATTAAATTGGTTAAAATCTCCTTGCCCATTTGCATCTAAGTGATTTTCCTGTTCAATACTTAATTCCTGACTCTTATCCATACCTTACCTCCAGAGTCTATAATGACCCTTAATTTTTATTATAAAAGTATCTCCATTATTTTTATGCCAGATAATGGAGCTTATAAACATTCCTCAGGTTATTATAGCATAACATTTTATAATATAAATGAGACCAAAATATCATTTTATACAGGCAAATAGTATATCTCAATAAGTCCTCTTATTACATCATTATAATTATTCTCAGTAATTCTTTGTAAATGTCCATTTTCCATATGTATATACATCGTAATATTAAAATTATGTGTATTATCCATTAAAGCACTTATCATGTCGATAGAATCCAATGGGTTAAAAAAATCCACCATCCATCGGCATGAGCCTTCTTTATATTGAACATTACTTTGATAATAGCTATCTAGAAATCTATTTATCTCTTCTTGTAAAGTTGACCATAAGCTAATAGTTATTGACATGCATAATCCCCCAGGGTTAAAAAATTATTCTTTAATCCATATTTATATTTGACACTTATTTAAAAAACCCTTTATGTAAATTATGCTAATTACAAAAATTATAACCGACCTAGAAGTTTATTAGACAGGGAATCTACCTCAAACTTAATTTTCTCTTCGTCAATACTCTTAAATAGCCTTTCCTGCATAATAATCTTTCCATCGATAATTACAGTATCAACATCAGATGCCTGAGCTGAATAAATAATGGCTGACATAGGATTATTCTTTGGATAGAAGTGTGGCTTATCAGTATCAACCAGTATGATATCAGCCTTCATTCCCTGCTTAATTATACCTGAGTCTCCAAAGCCAAGTGCCTTAGCACCATTACAAGTACCCATTTTTAATACAGTATTTGCATTCATCAGCTGTGGGTCCATAGCAACACCCTTATGTATTAGTGCAGCTAGATTCATTTCTTCAAACATATTTAGGTTGTTGTTACTAGCAGCACCATCTGTTCCTAAACACACATTAATACCCATCTCTAGCATTTGGGGAACTCTTGCAATACCACTTCCCAGTTTCAAATTGCTAGTCGGGTTATGTGCAATACTACACCCCATAGCTTTAATTATCTCCAAATCACTATCAGTCATGTGAACACAATGAGCAGCTAAAACAGGAACATCAAGCACACCTGTATTTTTGCAGATTTCTACAGAGGTCATACCATAATCCCTTTTACTTGATTCCACCTCTGCAACTGTTTCTAAAAGATGAATATGAATACCTGTATTGAGCTGTTTTGCAAGTGCAGCAGCATTTTTAAGAGTTTTCTCATCAAACATATATGTGGAATGTATTTCAACAAATACCTTAATTCTTCCATCAGCAAAATTGTGATATTTATTGTAATAATCTATAGTTCCTTGACTCTTGTCTAACCTTTTAAGTTCACCGCCTTCAAAGAACTGTATTGGGCTCTTACATATATTAGCTTTAATTCCAGTCTCGGTAACAGCACGGGCAACCTCATCCATAAACATATACATATCCGCAAATGCAACAACTCCAGATTTTAGCATTTCTACGATGCCGAGCATTGTACCCCAATATACATCATTTTCCGTAAGCTTTGCCTCAATAGGAAATATATTATTAAATAACCATGACTCTAAAGCAATATCATCAGCATAGTTTCTCATTAAGGTCATAGCACTGTGGCTATGGGCATTAACAAGTCCCGGCATAGCAATTTTACCTCTTCCATCTATCTCCTGCTTTGAGTGGAGTCCATTTGGAAGACTATCAGATACTAAACTAATTTTACCATCTTTTATTCCAATATACCCACTATTAATAAGCATGTTTGCATCATCCATAGTGAGTATATCAATATTTTTTATAATTAAATCAAGATTTGTCATTATTATGTCCATGCCCCGTATTTGGCACAATACTCTATTAAAGTACTAGCATGGATCGGTCCCCCTATTTAATTTATTGTAGCTCTATCAACCTTCCTCTAAGAGCATCCGTCCGTAAAATACTTCAATCAGAAGGCGGCAGCATATTTTTATTACTCTGTCCAACTGTTTAAGTACTTTTTCTGTTCTTTTGAAAGCTTATCTATTTTTATACCCCAGGATTTTAGCTTCATATCCGCAACTGTTCTATCTATTTCTTCTGGTACATCAATCACTTTATCTCCAATTTTTCGGAAATTATGAAGCATGTATTTTGCAGATAAAGCTTGTAATGCGAAGCTCATATCCATTATTTCAGCAGGATGTCCATCTCCAGCAGCTAAATTAACCAATCTACCCTCTGCCAATAAATTTATCCATCTTCCATTTTCCATTTTATATCCCATAATATTGTGTCTCTGCTCTTGTTTTTCAACTGCAAGCTTTTCAAGCTGGTCAACTGCCACTTCAACATCAAAGTGACCTGCATTACATAAAATAGCACCATCCTTCATATTCTTGAAATGCTCAGCTGTTATTATATCGCGGCAGCCAGTGACAGTGATAAACAAATCTCCAATTTTAGCAGCATCTGACATCTTCGCTACCTTAAACCCATCCATAATAGCTTCAGCAGCCTTTATAGGATCTATCTCTGTAATAATAACATTTGCTCCAAATCCCTTTGCCCTCATTGCAATACCTTTACCACACCAGCCATAACCAGCAATAACAACATTTTTACCTGCCACAATTAAGTTAGTGGTTCTATTTATTCCATCCCACACAGACTGTCCTGTACCATATCGATTATCAAATAAATACTTGCAATTTGCATTATTTACAGCTACCATTGGGAATCTTAGAACACCTTCCTTCTCCATAGCCTTTAAGCGTAATACGCCTGTAGTTGTTTCTTCACATCCCCCCATTATATGTGGAAGTAACTCTTTTCTGGTTGTGTGAAGTAAATTAACCAAATCTCCACCATCATCTATAATAATATTTGGTTTATATCCAAGCGCCAAATTTAAATGTTCTTCATATTCCTCTTTTGTTGAATTATACCACGCATAGACGTCAAGTCCATCCGCTACAAGACCTGCTGCTACATCATCTTGTGTAGAGAGAGGGTTACTTCCTGTTACTGAAACTTCTCCACCACCAATTGCGAACAATTTTGCAAGATATGCAGTTTTTGCTTCAAGATGAACGGAAACTACTACCCTTACACCTTTGAAGGGAGTTGTTTGTCTAAATTCCTCCTCAAGGCTTCTCAAAATAGGCATATTTTTTCTAACCCATTCAATCTTTTGTCTACCCTTATCTGCTAGAGATATGTCTCGTATAACACTTTTCATTATATAACCTCCATAATTTATCTGCGAAAGCAAAATTTAATAAAAATACAATTCTTTAGTCCTATATCCTAGGAATATTTAGTCCTACCCTAAAATTATAAGCTACATTCCATGCTGTTTCAATCATCATTTTAATTATTGTCAAATTTAGCTAATTGCTTTACGATTTATATCATTTTATTCTAATATTTCGCTAACTGTTTTCATACTAAATCCTCGGTTGATAATCCCCTGTACTATATCTTCTATGTTTCCTATATCATACTGATTAAAATGAAGCAAAATAATTGAGCCATTTGAGCATTTATTAACAACGTGCTTTTCGATTTTATCTGATATTTGCTGTACAGAATTTGTCTTCTTATTAGGATTAATAATGCTACTATAAGTCTCAAGGTTCCACCCTATAACTGTGTAACCATTCTTTTGAGCTATCGCTAGTATCCTTTCGCTCTTTGCACCGCCACCGCCTGGAAGCCTTAAATAAGGAAATTCCTTTTTCATTCTTGTAACGTAATCCTCTCCAAGAACCTTTTTTGCACTAGCTTCCCATCCTAAAATTTCAGCTTGAACACGGTCATCTGACGATTTTGTTAATATTTCATGATTATTTGTATGGTTGCATATTTGATGTCCTTCATCAATCGCCCGTTTCCATACCTCTGGATAATCATCTAGTACCTTTCCAATTATAAAAAATGTTGATTTTACATTTTTCTGTTTTAATACATCTAGAACCTTTTCCACAGTCTTTTGATTATAACCATCATCAAAAGTAAGGGCTACCTGTGGTACATTTGGACCCTTATTAATTGTTTTTTTGACCAATACTTTTTCCTTCTCTGACTTCTGTTTATCAGTATCAACTATATTCTTTGTATCTTTTTCTTGGTTTATATCTTTTTGATTTATATCTTTTTGCTTTGTAGCTTCTTGCTTTGTAGCTTCTTGCTTTGTATCTTCTTGCTTTGTAGCTTTTTGCTTTGTATCTCCTACCTGCTTGTTATCATCTGTAGGGTTCACTTCAGCCACAACTGGTGGCATTTTATTACCCGAAAACTCAGTTGGAGATATTAAATCATTTGGAGTTACTCTTTTTATGTAGAGATTATCAAATCCCCAAACCCATATAAGTACAATAGCAAATGCACCTATACTCAAAGTATATACTGTCCGAATAAACTGTTTTCTTCCTTCATCTGTAGATAGAGTATTAAACTTCTCATACCTAGCTAAAATAAATCTACTAAATAATTTGCGCATAATTTTTCCTTATAAAATAATTAATTAACAACTTTTATTACCATAAATAGTGGATGTTAAAATATTCCCTCCACATTATAATTATACCTACTTATTACGTTATTAACATCATTAAGTTCTTAAAAAAAGAAGACCTACTAAATTAAGTCCTCTTTTAACATAGATTTTTTTATGTATAAAAATTACTTCTTCGCTTTAGTAGCAGGCTTTGAAGCCTTAACAGAAGAAGTTTTTTCTTTCTTGACAGGTTTTTTTGAAATACTGAAAACATAATTATCTCTAGAATTATTATCCCAATTATCTGCAGTATCCTTAAAGCAAATACCAAAATTTTTATAATTCAAAATGTCCAACTCCACACTAAAGGTTCCTTGCTCAAAATTCATAGGTACTAGAGAGCATTCTTTCCATTCATCCCCGAAACCAACATGTAAAAAAATACTTTGAGCCCCTGATTGAGCTAATAAACCATTATAACTAACCTTTATCTTATCTCCACTATAGATTGTTTTTTTGGATAATAACACACCATTTTCTTCATAAGACTTTTTTGCCATTGAAATTCCTCCTAATGATTTAAAAAACTATAAAATTATACCTACATAAGTTATTACTACCATTATTTTCAATATTGTACCATGATTTTTCACATCGTGTCAAACTCACCCAAATTTACTGCTATTACATATAGGGTAAAATTAGTTTTTCAAGGGTAGGATGTATCCCTAACTCATACTTTAACTTTTTGTATTCTTC
The DNA here is from genome assembly GCA_023441625.1 of Bacillota bacterium. Taxonomy (GTDB): domain Bacteria; phylum Bacillota; class Clostridia; order Acetivibrionales; family DSM-1351; genus Ruminiclostridium. Next base: position 43,116 of record JAEZOA010000064.1, read on the forward strand.
TATTGTATTTCTGTTTATACCACCAATCTTCTCAGCCCTAATCATTAGATTTTTAGGAGTTTCAAGTGGTGAAACGTACTCAACAATAGATACTTTATAGCCCAATGCCTCTAGCAGCATTAGTCTTATTCCATCAGTTAATACGTCAGCTAATCTTGCTTTTAGAACACCATGTTTTGTTATACTTTTAAGCATATCAAATGTATATTGACTCAATATCTCTTTTTGGCAACAAGGCACCATAATGATGGCCTTAGCATTATTTTTTACAGCAAGGGAAATGGCCTCATCAGTAGCTGTATCACACGCATGAAGGCTGATTGCTAAATGAATCTCCTTATCTGCTGTATAGTTTCTGATATCAGTAACCTTAAATTCCATATTTCTATAATCCAGCTGGTCTGCAATTTTTCTAGAAGCTTCAATTACAGTTTTTGAAATATCCAGCCCTATAAAATGGCAATTTCTTTTGAGAACATCTTTTATATAGTAGTTTAGTACAAATGATAAATATGATTTACCACAGCCACAATCAACTACATTAATATTATCATAATTCGTGCAAAGTCTTTTAAGCATATCATCTACAAGCTCAATATAATGATCTATTTGATTATACTTTCTAATCATATCGTTTTTAATTTTACCGTTCTCTCCAATTATTCCAATTGCCTTGAGAACGTCATCCGCTGCACCAACCTTTATATAATAATCCCTGTTTGTAATTTGCGAGGTTTCGCTGTGACCCATGCAATTATCAACTATTTCTGATTCCTTAGTTTTCATTTTAACATTTTTATCATCAGCATCTATGAAAATAGTACTTCCTCGTTCTTCATAAACTATAGTCACAGCTTCATATTGGGCGACAATATTTGAAACTCTAGCTGCAAGCCATGAAATCTCCATTTTGTCAGTTCTTCCATTGTATTGAAGTAAAAGTCTATCCTCCTGTAGTGTTATTATTCCTTCATAATTCTTTGTTCCAGATTTCAATTTAAGTGTTATCTTTTTAAAAAAATTTGAGTTTTCAGTTATACGTTGTTCCAATCCAGTTAAAAATAGTCCGAGTTTTTGTATACTCTGTTTATTCATTTTTTGTACCTCAATATATAATTTAATTTTTCTATCTTTACTACTAACTTATGACAAGAGCATTGCAATCCACAGCCAGAAATTCTATCTTAGATATTTATACCTTTTGCACTGAAGCCTTAAGCAGCGCAATATCGTCTTCCCCAAGCTCCTTACATTCTCCAAGGCCAAGTGCTTCGTCTAATCTAAGCCGCCCCATGCTTAGTCTCTTTAAATAAATAACCTTTTTGTCCACAGCTTCAAACATTCTTTTTACTTGATGGAATTTCCCTTCTACAATAGAAAGCTTAATCTCAGATATATCATCAGATTTTATTATTTCAAGCTTTGCTGGAAGAGTTCTATAACCATCATCTAACGTTACTCCCTCTTCAAAAGCTATAATATCACCATCATTAACCTTACCAAAGACATGAGCATAATATTGCTTTGATACATGTTTTTTGGGAGAAAGTATTTCATGAGAAAGCTGTCCGTCGTTTGTCATTAAAACAAGACCTTCCGTATCTATATCTAATCTACCTGCTGGAAACAAATCAAAGCATTTGTATTTCTCTGGCAATATATCGAAAACTGTCTTTTGTTTATTGTCTGTGGTTGCTGATATAACACCCTTTGGCTTATTCATCATTAAATAAATATATTTACGGTAATTAAGCTTTATTCCATTCATTTCAATAACTCTCTCATTAGGATCAACATACATTCCACTATCTCTTGCAATTTTGCCATCTACTGTAACACAGCCATTTTTTACAGCACTCTTTATTTCTGTTCTTGACCCAAATCCAAAATTTGAAAGCACCCTATCCAATCTCAGTTTCTCCTTCAAGGTATCCGCCCTCCTCGCTTCACTAACCATTATATCAAAACGCTTGCACAGTACCTATCTCCATAGTCACTATGACATCTTCCTCCAGCCTTTTGGATAAAGATTTTTCAGCATATCCCCTGTCTGCTTTGCCCATCCTAGAGTGTAGCCATCTACACATATGCAAGTATAACCTTTTTCTCCTGAGATAATCAATGTTTCACCCTTCAAGTAACTATTGGTCTCTTTGGCATCAGATTTAAAATCTACTTTGTTTTTCAGATTCTCAATACTTAACGAAACAGCAAAGGAATGTGATGGGATGAAACCCTTCAAACCCATCTCACCTAAATACCAGCCAAACTTTGCTACCTTTAATCCAGATAAATCAGGGCAACTCTCAGGCAAATAATACAGATTGTTTCCTTTTTGAAAAGCATGTCCAGATAATTTTAAATTTGTATTGTTTTCAATAAAATCAGCAAGCTCTGAGTTAAAGTTCTTCAAGTCACTATCACTACTTATAATATGCGACTTTTCCCATTTTCTAAGTTCATTTACTGTTTCATCTACATTATTGCTTACTTTGCCATTATTTTTATCTATCTTTTTAATCAAAGCTGCAAAATGCCCTTCACCATTTAATTTATGTGGCCATAATCTTGCTGACTTACTAAAATCATACGTTCCGTGAGACCAATAAGTACGTCCGCCTTCTATTCCTCCTACTTTGGGAATTTCTAAGAGCTCATATTCACCCTCATGGTGGTCTAAAAACCTCTCTATCATGATTTCATCCTCTTCAGGTGAAAAAGTACAGGTAGAGTATAAAATACTTCCCCCTGGCTTTAGCATCTTATCAACCTGCTCAAGGATATCCCATTGCATTCCACAACATTTCTCACATTTAAACTTTTCCCAGCTCCTTATGGCATCTTCATCTTTGCGGAACATGCCTTCTCCTGAGCATGGTGCATCTACTAATATTTTATCAAAATATCCCTCAAATTTTTTTGCAATCTTGTCTGGCGTTTCATTCAAAATCACTGCATTTTTAACACCACACAATTCAACATTTTTAACCAACGCTTTTACTCTATCGGCATTTATATCATTTGCCACCAGTAAGCCCTGCCCTTTCATCTGGGCAGCCATTTGAACCGTTTTACCACCAGGAGCCGCACATAGGTCCAGAACCTTATCCCCAGGTTTAACTCCAATAACTGCACCTGGTAGCATAGCACTTGGTTCCTGAATATAGTACAGACCTGCATAATAGTAAGGATGTTTGCCAGGATTATCACCCTCCTGATAATAAAACCCATCCTTAGTCCAAGGTACAGGTTCTAAATGGAAAGGGGATATTTTTAAAAACTCTTCAACTGAAATTTTCAACGTATTGATTCTTAAGCCATAAAATCTAGGCTTTTTATATGATTCAAGGTAGCTGTTGAATTCTTCACCCATTAGCCCCTGCATTTTTTCCACAAATTCTTCTGGTAATCTCATAAAACAATAACTCCTGTATGTAATTTTTTTTACAGGAGTTATTATAACACAAAACATGAAATTTTAATTTATAAATATTCTATCTAATTTCCTCTATCTTTGGAATACAAACAGCATCAGTTGTCTAAAGTTATTCTCACCTTGAAAGCACCTTTTATTCTGCATGGATAATCAGTAATGTTAAATTTAACAGGCCCTTTTTTGTCATTTAATACATAACTATAATTACGATATCTTGGTCGGTCATTATGGTTTGGTTTGTCACTACTGCTCATTTCGGGAATTTCACCCTTATGCTCGTTTCCATCGGGGTCTATAAACACATCTTTATTTATTTCAAAACCGCTATTTCCTAATTCTTTTGGCAGCTCTGCCTGGAAGGATAACAGCTTGTCTTCAATAAAAAGCTCAGTAATAGAGAGTAAATTATTGGGTAAATAAGTAATCTGCTTCTGCTGAGTATCAATAATAAAGTAGGCATCTTTCTTGTCTAAAGCCTTAATTAAATTACCTGTTATATAAAGTTCCTTTGTATTTTCAAAATAATTACTCTGAAAATATAGTTTTTTTGAGAATTCACTAGAGGAGCCTATTATTCCATTATCTTTTCTATTCAGCTCTTTCCCGTTTTCATCAATAATCTTCAAGTCCTCAAAAGACAATAGCTCTTTAGTATTTGTTTTATCAAAGCTAATAGATAAAATACTCTCTGTGGGATAAATTTTAATATCCTCAAATAAAATTTTCTGCCCTTCAACCTCAACACTTTGTTCTATTTTATACACCTTCTCCTGCTCTGTAAAATTGGTCTGATCAATAGGACTAGCTACCTCCCAAATATCATTTAATATTTCTTTACTACCATTTTCAGCAAAAAGCAAATTTAAATTTTGTTGCTTAGTATCATTTTCACTAGATAAAGGCTTCTTTACAGCAATATTAGTCTGTAAAATAACAACATCAGGTATATTACTGCTTTCATTAGTTTCATCATTACTAAATTCTATTTTACCTTCATACATTGCATCATCAGTTGGTATATAGTCACTGCTGGCATTCATTTTAAGCTGTTCACCATCTTCATTTAAAAGCTTGTAATCCCAAATTTGAGGACTTTTATAGCTACTATTATTTTCAATAGAATAAAATACAATGATACCGTTATTATCAGCAATTATGTCTTTGATAGTTAACTTAATACCTAACTTTTCACAGGATTTATCAATATTTTGGATGTAGTCATTGTCTATTGCTGATAAAAGTCCCTTATCAGACCTAACAAGTTCAACAATATACTTTAGCCCTGGAATCTTTGAAACATTTGATGCCATAACTGGAGAAACTAATATACTTGCTATAAATAGTGTTAATGCCAAACACATAACTACTCCAGTGGTATGTTTAATTATCCTGCTGCTCCTCCTGGTTTTACCTCTTTTAATTCCTCTATAAATATAATCATCAATATTCTCAGGTAATTTTATGTTCTCTTGCGAGTTATTGTTATTATACATATTGTTCGCTTCCCTTCATATATATTCTCAATTGCTTCAGACCTCTATTTATCCAAGTTTTTATAGTTCCCTCAGGCTTATTTATAGCTTTAGCTATATCTTGGACAGAAATATCCTCCAGATACTTCAACATTATAACGTCTCTATACTTAGGTTTGATAAGTTTAAGACATGCCATAAGATCTAATCTCATCTCAGTACCATTTTCCTCATCCATAAAATAGATATTGGCAAAATTGGTCTGATCAACAGGACTGTTTTTTGACATATATCGAAGTTCATCTAAACAGTAGTTAATAATTATTCTAGTTATCCATGTAGAAAAGTACCTGCAATCCTTTAATTTGCCAATAGATGTATGCCCTGCAGGTTGCCTCTGAAACAGCCTCTAAAGCCGATGCTTCATTCCTTAAGTAATTATATGCAGTATTGTATAATCTAGCTTTTACATTTGACATAATTAAGTAAAAAGCCTCATCATCTCCCTTTTGAGCCTTTCTTACCAATTCCTCCATAGTAAAAATACAACTCCTTACTTTTAATTTTTTTAACCACTAATAAATGGATTTATATATATTAGACCACAAAAAAATACTTTTAGGTTCATTGAAAATAAAAAACTGACTTCTTGACAGTCTTACTTGCCCATGCTATAATTGCTTTTGTCATTAAAAAATGGCTCATTGGTCAAGTGGCCTAAGACTCCGCCCTCTCACGGCGGCAACAGGGGTTCGAATCC
>JAEZOA010000107.1 GCA_023441625.1 Bacillota bacterium
AAGTGGCCATATGTATGGGATAATTTGAAATTGCACCTTCCAGTTCCTTTCAATATGGCTTAATAATATGATTATATAATTTTAAATATAGTCAATTCAAGATTAAATTCAAAAAGATGTATTTTCCGAGAGCTTCTTGGTTCATTTGGAATAAAAGTATTGAGTAAATCCTTAAAATTGATACTTTCAGTATAATCGCTGGGCGGTTTTTACTTTTATGTAGTATAAAATCCGAAGCATTTTTGGACACAAAAAAACCCCGAAAGTGGCTTCCCATCGGGGTTTCTGGCGTTCCCGGCGCGACTCGAACGCGCCACATCCCGCTTAGGAGGCGGTATGCCTATGGTTCGAAACACATCAGGCGGGAAGCCGAATGTGGCTGTTTAAAGGGGTTTAGAGCGATTCTACTATGTCTATTTGGTCTATATATCCCCTCAAAATCCATGCTATACTACAGAAAATGTAGTATAAATGTAGTAGAACCAAACGGCTGTCCAGCCACTCTGTAGAATTAGTGTTTTTTCCTGACACCTTTATTTTTTTATTGATTATAAGTTATATAAAAAATGTTTAAACAAACTAGTTATTAGAAGAGAATCAGATTTAAAGTAGAATTTTTTATTAGTGCACATGGATAGGTAATACTTCTTTAATTATAAATCATGTTCCTATATTAACACTTCTATTAGAATTATCTGCATGTGACAGACTCTTTAACTTATTATTCATTAAATCTTCATAAGAATAATTATACCAATTTGAAATGCATCCACCGCCGCAAACCTCCCAGTGATCACAATTAGTACATTCATAACTGTTAGGAGGAGTTAATGCAAGCATTTGATAATATGATATAATCCTTTCACTGTTCCAATATTCCAATAATTCTGATGGGCTTGAAAAATCTTCGCCATATTTACCAATTGGCGCCTGATGCATGGAATTGCATGGTATCACATTTGCATTTGTATCAAAGATAATTGAGTTTTGCTCAAATAGTTGACATGAGGAGGTAATGTGTAAATCATTTCTTAATCTGTTAACAAACTCGAAATCCCATGCGCACAATGGAAATGTTTGATGCAACAAGAAGTTATCATGAGTTATTCTGCACAATTCTTCGTAATTCTTTTCAAAACCTTTAATAACATGAAAAACATTCTGCTCAATATCATAATTATTGTTGATCTCATTTCTATCTAGCGCAGAAAAATCATTACAAAAAGAAAAACGAAAATTTTCAGCACCACACTCTACTGCTTTACGAATCCCCTCAAGAAAATTATCAACATTATCACAAGTTATAACCATTGAAACAATGAACGGTATTTTCGTTTGTGCAACATTTTTTATAGCATTCATTACCTTGTCGTAAGCATCTACACTTGTACTATTTAAAAAATCCGTTTGTGAATAGCCCTTTAAAGAAACGTCTATATTTGATAATCCTGAATAAATCAGCTTATCCAAATATGCCTTATTATCTAATGCAATACCGTTAGTGATAAGAGTAGTATTTAGAGTTAATTCATTAGCGTAATTTACAATCTTATTCAACTCATCATCGCAGGTAGGCTCACCTCCAATAAAGAGGACATCTTTTGCACCTATAGAATATACCAGTTCTAACAATTTAAGAGCCAGATCCAAATTCATGTTGTCAGAAAGCCTGTATCCCGTGCTTTGGGCATAACACCATTTGCATCGAAGATTACAATTCCGGTTTAGTGTTATCCAGGCTCTTTTTATCATTTTCACAAGGCATACCTCCTCGTTCCATTTTTTTAGGAGCAAATACAAACTCTATGCCTCTGCATGCCCCCCCACAGTCTCCACAAGCTCCACAAGCTCCGCAATCTCCACAAGGGGAAGACATATTGGTAAACCTATAGTTTACTGGGAAACCATGGACTTGTTTCAGAAAGGGGGTCTTTGATTTTTGAAGTAAAGCTATTGCCCGTTCAATATCCATAATGGCATTCCATCCTTTATAAAATATTTTTCAAAAAGTTGATATCTACTCGGCTACTTCCACTTATTGTATATTGCCTCATAATGTTCATAAACATCACACATTTTTGGGTTGTTAACTTTTATATAATTTATTAAAGGGCTTAATCGATCATACGCGTCTACAACAAGATGCCGATAAAATCTTTTTATAATGTTTTCTTCAATATAACCTTTTAAGATTTTTAATGACATTGTTTCCAAGACATTTAATACTTGATATACGCTCTGTTTATTATTTGCCATGTACTCATTAATTTGTGAAGGATCAATAAGAGTAAATCCAACCAATTTTAATTCGTCTGGTACTTCAGGTGAGGTTAATTTAATATATAGATCATCAAATACTTTAAAAGTCTCAGTTCTTTTATTCCACCTTGCTATAAAAACAGTTCCCCATAATGAAACGATTAATGCACAAAAAGATACAGCAAGTGCAATCCAAGCTTCCATATCACCCCTCCTTTAAGTTAACCTAATAAGTAAATCTTATAAAACTTCTAATAAATACTAGGCTAAATAAGTAATTTATTAAGTATATTATAAATCTTCACATTTCATTATGCCATACATTTACTACATATAATTACTGTAATTTGATTTTAACAATCAAAATAATTGTTAATATAATAATATATTTATTGTTAAAAGTAAAATTGCTAGCAATTAACATCAGGTGCTTAATTCCATTAAACAGGTAATAAGCAATTGTGTTGTTATGTAAAGTTGTAGTTTTCATAGCTGATAATTACAGAAAAATAAAATGAATAGGTTTACCTTATTCCTAATGAATAAGAGAAGATAAAAGTAATTAGACCTTGTTAAAATATAACTATTATATTATAATTATTAAAATAAACTATTTTTTATGGTTGGTATTAAAATTGGTTTTATCTAAATATTTTCATAGCATACCAGTCGGCTTTAATCAATATGCAGTTTTTAATTCGCTGATTATGGATGTTATATATGTTTCTGAAAGAGAACTACAAATAATAACATCGCCTAATGAAGATGATAACGTATTTAGTACTCAAATGAAAGCGATTGGTGTTTGGGTAAATAATCATGATGTTGACAAGGCTGCATTACAATTACTTCGTTCAGAATATAAAGCAAGTCAGAAAAAAATAGAAATACTATACTTAATTGTAACCCAAGGATGTAATCTGGGTTGTAAATATTGTTTTTTAGAAAATGAATATGCAAACTGGTCTGTTCAGATGATGTCATGGAAAACAGCTAAAATTGCAATAGATAAATTTATTGATTATATTAAAGTGAACTCAATTACAAAACCCCTTATCGTATTTTTTGGAGGCGAACCTTTACTTAATTGGGGTATCATACATCAGGTTGTTATATATTGCGAACATTACAATTCTAAATCGAACGAAGATGCTCGAATAAGGTTTTCGATTATTACAAACGGAACTATGCTGAACGATGATATAGCAGAATTTCTTCATAATTACAATATTGGAACTGCGATATCTATCGATGGTCCAAAAGAATTGAATGATAAAAATAGAGTCTATAAATCTTCTCCAAAAAGCGTATATGATTCTGTCCAAAAAAACATAAATATATTAATAGAACACAAATGCAGTTTCGGCTTATCACTAACATTATCACCAGAACTATTAATTTGTAAAGAGCATCTAGTCCCTTGGTTAAAAGAAATGAATGTTGCTAATATTTTTACCAATCTCTTTCATTACTCAAAAAATGATAACAATTGGAAAGATCATTATAAAGCATCGGCAAGTTTAATAACAGACCAATTTATACAGCTTTATGATGCTAGAATATATAATGGACGACCAATCAGACAAGCTGAGAGTATTATTTCCGGTCGTTTTAAATTCTCTGATTGTGCAGGAGTTGGATTGAACCAATTATCAATTAAGCCTGATGGAGAAATACGAGTATGTCAATGTGATTATGAAAGTTCAGATAATCATTTAGGAAACATTTTATACGATAATATTGAAGAACTACTATCATTGGATAATAGCAGATGGATTAATAAGACTCCCATTATGCGTGATGAATGCCAACATTGTGAAGCTTTATTTTGCTGTGGAGGTGGTTGTATAACCCAATCGAGAATTCTCTTCACAAATGAACAAATTGATTACAGCTACTGCATTTATGCAAAACATATTTTGAAATGGATTTTAGAAAAAAATTATAATGAGGAGGATAAACAATGAAAAAGGCTATCTTTTCTGAAGGAAAACTTGCAAATGTTATTAATGCAGAAAAAATTGATATGGGTATTTGTACATGTCCAACAAATTGTGATTGCCGTCAAAAATGTTGCGATTCCAGTTCAGCAAAAATGGATCAGATAAAACTGATTTATAAAAAACAAAATATACCTGATAAGAATAATTAAGCAAGCGTCATTTATGTTCCTACGTATGTGCCTTATCAGCCTTGTTGATTTCAGAATCACCAAAGAGCGTGGTCAGGTTTATTTTTGTATTGCCAGATACCGTGCCAGAGATAACATGTTAAGTTATCATCCCCCAGGCGGCATGCCTATAGTTCAAATATATAGGCAGAAAGGCCAAAAGGCCTGTTTTAAGGGATATTTACGGCTTCAACTAAGTTAAATTCATCAAAAAGCCTTCACTCGTACATGCTTTTATTTCAAAGTGTAGTATAAATGTAGTATTGAAGAGTTTTAACCCAGCTGAAACCGTAAAATATGATGACATAAGCTGTGTTTATTGACCTTTTCACCTTTCCAGTTCATCTCGCTTTTTTGTCTTCAGCTTCGGTTGTTCTTGCGATATCGCAGGTTCAAAAAATGTTATTTTATCCAAGTGCGCATTTAATGAGCTGATGGCTTCAGCTTCTTTGTATTTTGTTAGATGTGTGTATACCGCTAGTGTCATCTCAATATCAGCATGGCCTAAAAAGCGCTGTGCGGATTTTATATCAACACCTGCTTCATAGAGCATGGAGGCATAGGTATGCCGGAACATGTGCGCAGTGATGTGTTCAATGACTTGAACCTTCCTTTGTGACCGGGAGGCGTCTCTGCCACCCGCCTGTAGATTCAGATAATGAAGATAGCTGTTCCAAGCTCGATAATAAGCGGTACCTGTCATCAAATCCCCTTGCGCATCAGGACACACTAATTCAAATGGATGAGGCAGGTCTCGAAGAATGTCAGCCAAGAAATTGGGAATAGGCACCTCACGTACTCCGGCCCTAGATTTCGGCTTTTTAATTTGCGTCTGATTCTTAAGTATGCTCGCCGATTTATTTACCAAAAGGACTTTTCTTTCAAGATCGATATCCTCCCAAGTGAGCGCCAATAGCTCGCCACGCCGCAGTCCGCAATACATCATGATCATGGCTGCATGACCCATACGGTGCTCTTGCCATGTACGGTTAACAAGTTCTCTCTCTTCTTCTGTCAATGCGCGTCGTTCGTTTGGTTCAATGGTTGGAACCTTAACTGTTGAAAAGACATTTCGAACCACCAAATCATTCTCAACCCCGACATTCAAAATCCGCACCGCAGTCTGTTTGGCCTGCTTCATGGTGCTGGTAGCAAGACCCTCCTTCGCCATATTGTTTATAATACTCTGAAGATGGTAGGTTTTTAAATCTTTAAGCTTCATATGCCTCAGTGTAGGTAACAGGTGTTTATTGATGACGCTATCTTGACGATAAAACCATTTCTCGTTTGCTGTGGGGTTATATTGTTTAAGCCATATATCTGTTATTTCTCCAAAAGTGGTTTTATCCTCGGGGACGTAGATACCCTGATGCAGCTGCTGCGTGATTTCCGCTGCTTTTAACTCAAGTTCTTTTTTTGTCCTCGCATATATAGTTTTACGGATATATGATCCATCCGCTTTTCTTCCTACAGTTATATTCTTTTGATAAAACCCATCTG
>JAEZOA010000078.1 GCA_023441625.1 Bacillota bacterium
TATTCATTTTGACGGATCGGTTTCACGAAAGTTCCATTTTTGTGATAACGACACTGGAAAAGGAAACTGGAAACAATAACTTCCCAAAAATAAAGGAGCCGCTTGTTACGCAGCTCCTTATCTACCAGGATCTCTGTTTTATTCGTCATCAGCCTCTTCAACCATGGTCTTCTTAGCTTCTTCAATAACCTTCTGTGCCACATTGGCAGGAGCCTCTTCATATCTGTCAAAGCTCTGTGTAAAGTAGCCTCTGCCTTGAGTCATGGATCTGAGGTCATTGGCATACTTGAACATCTCAGCTGAAGGCACGTCGGCTACAACCTGCTGCAAGCCGCCTTCCTGCGGATTCATTCCCAGTATTCTGCCTCTTCTCTTATTGAGGTCACCAATGATATCGCCCATGTAGCTGTCAGGAATATATACCTCAACACGGCTTATCGGTTCAAGCAATACCGGATTTGCCATCGGCAGACCTTTTTTGTAAGCGAGACGCGCTGCAATCTTAAATGCCATTTCTGAAGAGTCAACATCGTGATAGGAACCGTCAACCAGCGTCGCCTTCAGGTTAACAACAGGGTATCCTGCCAGCACACCATGTGGTATTGCTTCGCGCAAGCCCTTCTCAACCGCCGGATGGTATTGCTTCGGCACAGATCCGCCGAATATTTTCTCCTCGAACACAAGATCTTCCTCATCCCCATGCTCAAATTCCATCCAAACATGACCGTACTGCCCGTGTCCGCCAGACTGCTTCTTGTGCTTTCCTTCGACCTTAATCTTCTTTTTGATGGTTTCTCTGTATGGAACCTTCGGATCTACGAGGTTGACGGAAACACCGAACTTCGCTTTAAGTTTGCTTACGATTACATCAAGGTGCTGCTCACCCACACCGGAAATAACAGTCTGATGTGTTTCAGCATTTACATTCACTTTGAAGGTAGGATCTTCATCCTGGAGCCTTGTAAGTCCTGAGTTGATTTTCTCTTCATCACCCTTTGCTTTTGGCTCGACTGCCAGAGACAGCGCCGGCTCCGGATATTCTATCTTCTCAAGAACTACGGGCTTGGCCTGGTCACACAGAGTATCATTTGTATTTGTATATTGCAGCTTGGCAACTGCTCCGATGTCTCCGGCAATCAGCTTGTCAACAGGCAGCTGCTTCTTGCCCCGGAGTGTAAATACCTGAGCTGTCTTTTCTGTTTTTTCTGTAGTTGAGTTAAATACAACCGAATCAGACTTAAATGTACCTGAATAAACTCTGAACATAGAGATTTTCCCAACGAAGGGGTCTGCTATGGTCTTGAAGACAAGCGCAGACATACTTTCATCCGGAGAAGCCTTCAGTTCAACCACTGTATCGGTTCCGGCTTTTAATGCTTTGACAATCGGTTTGGATGCCGGTGATGGCAAGTATTCTATAATCGCGTCCATGAGGGTTGTCACACCTTGGTTCAGGAATGCAGCACCACAGAATACAGGTACAATGGAACCGTCTGCAATACCAATACGAAGTCCTGACCTAATATCTTCCGCAGTAAATTCTTCTCCTCCGAAGAATTTTTCCATCAGCTCTTCGCCGGTCTCTGCAATCGCTTCATTTAGTGCATCTTTTATTTCTGATATCTTATCATTTAAACCGGCAGGAATTGCTGTATCAACCAGTTTATCCTTGTCGAATTTTTTCGCTGTCATACTCAGGACATCAACAAAACCAGTAAATTTATCCCCCTCAATAATCGGGAGCTGAAATGCAATAACACCTTTACCAAAGGTATTTGTTAATTGGCCATAGACTTCAAAGAAGTTTGCATTTTCTTCGTCCATTTTACTTACAAAAAATATTTTTGGAATTTTTTGCTCCTTGGCATAAGCCCAGGATTTTTCCGTACCAACTGCAACACCGCCTTTGGCAGGAAGTAGAATGATCGCACCATCAGATACTCTGCTGCCTTGTTTGACTTCACCAACAAAGTCGAAGTAACCCGGTGTGTCAATAATATTAATTTTGCAGTCTTTCCATTCGCACGGAGCTATTGCTGTGCTGAGAGTGATTTTCCTTTTAATTTCTTCGGGATCGTAATCCATGGTGGTAGTTCCATCATTGACCTTCCCAAACCTGTCCAGTACGCCGGTGTTGAACAACATTGCTTCTGCCAGCGTCGTTTTTCCTGCCCCGCCATGTGACATCAGACACACGTTGCGGAGCTTTTCCACAGTATAATCTTTCATATGAATTCCCCCTTGTCATAATACTAGCTTATAATATTCTTCCTAATTAATAGCAAATTCATTCAAACATAACGGGAATTTATGTGACACAATGTATATTATAACACACATTGATGCCAGTTCAAGAATTTTATTACGGGTCTTGCTGTAAATGCATATTTTCTGTTGATAGACGGCAATCATCTGATGCTATAAATCACGGTAAATTCATGAAGCAAGAAAATGGAAATAAAGTTAATTGAGCATTAGGTAAAAGGGAAAAGATTACGCGGCAATCTTTTCTTTTTTAAGGTAGGGTCATAAGTGGGCATGGCTACGAATCTCTGCATCAGGCTACGTCATGGGCAGGCTGTAATGCCTCGTCTCGCTCCAACGCGGGCGCTGGTCATTCCGTCATCCGTGACTACAGTGACCAGCGCCTTCGGCGTCCTGCCGAAGCAATTAGGGTTTTCCTTTGGAGTACCGCGTTCGAGTTTCATCAGGGCAAACAGCCTGCAACCATTTCTTCACATGATGCATTTATTTGCAGCCACGCCCACCCATCTTGCCTCCAAAGCATATCAAAAATAAAGTTTCAAAAAATAGCTGGAATAGCCTAAATATATAGGTTTATTCCAGTTTTTGTTTTGTATACTAATGTAAAATAATATATAATTTAAGTAAATATAACATAAAAGGAACTAGATGACATGTACCAAGGAAAATTCTTCGAAAGCTTCGAAATTGTTGAGGATCGACGTGAACAAGGTAAAGTCCAACATCGGCTTCTGGATATTGTCTTCATAGTTGTAACCGCTGTCATTGCAGGGTGCAACGAGTGGAAAGAGATTAAATGGTGGATTGATATGGAGGCAAATCAAAAGTGGATCAAAAAGTATATTGAACTGGCAAATGGTGTACCGTCCCTGTCTACTATCGGCCGTCTTTTCAACATTATCTCACCAAAACAATTCGAAAAATGTTTTGCAAGCTGGATGCAGCATGTAGTTCGTCCCGCTGATCAGGATATTGTCAGTATTGATGGTAAGACCATGCGCGGATCTGTTGATGGGGACAAAAAAGGCGCTCACATTGTCAGTGCGATCTGCCGATCCCACAGTTTGGTTATCGGCCAGGTGAAGGTGAATGAAAAGACCAATGAAATCAAAGCTATACCGGATCTTTTAGATATGCTTTACATCAAAGGTTGCATTGTTACCATCGACGCCATGGGGTGCCAAAAGGCAATAGTAGAAAAGATTATCGACTGTAAAGCAGACTATGTGCTCAATGTGAAAGGGAATCAGGAAAGCCTCAAAAGCGATATTATTGCGTGCTTTGAAGAGGAAGTGATGGTAAAGAGAATGGAAACCCTAAAGCAGGAAAACAAAGAAATAAAGAAACCTGCTGGCGATGCCACCCTGTCCATGATCAGAACTATCGATTTTGGACATGGAAGAATTGAAAAACGAACCTATTGGTACACCCAGGCTATCGATTGGATGCTGGATGCGAAAAAGGATTGGAAGAAGCTTGCAGGGGTTGGCATGGTGATGCGGGAAACAGAGATTGGAGAGATAAAAACCAGTGAGACAAGCTATTTTATTGGCAGCATAAGTGACATTAAGAACTTTGAGAAAGCGGTCAGAAATCACTGGCAGATCGAAAGCATGCACTGGGTATTGGACGTCGTCTACAAGGACGATGCGAATCGCACCAGAAAAGGTACAGCACCGCAAAATATGGCTGTTTTGAAAAAGGCTGCGCTGAATGCGGTCAAAAAGGATACACAGGTAGCCGGGAAATTATCCGTAAAAGGGCGAAGATTCAAGGCTGCTCACGACATGAACTACCTAGACTACATTGTGAGATTGAATTTTATTGATTAACTTTGCGTAAAAGCTGAGCTAACCCTCAGCTAGACTAATATAGGTCGGCGGCTTGCCTCAGATGAGTAGCCAATATGTTGAAAAAAATGAATATGTCCGAAAGGACATTTTAAAAATCTCTCAAGTGAGGGACTAGGGAAAATATGGGTTCATGATTTCGCCGTGATGAAGCGGAGGAAGAATATTCAAAAGATAGATTTTATGGTTTAATGAACGAGTGGATGAACGTATATCCCAATTTAAAAATTGTAGCTGAAAATTTGCTTAAGAGTTCAAAAGATTGCTTCGTTTTAGATGATTTATTGGAAAAATGTGAAACAACAATATTAGAATTTTTAACAAACTCCAAACTTCTATCAGATGAATTGTTAGAAATAGCTATGAAAAATCAAAAAGATTCGGAAAAAGCATTAAAGAAGTTTTTAAATGTTTTGTACAAGGTTGGTTTAGTTGGTTTTAAAACAAGCAACTCAAAAATAAACTATTCATATATAAATAGAGGAATTACATTTGAAAGTAATGCACAAATATATGTACATAAAATGTTTCATAAGTATTTACGGATTATACCAGGCGACAGGAAAATAGAATATAAGCCATTGCAAATATTGAAAATAGATTCATTGCCAGAATAAAACAAGATTTTTTGATATAGATATTTTATAATATTTGCTTCTCAACATACCATCATTCTCTATCATAGAGAAGGTAGTACCCTTTCTTACCTGGTTGACAATAATACCTTAATCTAGTGCGTATAGTCTCATAATGTCAACATAATATTTGAGACCTCTCAAAATACTTCATCTTGGCATTTTGAGAACTGAAATTAGCATAAAAACCATACTTCTCAAAGTTTATACTTTTCGAGAACTAATGTATGAGTGAACAAAATGAAAAGGAAAAGGAGAAAAAATATAACTAATCTTATGGGATATGAAGGCTATATCAAAGCTGTTTATTATGCATTTCATTTGAACTAACTTTCCATGTGTAAGGTTTAAAATTATAAGTTGTATTGCTAAATATACTCTCTAATTTAGTAACAACAATATCAGCTTTATTATCCGCCAAAATATTCTCTACTCTGTAAACTAGATATTTCTTTTTATCCTGTAATAACTTCTTACCAATACTAATTTCATGCTCAGTCATAAAAAATGGAACATTTACAAATTCTGAGGTTTTTACCTCAATGTATATCTCTTTCCCATCTAGGTCATAGGATAGTATATCATATCCAGTTTCAGGATTATCTGATTTATCTTCTATATAATATGCATATTGAGTACCCTTAAGCTTTTTATATTCCATATCCAGAATGAAGGCTTCACCTAAATCACCTATTTCTATTTGACGCTTTTGCTTTTTGAGATAATCGTTTTTTAGGTATTTTGTTTTTAGTTCATCATAAGAATAGAAAGAAGGGGATGGAGTTAGGACATCAGAATTATCGCCTACATCAGTATTGTATTCAGAAATGCTTCCTATGTCTGCATCAGAGTTTTTTTTTATAGTATCCGCACAAGCTTTACATATAATTCTGTTATTATATAATACCCAATTATCAGATGTATTTTTATAATAGCTATCACAATTGGGGCATTGGAACAAACTAGCTTCTCCAGAAGCCTTAACTTTAATAGGGGTAATGTTTTCAATGCCAATAATTCTCCCAATGTTTTTTATACAATCGTCTAAATCACGATATCCATTGTTTTTCTTCTTATTGTAGTTCTCCTTCCAGAACTCTTGAAACTGTTCTGGTAAAACGATTCTTTCGTTATTGTGGTCTAATAGTCCATCTTCAAAATACCTATTATGGTTAATTGTTCTTAAATACTCAACTGGCAAGTGTCTTTCAAACAACAAATACCACGCTACTAAATGCCGTACTGTTAAGTTTCTTTCTGACTGAGTATTTAAAAGCTTATTATATGCATTAATTTCACCCAGACGTAATATATCTCGTCTTTCAGTTGCATTTTGGGATTTATGCTTGCTTTTCCTGCTTTTAGCGATATTCTCGATTGCATTCTTTTTAGTACCGAAAACATCTTCAAAACCAGAATCATCTATTAAAAGACTATTGGCATAGAGAAATTTGAAGTAGGACTTAATATATACACCTTTTGTGCTTCCCGTATTTTCTTCTTGTATTAAATCACTTAAAAAATCATAATCCTCTTTATTAAATTGGCTTAAATCGAATTTTTGAAGTGTATGATATAGATACCCTAAAGCACTTTCATACCCTTGAGGTGAGGAATACTTGCTAAGAAAATGGTTATTGTAGTTTTGAGTGTTTTGAGTTAATTTTTGTATTATGTCTTTATATTGGTGTTTTTCTTGACCCTTTTTAGCCATAATAAAATTCTCCAAGCTCAACTAATATATACATTGTTTATTATATCAAAATTCTTCCAGAATGTACACTAAGTATTTCATAAACGGTTTTTGTGAATATGTAGCTTATCTAGCTTTCAACATACCATGTTTCTCCATCATAATACAGATAGTACCTTTTCTTACCTGATTGGCAATAATACCTTAATGCAAGTACGTATGTTCTAAGACTATGCCCTTTACGGACTGCAATAACTTTATCTATTTTGAATAAACGTTCATCTCCCCAAACAAATGATATTGGAAGCATAGTCCCTTCTTTTACTAATCTACTGCCTCTACAGAAGTCTGTTTTACTATTTCTTTGGCTTCATTTACTGCCTTTTCGGCTTCAACTGGATTAAAGCCAAATGGGTATCCGGCGTATATACTCCCTTTTACAGTTGACGGAGTTTCAGTAAGTCAGTTATTGGGAATGGTCTAGGCAATTCCATTTTGGGATTTGCTACAGTAATAATAGAAAGGCAATTACAGCAGCCACATTTTGGACATTCTACATCATCAGCATCAAAAGGTAAAGACGCAATAATTTGATGCTTAGCACCACAGATTGAACAGCATAGATTTATGTTGAGCTTCACAATACATCACCCTCTCAAATTCCGAACACTTGTTCGTATTTATATTATAGAGCGATTATTTAATTTTGAAAAGACCTAAATTCAACAAATACATCAAGTATTCCGAAGTGTACTAAGCATCTCACGAAATTCTCTGTTAATATCATTATGATTGAGTGCCAAGTTAAGTGGTGGATTAAATTGATTTATTAATTCCATCTCTGTAAAACCATAATTCTGACTATGATACAGTATCAGATTATTTTTCATCCAATTGGAAAGTTCCCATTCCTTGTCATCCACAAACCTGTACTTCCCATCTGCATAGAAATGTTTGTTATACCTCCATAGAACGCCTAGACTCTTTCTTAAAGTTGAATTACGGGCAGAACCATTAAAATGATTGCGGTAGTCCCTCTGTCTGATACTCCGTTCAGATATGCCAATGTAAATTACTGGATACTCCTCAAAATAGGAATATGAAAGAACTCTCATTGGTTCAGGCAAACACTTTATGTCTTTTGCACAAATAATATATACTCCTGGCATATCAGGTAACGTTAAGGGGTTATCCTGCTGAGGGTTAAATGTGATGAAATATAATG
>JAEZOA010000150.1 GCA_023441625.1 Bacillota bacterium
TGCCTCCAGCTTCCTTCGGATTCCTCGTCGCCGAGGACACCCTTGCTATTGGCTAACGGTTGGCACTATCAACCCCCGTATCGGACTTTCACCGACGGGAAAGCGCCCATGCTGGGCGCACATAAAAGTGGGCTGTTTTATTTAAAGCAGCCCATTATTATTAGAAGTTTAAAATGTTTTCTAGCGTCTATTATCAATAATATCTTTCGTATCAATACTTCCTTCAAGTACACCTTTATCATCATCATAAGTAAGGCATCTGTATGTAAATGTATATGCTACATTTTCGTCAATAATGAGTTCATCATATATTTCTTTTGTGCATTCAATTTCAACTATATGGCTATCATCAGAACTCTTGATATAAAAATAGTTCGAGTCCTCTATTACCTGTTTATTAGTTATATTAAAGAGTCCACTAGTACTGTAGCCCACATCAGAATAGGAAAAATACATAAATGAATGTATGCCTATAAATGCTATAAACACAATAACTAAAACTATCTTTTTGACTGCTGGTATAGAACTATCTGTTGAAAAATCACGGTTTAATTGGATAATAGTTAAAACTGCAGAAACGATAATTATTATCAGTCCCACAATCAAAACTATATTAAGAACATCAGAAACCACGTCATGACTATTCACCCATGCGTAACCACGTATAAACCATATAATCCAAAATAGAACCACTTCTAAAACAAATGCAGGTACACTTATTACTCTTAATTTCATCCAGATTTTCATTATATTCCTTTCTTTTGCTTAGCTATATGTAAATGATGCACACTAAATGTATTCTCCTCCAATTAATATACTCTTCATACATGACATTATTATACTAAAGCGAGCCCATTAACATTCGTTCCTTGCATAGCTTTATTAGATTCATTATTCAGCATGTTTAAAATCTTTATCTCTCTTGTCTTTTATAGGTGCTATACTACTTTGAGTAATCTCATTACGCTCTGAATTATAACTGTAATCATAAATAACATCTGGTTCATCATCAAATATTACCCTAATAGCGTATGGTCCTCCATAAGAATAATTTTTTCTATATGAAACATCCAATTGATACTCTTCTTCTTTATAACCCTTTTCCGTAAGATATGTGACTGCTTTTTGCTTAACAGAATCCACAGGTTCTAATTTACTCTCTTTTGAAGATCCGGCACAGGCAACTGCTAAAATACTAATTGTAAAAATAATAACTGATAGTACTACTTTTTTCTTTAGGTTCTCCATAAAGCATCTCCTTAAGCAAACTATATATTTATGTTAATTTATCATTAACAACTTTCATTCCACCAGTTGGCTTATTTCCAATAGCAACCATAAAAATTAGTAACGCTACTAATCTCTCTTTTAATAGAAATAATACCAATATTTTTCCAAATGGTCAATCTGCCTATTACAAATATCTATAATAAAAAAACAAGTATCATTACTGACCAACAGTAAAGATACTTGTTTTTTATTAGCTCAACCTTCCCAGTTGAAAATTTAGATGTTCATACTTTTCAATGGAAAGTTGAGTTATTAAGTATACACGTCTACAAACACACCTTTTGCTTAGTATCGCCCTCTATTTTTCCAATGCCATAGCCATAACAGAAGGATTGATACATACTTGTTATAATCAGTGAGTGTAAACAATTCCGTTCCTCTTCATTGAGACCTATGTCCATGGTTCGCATAAAGTTCTTGGTTTTATCCTTTGCAATAAGCTTTATTGCTTCTCTCGTCCCCACCAAATCCTTTTCTAGCTTTTCCTTACCCTGGTGAAGATATTCCTTTATCATATTCTCAAACTTTTGTGATGGTGTAGTGTTTTTCAATTCTTCCATTTCAGCCTCCCAGTAATATCCTAATATATTACTAAGTGTTCCCAAAACAGTATTACCTATACACCAATAATCAGTTTGTAGTTGAGCTTTCACTGGCATTTACCAAATTGGACTTGATAATCTTTTTTACACTCTTTTCAAACTTTGTTCTAGCAAGCATCACCTGATGTTCGCAGCCCAAACACTTTATTCTAAAATCTGCTCCTGTTCTAACTACCTCCCATTGCTTGCTCCCACAAGGATGCTGTTTCTTCATCTCAACTATATCTCCCAAAGCATATTTATCAGCCATACTATTTCCTCCCTTTCACTCAGGCTTGAACAGCGTTGTTCTGTCAAAAAACTCCAAACCAGCTGCCTCAAAGCCCTCTTTTATCTTCATTCTAATTGACCGTTCTACTGCCCATTGTTCATTAGGAAAAGTCCTTGCTGTTATTTGAAGATTCATATTGTCTTTCCCCAATTCAGTAATGCCTAAAACAGTTGGTTCTTCTGTAAAAACTGAAAATTCCTCTTTAACCTCTTGACAAACCTTATTTGCGATTTCATTAACCTTTGCTATATTACTTGAATAAGCCACCGGGATATTTACAATAACCATTTTGTTATCCCTTGTATGGTTTGTTACCATCTTTATCTCCCCATTAGGAATAATATGCATATCTCCAGTATTATTTTTGAGTCTGGTGACCCTAAGCTCCATATTCTCGACTTTTCCAGTCATATTGTTAATGGTTACTAAATCGCCTACAGCAAATTGGTCTTCAAGTAATATAAAAAAGCCTGACAGGGTGTCCTTTATAAGACTTTGTGCTCCAAAGCCTATTGCTATACCACCTACTCCTGCTGCTGCCAAAACCGATTGCAGATTAAGAATGTCTGACAAAATCATTAAAATAGCACCTATATATATAACATATTTAAAAACACTAGACAATAAAGTGGACATAGTATCTAGTCTTTTATCATCTATCTTAAATTTAAACTTTTTCTGCTTTTCAAAAAACTTTCTTATAAGCAGTCTTCCGATTTTGACAATAATAAATGCTACAATCAATATTAAAATAATCTTTGATATTTTAGATACAGGCCCATAAAAACTGCCGAGAAATTCCTCAAAAAAAGTAATTATTTTATTTATCATTAGCTTAACCTCCGGCTTTCCAATGTCCAAGCAAGTTATTTTATTGGCAATGAAAAGCATTAATATTACTATAATATTATAACTGTATTTTAGCATACTGAAACAAGCCTTTCAAATAGCTTCAGATGAGTGCTGTCTCTTCTCCACAAATTTTCCGGGTGCCACTGTACTCCCAAAACAAATTTCTTATTTTCATGACTTATTGCCTCAATTATCCCATCTTCTGCAATAGCATTTATTACGAATTCAGGTGCAACTTCACTAACTGCCTGATGATGAAAGGAATTAACTTTTAATGTACTACTTCCAAAAATATTATGCAAGCAGGTCTCACCTGTAATTGTAATATTATGTATCTCAAACCATCTAGGTGCCTGCTGACTATGCTTAATAAGCCGCGTTCCTGTTTTATTCTCTTCATAAATATCCTGAAAAATACTACCGCCTGCAGCGATATTAATTACTTGAATCCCTCTGCAAATACCTAAAATTGGCTTATCCACAGCTATTGCCTGCTGGGCTATAAATATCTCCATGCTATCTCGGAGGGGCGAAATTTCATTTGCATAGGGCATATTTAATTTCCCAAAATGTGCAGCATCAATATCAGGACCACCAGAAAAAATAAAGCCATCACAAAGTCCTAGATACTCTACCCATGCACTTTTTGAATCTGTTACGGGAATCATTATTGGCACTGCTCCACACTTAATAACAGCATCATAATAATCCTCCTTTAGACAGCTGTTACCCTTCTCAAAATCATATGCACAAGTTATACCAATTATAGGCTTGCTTTTATTCATAATAACCTCCACGCCAAATCATGACACAGTAAACTCAAAAACGGTTTTCCTATAAGAAAGCACTCAGGAAAACCGTTTTTCAGTAGTTTTAATTATTTTATTTTACTCTTTTTCAAACATACTCTTATCAACCCCGCATAGTGGACATGTCCAATCATCTGGAATATCCTCAAAAGCTGTACCTGGTGCTATTCCACTATCTGGATCTCCTTCTACAGGGTCATAAACATACCCACAAACACTGCAAACGTATTTATCCATTTGTTATCCTCTCCTTGTTTCTAAGTAAGTTTTAAATATACTATTAAAATAATAGCATACTTTATTATATATTCCCACTTTTTATCTTATATAACGTCTTTTTTTAAAATTATTTACAGCCTTATAAGCCTTTCTATGCTTTGTAGGTTTATATTTTTGAAGTCTGCTCTCTAAATTATCCTTAATCAATTGTTGTGTGTTACCGTTAAGCTCCTCAAATTTAGCTCTTATATCCTCATCATTATTCATCTATATGCACACCCTCTATCAGCAAATAATACAGTATATGCATATGATGAACAAACGGGAACTTATCTCCTCCGATTTCTAGTTACTATCAGTATTCCACCGATAATAAGTATACCCGGGATAAGATATGCTCTTAGTATCCAAATTCTTCCCAATGACATTGTAAAGAATATCAGGGACAGTCCTCCTAAAATAAAAACTGGTATTAAAAGTCCCTTTTCTTTTGAGCCAAAAACATATAATTCGAATAATCCTACAGCTACTGCCAGGATAAAGCCAGGCCATAAATAACCCCACAAATCAAATAACATGGATATCTGACAAGTTATACCTATAACTAAAAGTATTCCTCCTGGAACAAGTATACCTGCATCAGATGTCTTACCTTGAAAAAATGTATAGTGGAATATCAGTCCAACAATAATTATAAACAATGGCCAGAAATGTGAGAAGAGGAAACCGATATCAAAGATATCAAAGTAAATCTCAAAAATACCTAAAGTGTCTAATAAATAAACAATGCCTATTAAAATAAGAACAAACCCTACAATCATAGTTCCCTTACGATTATTACTCATACAAATCCTCCTAAAATATATACTTATATCACCTAAAGTATATCTCATTCAAACGCAACCGTTTTGATTCTTATATGATATTATAAGTTAAATATTTTAAAAAGTCTGATTATATTATTTTGTTTCTTATTCAAGTGCTACAACATTTCCGTTAATACTAATTTCTTTAATATCCTCAAGCTTTATAGGTTCAGAAAACATATATTTCCCAGCAAATTTGCTAAAATCACTTGTACTATCACTACTTGTTTGTGTTGATTTTAAATTTAAAGTAACAACATCACCATTATTTGTCTCTACCGATAATTTGGCTTTTTGTAATACTTCATCATTAACACTAGTTTTATTTATGTCAGTGCCACTTTTTTTGAGTATACTTCCAGTTATCGTAACACCTATAGGAGAAACAAAAGCCTTGTTTATTTTAATTTCATCCAATTTTATATCACAGTCAACCTCTTTTTTTTCAACACCTTCTAGCTCAAAAGTAACCTGCCAATCTCCCTGCGTATAATTCTTAAATGTAGGATATTCTACTTCCAGCTTGTATTTACTAAGGTCTGATTCCTTTATATCAAAGACGTATTCTTTATATTGGTTAGAATACCCTTCCTTACCAAAATTAATATCCTCGCTTGCTTCTATTTTGTTACCTGCATTATCAATTAACCTATAATTATAAATATTAAGCTCAGTACCACCATTCCTCTTAAGTTGGATACGAAGCCTGCCATCGATAACACCAATATTTGATATAAGCTCATAATCAATATCTGGCATAGCTATATTCTTCTCATCAGGTTTTAATACCTTAACAGTTCCATCCTTCTCTAGCTGCTTACATAAACTTAAGCTTCCACTGCCACCATAACCATACTTTGTATAATCATCCTTTAAGGTAAGCTGCATAGTTTTTGTAGCTGATGCGCCTATAATCTTTGATAAATCAATATCAGCCTCAACTATTTTATAATTTCTATCAGTGTAAAAAGACTTAAAACTAGCCGTTGCTTTTTTGCCCTCCAACTCTTCTCCACCTGATCCAGTTACTTTTAAAATTACAGTTTTTGTAGCTTTATCATATGATACGATTTCTGTTCCCATTGAACGTAATAGCCTATCTCCTAGCTCAAAATGTTCTATACATAAACTATCATTAATTCTATCAGCCTTCATATCCTGTATTGATAGGTAAACAACAGTAGTATCCTCATCATTCATAGATGCAATTACTTCCATTTTGATTCCATTATCTATTGAAGTAAGCTGTATTGGTCTAAGGAACTGTGCCACCTGTGGGCTGACTATTCCTAAAAGTTTATTAAAGCTTGGAATAGTTGTGGCCATAACAGTAGTCGATAACACTACACACAATACTGCAGCAGCTACTATCGCTATGGGTTTCTTAAATATTTTTCTTGTTTTATAGGAATTACTTAAAACTTTGCTTTCAAAATCATCACTGATTTTAATATTTGAAAGCCTTGAATCAATGGCATCTTTAATTGTTTTACTCATCATAATACCAACCTTTCAAATTTATTTTCAGTTTTTCTCTTGCCCTCTTTAGCCTGACGGATACAGTGTTTTCTGGTATACTCAACACTTCAGCAATTTCACTGATTTTCATATCCTGATAGTAGAACAGGAGCACCACTTCCTTATATTTGGGAGACAATTTCATAATTTCTACAAGAAGCACCTCATCTTGCATCGTATTATCACCATTACTTGAGGGTATACTTTCCAAAACTGCTGTTTCATCAATACGCTTCCACCAGGAAGAACGCAAATAGTTTTTGCACACGTTTATAGCTATTCTCATTATCCATGTTTTTTCTTCACTATTACCTTTAAACTTTGAGTAGCTCTTATGTACTTTAATAAAAGTGTCCTGAACAGCGTCTTCTGCCAGATGTGGGTCCTTTAGATATAGGAAGCATATCCTTAGCAGTGAGTCCCCATATTCTGCTACAAGAGATTTCATATCAGGAATAGGGTTTATATTTGGTACCGTAATATAACTCATTCATCAAACTCCTTTCAGCTATTAGACACATTAGAACTATAATTTCTTTCAAAATTTCAAAAATTTATTTTATATCTCAACATGACAACTCGCTTTAATTAAATAAATGTAATATAATGAATTTATAGAATATTTTGGAGGTTTTTGTATGCATTCACTTTTAAAGTTTAAACCAGTTTTATCAGGTTTGGCAATTGTAATATTATTATCAGGTTGCAGTATTAGCCGTGAGGATGTAGCAACTGAATCTTTAAATACTATAGCTAGTAGAACTGATGCAAAAAGCACACAAACTGCTCAAACCACTCAAGCAATAGCTTCTCAGAAAACTTCTCCCTCTACTGAGTCAATAGGTACTCCAAAAACTCCATCCTCAACGCAGGCTGAAGCTACTCAGAAGGAATCCGATATATTTTCTGGAATAGAAGATTATAAGATTGAAAACCCTAAAACATACCATGATGAGAGATTTAAATTCAGTGTGGATTATCCTGCAGCGTGGAAAGTTCAACTTGCAGATGGAGAAACGATTCCTCCACATCCAGATGGTAGACCAGAAAGTGGTATTATTATTTACGTTGATAGTAATAAAAATGATTGGATGTATATATATGGTGCAGCTGGATACGTGGACCCAGACTGGGATTTATTCACCTTAAGAAATGAGACTATTACTACTACTGATGGAGTAAAGGGTAATTTTTGTTATGAAAATATAGGAGGGAATATAGTAATATCTCTTGTTCTGGAAGACGCTCATCATGGAGCAAACATAACAATGACTGAAGCCTCATTCCAAAAGCACAAGGCGCAGATTTACGGTATCTTAAAAAGCATTAAAGTTAATAAATAAGATTGAAGAAGCACTTTTATCATTGTATGCGCCGCAAGCAACCCTTCTTTGTGTGGGAATAAGCGGCGATACAACTTTAAACTAAACTAATTCTGCCTGAGAAACACTTTTTTTTAGTTCATCTCTTTTTATTTTCCAAATAGAATAACGTATTCCACTAGAAATAATATCAGCTAACTTCATAACTGTTCCAAGTCTTGTGTTTTGAAGAATTAAGAAATCCATGTAGCCGCTAAAATTTACTATTCCTGTAATATGCATGTCTCCAATAGGCTGTAGGTCTTTATTGACTGCTGAACCAGGTTTCAAAGAGCCTGTTCCTACAACAATGTGTCCTACATGATCAACCTTGCCAAGACATGCATCAATAGCAATAATAAAGGGCTTCTTAAACCTATCATGTATTAAACTTGTTGTTTCACAAAGATTTTTTGCATGTACTGGACTTTCTAAATTACCAAAGACATGTACATTTTCATATTTCATTTCTCGTAGCTTGTGCCCGACAATTGGACCTAGGCTGTCACCTGTTGAACGGTCAGTTCCAATACATACAAATACTATGTCACTATATTTCTCTATTGCGCTGTTTGAAATAATTTTGTATAGCGCATCAGAAAATGCTGCAAATGCATTTACTCTTGTTGTATCAATATAATGCGAATCAGTTACTTTTATTCCAAAACTCATTTTTATACACCACCAATTCTATATTTATAATAAAATCTTATTTAATGAAGCTATCACTTATTATTGCCAATAAATGTTTAAAATAATATTTACTAAAGAAGCAGTTTAAATTAAAAATATCTATGATAAAATATATGTAATCTTATTTATTATCTATGTTTTTATTAAATATTATGTTTAGGCTTAGAAGGGTGGTTTATTTTGCCATATAAATTCAGGAAAAAGTTTGGTGAGTCAACCTGTACTTTTATTGAGGAAATAATTGATGGGATGAAGGATTGGGTTCGTGTTATAAGTAAAGATGATACCATTATTTTTGTAAATAAGTCTATGCGAGAAGCTTTAGGTAAGGATATTGTTGGCCAAAAGTGCTACGAGACTTTAGGCAGGTCTTCTCCTTGTGAAAACTGTGTATCAAGAAGAGAGCTTCCAAATTGGCCATGTTCTAAGGAAGAAATAATTAATGGGCTCACCTTTTCAGTGTCCAGTTCACCCTTGGTGAGTAATGCTGAACAATCAATAGATGCTGTCATTGAAGTTTTACATGACATCACTGAAATAAAAGAGATGAGTCTAGCATTAGAGACTCAAAATGAAAAATTAAAAGAGGATTTATTAATGGCTAAGAGATTGCAACTAAGTCTTTTACCAAGAGAGTCAATTTCTGAGGATAAATATAATTTTAGTTTTATTTATAAACCATGTGAAGCTCTCGGCGGGGATTTTATTGATATTTTCAGGCTAGATAATGATCATATCGGATTATATATTGCCGATGTTTCTGGACATGGTTTAGCAGCCTCTATGCTAACTATGTTTTTGCAAACTGCACTGGATAAATCTGAGTTATCTCCAGCAAATGCATTAACCAAGCTCTATGCAAAATATAACAAGAATGAGTTTTTTAGTGAACTCTATATTTCTGTCTTTTATACTGTAATTGATACTAAGAACTATAACATTACATACGCAAATGCTGGACTAAACGTATGTCCTATACTTCTTTCAGATAATGATTATCATATACTCCGAGCTGCTGGTATTCCAATCAGCAATTGGGTTGAGAGTCCTGATTACTCTGAAATTACCATCAGCATAAAGCCAAAGGATAAATTATTTCTTTATACTGATGGTATAATCGAAATTAGAAATAAAAAAAATGGCCAGTTTGGTGAGGAGCGTGTATTGGAGCATATAATTGAATCACAGCTACCTCCATCACAAACCCTTTCAAAATTAATTGATAAGGCTATTTCTTTTTTAAATACTAGTAGTCCATATGATATTATGGATGATATAACTGTTGCCCTATTAGAAATAAAATAAAATCTAAGGAAGTGCTTATTATGTTATCAAATATAAATTTTTCAGACCTAGAAGAATACAAAGCCATGGGATATATTATTCCACACCCTTCAATAATAAAAACTCCAGAGCAGATTGAGGGAATTCGCAAAAGTGGACTAATTACCACTCAAATTTTAGATTTAATTGAAAAAGAAATCAAACCAGGGATGACCACCTCTGAATTAGACAAAATTGTTTATGATTATACAATAGCTCACAATGCAATTCCTGCCACACTTAATTATATGGGCTTTCCAAAAAGCTCCTGCATATCTATAAATGATGTTGTATGTCATGGTATTCCAAGTAATAAAACGCGTATAAAAGTTGGAGACATACTCAATGTTGATGTTTCTACAATTTTGAATGGATATTTTTCCGATGCAAGCAGGATGTTTATGATTGGTGAGGTTTCTGCAAGTGCTAAGAAATTAGTTGAAACTACAAAAGAATGTCTTGAAATTGGCACAAAACAAGTAAAGCCTTTTGGCTCAACAAATGACATAGGCAATGCTATTGAACCATTTGCTAACCAGAAAGGCTACTCTGTTGTCCGTGACCTTGGTGGTCATGGCGTTGGGCTCAAGTTCCATGAAGACCCACATATAGATCACTATGGAAAGCAGGGTAAGGGTGTACTGCTGCTCCCAGGTATGGTTTTTACTATTGAGCCTATGATAAATGAAGGTGGCTACGCTGTAAAATTATCCAAAGATAAATGGACAGTCACCACCAGAGATGGTTCTCTATCTGCCCAATATGAATATACACTTGCAGTTACTAAGAATGGCTATGAGATACTTGCAAATTGAGCATCCACTGGGCCAGTTTATCCACTCCTTCACCAGTTGTGCAGGATATTTCTATTATTTCTGCTCTCTTGTTTAATGCCCTTACTCCTTTATAGAAGCTATCTTTATCAAAATCTATATATGGCATTAGATCAATCTTGTTTAAAACCACAATATCAGCTGCTTCAAACATGGAGGTATACTTATATGGTTTATCGTGTCCCTCAGGTACACTTGCAATAACCATTTTTATACCTTCTCCTAAGTCAAAGGAGGACGGGCATACAAGATTACCAACATTTTCAATAAATAATATAGCTCCATCTTTTAAATAAAGGTTATCAATAGAGCTTTTTATCATATTTGCATCTAAATGACAGCCTCCACCTGTATTTATCTGAATAACAGGCTTACCTAGCTTGTCAATTTTCTCAGCATCAATACTCGACGCAATATCTCCCTCTATAACTGCAACATGAACTTTATCACCGAAGGCCTCTATTAATTTCAGAATAGTACTTGTTTTACCAGAACCTGGTGATGCCATTATATTTACAGCCTTTATACCCCTCTCAAGAAAGAATTCTCTATTGTCTTGAGCAAGCTTTTGATTTGCATCCATAATATTCTTCATCACTTTGATTTCCATTGCTTACCTCCTTTAAGTTTATAACTACCATTCCCAGCTAAAAGTTGCTCTCTATCTCAGTCTGAGTCATACACCATTGTCTTAAAATTATTTCATGCTAAACAAATAACACACTCCGACCCCGTTTTTCATGATTTCGGAACGGACTTGAAGTGTGTTTGAAAGTTATTCTATTTCTAAGCTATCAATATAAAATTCTCTACCTACGCCTGTTGGAGTACCAAGGCCGCCACAATTTGGGCAATCAAAGCCAGTGGCTGGTTTAACGAAAACCTTACCGCAGTTCTCACATTTAAACTCAGCTTTAATGCGATTAAATATCAGCTTAGCGCCCTCTGCAATTGTGCCTTCACTCATAATATCAAAATACAACTGTACAGAATCATCTATTATGGTTGATAAATCACCAATTACAAGTCGGATTTCAGTTATTCTGGATGCCTCGGCTTTGTTTGCCTCCTCAATGGCCATTGTAATCATTGATTGGGTTACAGCATATTCATGCATTATGATCAACACTTTCTACAGGCTTTTCGGCCTGAACAATCTTAAGCTTATCCTTGCTATATTGTGCTGTCTTGTGAGTTGAGCTAGGATTAATGCACTTCTTTGGGCATACTTCTACGCATGCATTACAAATAACACATTTAAACTGATCAATCTCCCAAGATTTCTCTGCTTTATTAACAACAATTGCATCAGCCGGACATTTCCTTTGGCATATACCACAGAAAATACACTTGTCTATATCACAACCTTCGATGTGACCTCTTGAGTCCTTAAAGGGTTCTCTCTTATCAAAGGGATACATTCTAGTTGATGGCTTTGACACTAAATTTTTAAATACATTTTCAATCATCTTAAACACGTTTTATGACCTCCAATCTACCTACATTGCATTCTATGAAAAAGACACTACTGTGGCTTTTTCCTGTGTAAAAAATTTATTTTTTGCACTTTTATCTTTCGGTACAGGATATACATGGGTCAATCGTCAAAATAAGCATTCCAACATCTGCAAGCTCACTGCCTGGCAGCATTTTCAATAATGATGGGATATTAGCAAATGTAGGTGTTCTAAGTCTGAGTCTCTCCAAATTCTTTGTGCCATTTGATCTTAAATAGTACAATACCTCGCCTCTTGGCTGCTCAACTCTCGAAATAACTTCACCTTTTGGAGGATTTCCCTTTACAGGAACAATATGCTCACCCTCTGGTATTTTAGCTATAGCCTGCTTAATAAGATCAATTGACTGATAAACCTCTTTTAATCTACAATATACTCTTGCATAGTTATCGCCATCATTGTGAACAACTGGTTCAAAATCCAGCTGGCCGTATGCAGAATAACCTGTAGTTCTAAAGTCCATATTGATTCCGCTAGCTCTTGCCATTGGGCCTACTGCACAAAGTTCCTTAGCATCAGCCATAGTCAATATTCCCTTGCCAACTAACCTATGCTTAACTGTATAATTTTCTAAAAATACAGCTTCAACCTGTTTCATGTCCTCTTTTATTTCATCAATAGTCAAATTAATTTTTATCATTTGTTCCTTGTTAAGGTCACGTCTTGTTCCACCAATAATATTAGCAGAAATAACAACTCTTGCCCCAGCTGTTTCCTCCATAATATCCATAACCTTTTCTCT
Source organism: Bacillota bacterium (assembly GCA_023441625.1). Classification (GTDB taxonomy): domain Bacteria; phylum Bacillota; class Clostridia; order Acetivibrionales; family DSM-1351; genus Ruminiclostridium. The sequence continues at coordinate 12,897 of JAEZOA010000150.1, forward strand.
ATCTCTCCACACCTGCATGAAAAGACTTTCGAAGCCAAAGGCATCAGCTAATAGTCCAAGCCACAATAAATGACTATGGATTCTGTGTAATTCAGCCCAAATAACCCTTAGAAACTTTGCCCTATCAGAAATTTCAATATTCATTAATTCTTCAATACCCTGACAATATGCCATAGCATGCATTACACTACAAATACCGCATACTCTTTCAACAATAAAGACATTCTGATTAAAGTCTTTTGTCTCAGTGAGCTTTTCAAGACCTCTATGAACATACCCTATTGCAGGTATTGCTTCAACAATTTTCTCATCTTCCATAACCAGCTTTATATGAAGGGGCTCTGGAAGCACAGGATGCTGTGGCCCAAAAGGAATTACAGTTGAACTCATAATAACCTCCCATCTACGTGCTTTAGCACGTGGTCAAAACGTGAAAAACAGGATTGATGTAACATATTATTTTTCACGCTATTTACCCTCTCTTTTTTCAATAGTTATTTGTCTTCTGAGCATTGGTGAATCCAATTCTTCTTCAGATAATAACATGTGTCCACCAAAATCTAATGCAATATTACTTATATTAATTCCAAACAATTCCTTCATCTCATTTTCAACTAGTACAGCACAAAAGAAAATATTTGAAATACTTGGGATTTCTTCATCTTTTTTTACAGTAACTCTATAGTTTCTCATCTCATAGTCCTTGTCCAGATGATAGAGAATATCAATTGTGTCATCACCATTATCTGCACATGTAGCAGTAATAAATCTATAACCCTGATACTTGCAATTTGAAATTTCTGATTGCAATTGGTCAGAAGTTATTTCTATTAAATTTTCAATCATATCTACATACCTCCATGGACCGGGAACCGGCCTGTTCTTATAAGGATAACTAAATTCCCCCAGCTTTTTTGGCGAGGTTTTTATTTAGTAGTAACTTCGTCCTCATTTTTCATTAATTCTGCCTTCTCATCTAGCTTGCCTATGGCCTGAACTATTCCATCTATTATAGCTTCTGGTCTTGCACAACAGCCTGGAACGAAGACATCAACAGGAATCACATTTTCTACTCCACCTAATACGTTATAGCACTCTCTAAAAATACCACCTGTGCAGGCACAAGCTCCAATTGCTACTACAGCTTTTGGATTAGGCATTTGGTTATATATATTTTTCAAGACATGTGCATTCCTTTTATTTGCAGACCCTGTTACAAGCAAAATATCTGCGTGCTTGGGATTACCGACATTAATTATTCCCAAACGCTCAGCATCATACAATGGTGTGAGACATGCTAACGTCTCAATATCGCAGCCATTGCAACTTGTACAGTCATAATGCATTATCCAGGGTGACTTTTTCCTTGACTTGCTTATTATACCCATACCATTCACCTTTCTTAAAGTAAGTTTGTGCTCTTAAAAATTTATAACAAACTAACTTTTATTTATTATTCCAAATATCACAGAAATACATCAATTAATTTTTTGATATTTATACGGAGCGAATTCGATAATATGACATCATCGATTCTACATGCTTGGTGCTAATACGACGCAGTCGAATTTGCTCTAAATTAGGTACATCCAAATTATATTTACCAAGGATGCTCCAATTCCTGCACCCCATGTTATCTTAACCATCCACTGCCAAGACATTCTAGCACTAACATTATCTATTACTATCTCAAAGAAATAGCATACTAATGCTATCAAAATACCTACCCATAAAGGCTGTGCAAAAAACAGAGATATCAAGCCCATAAACAGAACCAAATCAATCCAATCCGTCAATTCAAGCAATGCCAGCTGTGTACCAGAAAACTCGGTTGTCAAACCCTTTATGAGCTCTTGATGTCCATGGTGTGAAGTCGCAAAGTCAAAAGGAGACTTTCTGAGCTTAATTGTCAAAATAAACAAAAATGATATAAACACTAATGGAAGACTAAATAATAAAGGCTTATCCAAATCAAATATTCCAGAAATCATAAAGCTTCCTGTAGCTTTATAAACACCAACCACCATTAAAAGTAGCACTGGCTCATATGCCATCATGGACATAATCTCTCTCTGTGCACCAACCTTACTATATGGTGAACGAATACTCATTGCTCCCATTATTAATGAAACACCAGAAAAAGCAAGAATAAACATAATCATTAATAAATCTTGCTGTAAAACCAGCATTACTAGTGCGCCTATAGCAAAAAATAAATGACCTAGTACATATACCATCTGTGTTTGGTTAACTGCAATATCTTGCTTTCCGATAAGCTTAAAGAAATCATAAAAAGGCTGAAGTATCGGAGGACCAAACCTATTTTGCATTCTAGCAGATATCTTTCTGTCAATGCCGGTTAATAAACCACCAAGTATAGGGGCAACTATTATGGCAATAACAGCTATCAAAAAATTGTTTATGCTCATAATCCAATCACCACCCCTAAAATAATTATAATTAATGCACCAGCAATAATATTAGTCCAAAACGTAAGTCTCTTTTCTCCAAAAACATTCTGCATGTAGTAATTTCTAACTACAACGGTTTCTATCTTATCCCCAGGGCTGATAAATTCAAGACCTCTTTGGTCATCATCAGCATTACTGCCACATAAATAAGGTGGTTTTAGTCTGGCAGGCTTAATACTATGTGATATAAACGGTATAGCAACAATTAAAATCAAGATCACTATAAAGAACAGTATTGAAGCGAATCCACCATATACCGCATCATTAGCCTTCTGGAGCCAAATACCCATACCAGTTCCAACAAGCTCCTCTTTATCAGCAATATTAAATGCCAAAATTTGTGGTTTAACAAACTGATTGTATAATGGAACTATACCTATACTAGCGGCCATTGCAAATGTTATTAATGAAACTAATGCCGCTTTCATGGAAAAGGTTAACTTTTCAATATGGAACTTTGGTTTATATGACATTGTCAAAATAATTCCTATCCATTTAGCCCAGAATACAACTGTTAATGCGCTACCAAGTATTATAAGCAGCAGTACTAAAGGCTGGTTTACAGCAGTCTCTATAGCAAGATATTTTGTAATGAGTACTCCAAAAGGTGGTAGCATCATTGATATCATACCAATTACTGTTATTACTGTAGTAAATGGCATTATTTTAAACAAGCCTTGCATATCCTCAATATCACGACTTCCAATACCCTGTTCAATAGTTCCCACACAAAGGAATAAAAGACCTTTTGAAATAGCATGGAAAATCATCAATAATACTGCAGCAGTAAGTGAAATTCTTGTTCCAATACCAGCACAACATACTATTAACCCAAGATTTGCAATAGTTGAATATGCCAAAACTTTCTTTCCGTTACTTTGGCTTATAGCTATTCCAGATGCAACAACAAAGGAAATTCCGCCAACAATAGCAACAAGCTGCCCTAATATAGTACCTGAGAAGGCCGGTGAAATTCTAACCAACAGGTACACACCCGCTTTAACCATTGTACTCGAGTGCAATAACGCCGATACAGGAGTTGGAGCAACCATTGCTCCTAATAACCAACTTTGAAACGGAAACTGTGCTGACTTTGTAAAACCAGCTATACATAGCAATCCTAGTGCAATTGGCATAATGCCAGCGAAAGTACCCTGCATTCCCGAATTTGATATAGCTTGTATAGAGAGCGTATCTAAACCTGAATTCACCAAAATAATTGCAACAATAAATGCAACGCCTCCAACTGAATTGATCCATAAAGCTCTTAAACCATTTTTAATAGCTATTTCTGTTCCATCATGTGAAATCAACAGGAATGAACAAAGTGTTGTTACTTCCCAGAAGAAATACATCCAAGATAAATTGTCTGTCATCACAAGAGCATTCATTGCTCCTAAAAATATAAATAGTATCATGAAAAATCTAGGTTGTCTTGATACCTTCAATTTCAAGTGATGCTCATGTTCCTTCATATAACCAGTAGCAAAAAATGTTATAATTGGCCCTATAATTGATACAAGCATTATCATTATTAATGATAGATAATCAATTACAAAGGCAGTCTCTGGCTCAAAAACCTTTCCGAACACACCAAAAATCTCAAATAAAGCCCATGGAATAAATTGTAATACAGATAAAATAAATACTATTGCTTTTTTATGCTTTATTCCCACATAAGCAATGTAGCTAAATAATATAAGGTCAAGACCTTTAATAACCCAGCTAATTACTTCAAGTGTACCCTCATTGAGGTGAAATACTAATTCCCCATCGGGAGATTTTATCATCAGTGCAATAAAGCCCCCTGCTACAGCAAAAAGTATAAGTGTTGAAACACTAACTATAGCAGTACGCAACTTCTGATTTCTAATTATAAAGCATAGCGCCGCACTTAGTGCAGGCAGCAGAATAGCTGCCAGTAATAAATACCAATCCACAGCTAATTCTCCTTTCAAAATGTTATTTAACCCCTCATATTTTTAAGAATTAACATTATAATAAAAACGAAAATTCTAAAAACAACATAATAAAGCATAATAATAGGAAATATCTCTTTAATGAATAATTCCCTTATCTATAATAGATATAAAATGTGATTTAGTCAATCTTGCTCAGAGCTCAAAAACCGACATATTTCGACTTTAATCAAACATATTCATTCTATATCCTTCGTTTATTATTTTACATTACTTTTTAATAAAATACAACCAAAAAGCAGTGATTTGAAGCTATTGGATAAAATATTTTGAATATTGTATACATTAGTTGTTAAAAATTTATCTAATTAAAATTTAATGTAAACTCAAAAATTTCTCGAAATCGACTTATATTGCTTTATTGCTTTATTGCTTTAAAACATATTAAGCAATATAATGAAAAGGTAACTTTCTATATATACAAACTCAATTTTGCTAACAGTAATTAAATAAAATTTATATGTATAAATATAGTGTAGTGAATAATTACCTCGGAGGATATACAATGGAGTTATGGATTAAATATCAAAGTGCTATAAAAAAGCTTGTATTAATCATAATAATATTCGCAATTATATATATATCAATAACCTATCTGTTTCCGTTTTTTGCTCCCTTTATTATTGCAATTGTGGTTTCATATATAAACGAACCTGTAATTAAGCTTTTACAGAAGTTCAGAATGCCAAGAAAAATAGCAGCAGTTATTTCACTTCTTGTAACAATGTCAGCCCTTGGACTTGGAATAACTCTAGGAGTTATAAAAATTTATGATGAGCTTTTTATTCTACGAAATAATTTGACTACCTATTCAACCGAAATTTCAGCAGAAATAAACAGAATAATTTATAAAGTAACAAACTTTTATAATGCATTGCCTGTAGAAGTAACCAATACCATTACTGAAAATCTTGCCTCCATTTCTAATAAAATCACCAGCTTATTAACAACTATAATTGAATATGTAATTAACACAGCCTCTTCCATTCCAAAGATAGCAGTATTCGTTATAGTGACCATATTATCAACATATTTTATTAGCAGTGACAAAAGAAAAATATCGATATTCTTATACAAACAGCTCCCAGTATCTTGGAAAAAGGGTATGTCTGAATTGAAAAAAGATACTCTTAAAGCCTTATTTGGTTACTTTAAGGCAATTCTAATATTGATGGGCTTTACATTTATTGAAATGAGTGTAGGTCTATTCATTCTTGATGTGAAATATGCTTTTCTACTGGCTCTTATAGTTGGTATTGCTGAAGTTATTCCAATAGTCGGCACTGGTGTGGTAATGGTCCCCTGGATTTTATGGCAGTTCTTTGCTGGAAATATGCCCTTAGCCTTCGGATTATCAATTTTGTATATTCTAGGGATATTGATAAGGCAGATTATGGAGCCAAAAATAGTAGGAAGTCAGATCGGTCTTCATCCTCTTGTAACATTATTGGCCATGTATGTCGGTCTTAAATTTTTTGGGGTTTTAGGAATGTTTATAGGACCAATAAGCTTAATTATAGTGAAGAATCTCCAAGACATTGGGGCTCTTAAGCTGTGGAACGAATGATGTATCAGCTATTCCTGACGCTCTGGACTTGTCCAATTACCACTCTATCATTCCCACATATGTCCTTATAAACTTCAATGTGTTCAAAGGAGTTTTTCATGAGGTCACTCACCCTTTGTCCTTGGTTATAACCAATCTCAAAAGCCAAATACCCTCCATTATTAAGATAATGGGGTGCAGTATCTATTATTCGCCTGTAGAAATCCAAGCCATCAAGGCCACCCTCGAGTGCAAGCTGTGGTTCATAGTCTTTAACCTCAGCTTGTAGCTGTGACATTACATCAGTTTCAATATATGGAGGGTTACTAACTATCAAGTCAAACTGCTCGCTCTCCGACTCCAGTGCCCCAAACAAATCTCCCAAGCGCAGTTCCAGCCTGTTTTGCACTCCATTGAGCTCGCTATTAATACTAGCTATTCTCAGTGCATCTTGTGAAATATCACATGCCACACAAGTACTCTCTGGACAATAGTGAGCTATGCTTATAGCTATACAACCAGAGCCTGTGCACATGTCCAGCACTTTCATCTTGTACTGGAAAGTCCTATCAGCCTTTACTGTAACATCTGGACTTTCAAGGGAATTCGTATTTAATTCCTGACCCTGTGCAGACCTGCTTCGCTGATCTATAAGCTCAATACATTTCTCCACAAGTATTTCTGTATCCTGCCTAGGGATTAGAACTGCTGGACTGACAACAAAAGGGAGAGACATAAATTCAGTTTTGCCAATAAGGTACTGCAGCGGTACATTTTTTGCCCTTTTCTCAATTAAACTGTCCAAGACTTCAAGCTCTTCCTGCTTAAGCACTCTATCATCATGAGAGTACAAATATGTTCTATCACATTTTAACACATGGCAAAGTATAACCCCGGCTTCAAGCACCGGGGTCTCAATATTTGAATTCTTTAAATTATCTGTAGCTAACCGCAAATATTCCTTAACATTCATAACTCTCTACATCCCTAAAATCTCAACTCTTCATCTGGAATTCCAAAACTCCACCTTAATCTTGTACTTGCTCTTGCTCTTGGTCTTGCTCTTGTTCATGTTCTTGCTCTTGGTCTTGGTCTCGTACTTGCTCTTGCTCTTGGCACTCTTGACTCTGCTCCTGTTCTTGAATAGGCTTTCCTCCATCCTCAACGGGCAGAACCTCCATAAATGCTGCTATTGCAACTTCTATCTGGCTATCATCAGGCTCCCTAGTAGTGAATGCCTGAAACATCAGACCTGGTGCAGTAACTATCTTATATATCCAATTTTCACGTTTAATTACAAGCTTGATAATTTCAAGGGAAACACCAGCAACTACAGGTACTAGCAGAATCCTTATTGAGGCATTAATAAAAACATTGTGCCAACCTGTAATCGAAAAAACTAAAATACTAATAACCATTATAGTAAACAAGAGTGATGTTCCACATCGAGGGTGTTTTGTAGTGTATTTTTTTACATTCTCAATAGTTAACTCATCACCATTCTCATAGCAATGTATTGTCTTGTGCTCTGCTCCATGGTATTCCCATACTCTCTTCATTTCCTTCATTAATGAAACAAGTGCAAGATATCCTATAAATAAACTAACCCTAATTGCACCTTCAATGAGGTTTAAAACAATAACATTTTCTACAGGCATAAAGTTAGCAATAAAATTAGGTAGTAGAACAAACAATCCCACACTGAAAAAAATTGACAGCACTACCGAAAAGTATATAGCAATATCTGTTATTTTATCTCCAAACTTTCTTTCAAGGAACTTTTCAAATTTTGAAGGCTCATAAGGCTTGTCACCATCTTCAAAGTCAATAAAATCTGCCGAATGCATAAGAGCCTTTACACCTATAACCATCTGAGTAAAAAGATTTACTGCTCCTCTTACTATAGGAATTTTTGAAAGCTTGCTCTTTGGTTTCATGGGCTGCTTTTCAACTACTATTTCGCCATTTGGCTTTCTTATGGCTGTAGCTCTATACTGAGGTCCAATCATCAGAAGTCCTTCTAGCAACGCCTGACCACCAATTGTAGTTTTTTTCATTTTTCCTCCCATATATTAAACAAATACTTCAAATCAAGTCCATAAATAATTAAACAACTATATATCAAATCATACTCAAATTAAATAGAATAGTCAATTGTATATTAAATATTAAACAAAAGACTGGGAGAAAACCTTCCCAGTCTTTATATTGTCTTCACTCTTATAATGTCTTTAATTATGCATTATCAACAATACCATATTTCTTTTTAAACTTATCTACACGTCCACCAGTATCAATGAGTTTCTGTCTTCCTGTATAGAAAGGATGACACTTTGAACAAATTTCAACGTGAAGGGCCTTCTTAGTAGAACCAGTTGTAAAAGTCTCACCGCATGCACACTTAACCACTGCTTCTGCGTAATCTGGATGAATACCTTCTTTCATTACTTTTCACCTTCTTTCAAACATAATTGCATCGTCCTAAGTCAATTTTTACTAGCTAAAAGCTGGTAATTTAAGTTTAAAGTTAAGCCTCTATAGAAATATATCTTTAACCCAATTGACTTTATGAACAGCATAATTTATATATATTCAACGTACAAATTGTACTAAGTTGCTTAATAAAGAGGCAAGTGATATTTTAACATAAAAATAATCAAACCGCAATACCCTTTTTTGATGCAACCTTTTGGAATTAGCTGCTAGTTTTATTAATACCTATGAGTTTTTATCCAGGAAAGAAATTTTTATACTGTTAACAAAGTCATCATTGGTTCTAGTTTGCATTAATTTGTTAATTAAAACTTCTGTAACCTCGGCAGTCCCCATATTACTCATTGCTTTTCTTATTGCCCAAACGCTTTCAAGCTCTTTCTGGCTAAGCAGTAATTCTTCTCTACGGGTTCCTGATTTGTTAATATCAATTGCAGGGAAGATTCTCTTTTCTGACAATTTTCTGTCAAGGTGAAGTTCCATATTACCTGTCCCCTTGAATTCCTCAAAAATAACATCGTCCATTCTGCTTCCTGTCTCGATAAGTGCAGTTGCCATTATTGTCAAGCTTCCACCGTGCTCAATGTTTCTTGCTGCTCCAAAAAATTTCTTTGGCTTATGCAATGCACCAGGATCCAAACCTCCTGATAGTGTCCTACCAGTTGGTGGAATAGTAAGGTTATATGCCCTTGCCAATCTAGTAATACTATCGAGCAAAATTACCACATCTCTTTTTTGTTCTACAAGTCTCTGTGCTCTTTCTAGTACCATCTCAGCAACCTTTATATGATGCTCCGGAACTTCATCAAAAGTAGAGTAAATAACCTCTCCTTTTATGGATCTTTGCATATCGGTAACTTCTTCTGGTCGCTCGTCAATAAGCAAAACAATTAACTCTACCTCAGGATAGTTTAATGCTATAGAATTAGCTATTTTCTTTAAAAGTATAGTTTTACCAGCTTTCGGAGGTGAAACTATCATTCCTCTTTGCCCTTTTCCTATGGGAGCAATAAGATCTATAAGTCTAGTGGAGAACTCTCTTGGGGCAGTCTCCAATGTAATTCTATTTTCAGGATAAATTGGAGTTAAATATTCAAAGGGTATTCTTTTTGAAGCAACTTCAGGAGTATCCCCATTAATTGATTGAACATAGAGTAGTGCCTGAAATTTTTCTCCCTCTTTTGGAATTCTTACTTTTCCGCGTATCTTATCACCAGTCTTAAGAGCAAACCTTCTAATTTGCGAAGGAGAAACATAAACATCGCGTGGCCCGGATAAATAATTCTCGCTCCTTAAAAATCCATAACCATCAGGCAATACTTCAAGAACACCTTCTACAGGATCATCACTTTCAAGCTTATCATTTCCCTGCTGCTGTATCTGCAACTGTTGCTGAGGTTGTTGCATAAATTGCTGAGGAGACATAAGTTGTGGTTGCTGTGGTTGCTGTGGTTGCTGTGGTTGCTGTAGTTGCTGTGGTTGCTGTGGTTGCTGTGGTTGTTGC
>JAEZOA010000162.1 GCA_023441625.1 Bacillota bacterium
CCACCACTGGGCGTAGCAAGCCGACACAAGGAACTTCATCGATGTGCCCTTTAACGGATTTTTAGGCCCGTCTTCAGAATCATCAGTACTGACTAGAATACTGCGCCACCCTGTTTTTTTGTCAATATAGTAATATATAAATATATAAACTCACTAAAAATGAAAGCTACTACTTCACTCTCATTAATGACCTAACAAGCATTGAAAATGCCCATTGAGACAATATTATAACACACAAGCTTATAAAATGCAAAGGTAACTTAGATTGAATGAACAGGCAGTTATTGTTAGCTTTGAATTATACTACCCTAGAAACAAACGGTATTTTCTTAACTACATGGCTTACAGCATAGCTCAGTACTATACTTATTATTGTAACTATTATAAATTTTATTAATGGGTGTAGAGCTACATTTATAAATATCCCCTGAATAAGTATTAATATAAAAGGATGAAGCAAGTATACTGCAAATGAGTCGTTTACTGCCATTTTAAGAATTTTACCTTGAAAATTAAATTTTTCTCTAAAAAGTACTATCAAGCTAATAGATAAACTCACACAAAGTAATGCATCCCAAGCAGATACTATAAACGAGTTCAAATTCAAGCCTTTCCCCCACATGTCTTTTCCGTGTAAAATGAATGTTAATATAACTGGAGTTAGTAATATGGTAACTAAAGAAATAATTCCCCATATATACCCCATTGATACTGGTATTCTTTCTATCCACTTATTTCTATAAGCTAATAAACCGATCACAAACATCGCAATATATGCAGGCATTCTTGCTGGCTCGAATAAATGGGGTATAACCCAGTATCCAGGATGAAAAAATATTCTTACTATAAACATAATAATAGTAAGTCCGAGAACAAATGCTATTATCTTTGTATTTCCTGGAACTTCTAATAATTTTCTGACAGATGGCTTTTTATTTTTAACTAATCTGTAATACAACGCATAGCAGCTAGAAAAAACTAGCAATACCAATAAAAACCAGGTATGACCTAATGATAATTCTCCTGAAGAAAGATTGAAAAATTTATTAATAAGAAAGTCTGTCGCAGACATTCTACCATTGTTCATAATAATCCCAAATATAGGGAATATAATAAGTACGAAGAAAATAATTGGTATTCCCAATCTTATAAAACGTTCTTTTAAATATTTTGAAGGTATTTTATGTTCAAAAGAAGCAGGAATAAAATATGCCGAAATCAGAAAAAACAGTGCCATAAAAAAGGAATTATTTATTGATAAAAACAACGAAATGATTTTATCATTTATTTCAGGAATATTCCCTTGTTGTATAACCCAACCCGTATTAATAGATGTATATGCTTGACTTGCGTGATTAGCAATAACAAGACATGTTAATGCGACTTTTAAATTGTCAAAGAAAAATACCCTCTTATTTTTCTTATCACATACTGATAATTCTTTAAGAATTTCACTCATTTTATTACCCCTACATTATGATTTTAGTTATTTTACTTTATTACTTTAGTTAATTTGATCTTACAACAAGCGACATTGCCAACTCTTTTAGGAACTCCGCCTTTATATCAAATTTCTCTAAAAAAGCAACTCCTTCATTTGTTACATCTTCTAATAGTTTTTTTGATTTATCAAGACCATACAGAGTCACATAGGTTGATTTCTCACATAGAGCATCACTACCTGGTTTTTTGCCCATGTCCTCCATACTTCCCTCAACATCTAATATATCATCCTTAATTTGAAAAGCTAATCCAAGATTTGTAGCGTAGCCTGATAAATGCTCTAGTTCTGTATCAGTTGCACCACAAATAACAGCAGCCGACTCAACAGGTGCCTTAATTAATGCCCCTGTTTTTAAGCTATGCATTGTTTTCAATTTATCAATGTCTACTTTTTTTCCTTCAGAATCTAAATCGATTACCTGCCCGCCAATCATACCAAGTGCTCCAGCATACTTTGCAATAATTCCCATAGCCTTTAGACTTCTGTTATTGTCTGAAGTCATGGCATGGTTTATCATATTTTCATATGCTAAATTTAGGAGCGCATCACCAGCCAAAATAGCCATTGCCTCTCCATAAACTTTATGATTTGTAAGCTTACCTCTTCTATAATCATCATTGTCCATTGCTGGTAAATCATCATGTATTAATGAATAGGTATGAATCATTTCAATTGAGCATGCATATGCAAGTACCTCTTGGGGTGACTTATCGAATATTTCTGCAGTTGCAAGAGCTAAAACAGGTCTTAATCTTTTTCCCCCAGCCATTAAGCTATATTCCATGGCTTCCTTTAATTGTGGATAATAGTGACTTTCAATTTTTATACATTTAGATAGGCTTTCCTCAATTATTCCTACAAAATAATTTTGTTTGTCTTTAAAGTTCATATGTCAAAATCCCTCTCAATTAAATTTCCTTCCTCATCCTCAAGTAATATAGAAATCTTCTTTTCAGCTTCATCAAGCTTTGCCGCACAATACCTTGAGAGTTCAATTCCCTGTTGAAAATTTGTAATGGATTCCTCTAACGAAACATCACTCTTTTCAAGTTTTGATACGATTTGCTCTAGCTCAAGCATTGCTTCTTCAAAACTTTTATCCCCTTCAACTTTTTTTGTCATCTTAGCCATATGACTCATCCTCTCTTATTGAAAATACATTACAATCCACCTTTCCATTTTTTAAACAAATTTCAAGGTTATCTCCAATATGTACTTGTTCTAATTTGTTTACTATTGAACCCTCTTTCGTCATTACCACACTATATCCACGTTCTATAATTTTGAGTGGACTTAGTGCATCAAGTTTTCCTGCAAGTAAGCTAAGGTGAGACTTTTTCTCCTTCAAAAGCATTTCATTATTCTTAAATAAATGCTTTAGCTCATTATCAAGCTTTAATCTGTACTGGTTTATTTTATCATAGGGCTGACGAAAAACCTGCCTTGAATTAATTCTCTGAAGCTCTGTATGACACATTGCAAGCTTTTTTACTAAGGAATTTTTCATTCTTACATTATAGTTCTGTAGCTTATATAGCAATACCTCTATATCTGGGACAGCCAACTCTGCGGCTGCTGATGGTGTAGGTGCTCTCAAATCAGAAACGAAATCACAAATTGTAAAATCAGTTTCATGTCCCACTGCTGAAATAACAGGGATATTTGATGAAAAAATACTTCTTGCAACAATCTCCTCATTAAATGCCCAGAGCTCTTCTAAGGAACCACCACCCCTTGCGACAATGATTACATCTACTTGATTTAATTCATTTAGCTTATTAATTGCAGCAGCAATTTGCCCGGCAGCGCCAGCCCCCTGTACAGCAACAGGATAGAGAACTATTTTCATTTTACTATGTCTTCTATAGGTTACATTTATAATATCCCTTAAAACTGAACCAGTTGAAGAAGTAACTATACCCATACTCCTTGGTAGTAAAGGTAGCTTCTTCTTAATATCACTGTTAAACAAGCCTTCCTTTTGAAGCTTATTCTTTAGTTGCTCAAAGGCAAGGTTAAGTGCTCCTAAACCATCTGGCTGCATATCACTTGCATAAAGCTGATATTGCCCATCTCTTTCAAAAACAGAGATATAGCCTGATACTATTACCTTTTCTCCATTTTGTGGAATAAACCTTAGCAATGAAGCTTGAGACTTAAACATTACGCATTTAAGCACACTATTCTCATCCTTTATTGTAAAGTACATGTGCCCCGAATAGTGATGTTTAAAGTTGGATATTTCGCCTCTGATAAACAAACCTGATAATATGCCATCATTTGAGATCAATTGCTTTATATAATTATTTATATCAGAAACTGAAAAAATATTGTTCATAACCTTCATCTCCTAATAGGGTTAATACCTAAAAAAAGATAATGCAAATAAAATCTCACATTACCTAGTTTTAACCTAAATATATCGGTTGGACTATTTTTCAAATACTTTTTAATCAAGTACTACTATTTGTCTCACTATCTGAATCCAGTTTGCCTTCTAACACATCAGCATCAGCTTCTGAAACCTTTGCTAAAAGACCATTAACATATGCTCCTGCATCTTCATTGTTATATTTCTTTGCTAATTCTACCGCTTCATTAACAGTAACACTAAATGGTATATCATCACGATAAAGAATTTCATAAATACCTATTCTGAGTATAGACAAATCAATCTTAGATAGTCTGCTTATCTTCCAACCCATTGATTTTTTCTCGATAATATTATCGATTAAACTCACTTTGTCATTTACCCCATCAACGATACTTCTAATATACTTTTTATCGTTTTCCTTTAAGCTCTCATCTTCCAGGGCCCTGTCAATTTGTTCACATCTATCACTTTTTTGTATTTCGAGCTGATATAACAGTTTCATAGCAGCTTCCCTGGATGCACGGCGTCCCATTTGAATTCCTCCCATATTTAACACAATTATAACTTCAAATTTAAGCATTAAAAATAACTATAACCTTATGACTACTTCCTTAGCGATATGTTCCAGGAGGTAAAATTCTATCAAGTAAATTCTTAATATAGTCCTTATCCTGAAACAACTTCTTGCCTATATAGTAGCCAAAAACAACACATATCACAATAAATAATGCCTTTATAATTCCAAGAAGTAGTACAATAATGGCAATTGTAAGACCAATTGCCGCACCGATTATTTCACCCTTATGCTGTTTATATACTTCATATAATTTCTGCTTATCCATTTTTTACACCCCCATATGCTACTCAACTCTAGAAGATTTATATCCAGTGAAAATGCTTTCAATAAGCACCTTAACACTATCAACCTGAACTCCGGTACAATCTTCAACAGAGGACTTCACTTTGATTTGCATATCCTCAGACAATAAAGGGATGTTTATCTCCGGAAGAACAATAGCCTTAACCGTAATGCTAACGCTTTCCCCTAACTTAGTAACATATGCCTTTGAATCACGAATGCCTGACAGCTTCCTTGAAGTAGCCAATGCAATGTTTTCAATTGAATTTAGTGTAATCCTAATATCACCATTTTTATTATATTTAATAATAGCTTTTTTATCTCCCTCAGGCTTAAATCCAGAAAGAAGAAAAGTTAAGCTCAAGCAGAAAAATATTGAAGCAATAATAAACATAATAATCGATGGATTTCTATTTGCTAATACATCATAATATAAATATGTATATGTATCCTTTAATATGTCCGACCTAATAGTAACTAACATTGCGAACATTGATAAAATTGTCAGAAAAAATGCATATATAGCCAATAAAACACGTAATATAATATTCATAAAACTCCACCTCTTTTCTCAAATTAAAGCAATAATTAAAGCAATATAAATTAAACCACCAAACATTTCCTTTCATAAGTTCATTATATTTCAAATATTTATAAAAATCAAACTCTTATACTCCAGAAGGAATTTGGTATGCTTAAATTTCTAACTACATAATAATTATTTCCACTAACATATACAATAATACCTTATTTTTCTTCTAGTTCCTTTTTTATTTCCTTATCAAAGTTTACACCCTGAACATGAATATTAACTTCAACAACATTTAAGCCAGTCATTGTCTGTACCGCAGTTTTTACCTTTTCCTGTATATCCCAGGCAACCTCAGGTATTCTTGCACCAAATTCTACTATAATATAGAGGTCAATAGCGGCCTCTTTCTCTCCTACTTCTACCTTAACGCCCTTTGAAAGATTTTTCCTTCCAAGAATTTCAGCAATGCCACCTGCAATGCCTCCGCTCATACCAGCTACTCCAGAAACATCAGTAGCAGCAATACCTGCAATGATGGCAACAACCTCTTCAGAAACTTTTACTGATCCGTAATCATCTATAATATTATTCTCTTCTTCCATTATGCACCTCTCCATCTCACACAGGTCTATAAAGTATGTAAAATTATATCACTTAAAAACTTAATTATCAATGATATGACAATAATCAATATAAATTCAGTAATTTCACAGAAAAGAAAAGAGGCTATCCTTATAAGAAAAGATAACCTCATATATATTATTATATAATAAATTTTGAATTTAAAACATATGCTTTATAATAATTTTATCGAATGCAACGTTACCCTGTCTAGAGACTATATCAACGATTTTTGCGGTATCTTGCTTAGAAATTGCAGGTGCCTTAACAATAATATCTACACTTCCATCGTCTGCAAATAGTGCTATAGCATCGCTAAAGCCCTTTCCTTTTATTAGGGTTTCAATATTTTCTTCCTTGTGTGATATTTCAACTATTTTTAGCATTTTTTCTTCGGCTTTAGCTTTTGCTTCTTTGCTGGCCAACTGGTCACTGGTTATACCTTTAATAGTTTCGATGTCCTTGCCTCTAACATAATCTCTATCTATTTTTGCCTGGGCAAAATAGTTGTTCGTTTCCTTAGATGCTGTAACGGCGAGTTGTTCCTTATTTTCAGCGTCACTAGAAGTCAACTCAGAATTATCAACATATACAGCATCTCCAACTTGAGCAGAGTCTGCCTCACTGAATTGTGAGCTCTTGTTATAGCTGTACTGTAGATAGCCTGCAATAACTAGCATTAATACAAGTGAAAGTACTATAATCTGTTTTCTTTGTAAAAATTTCATTACATAGACCCTCCTAACAATCTTAATATTTTATTATTTCTCCTTAGTTTTTAACTTAAGGATTATAACTTATCTCAGAATTATGTATATTCATTTTTTTGAAATATATATCTTTTTTTAAAAAATTTAATTTTCAGTTCTTTGGAAAACTTGTATCTTGTGCGCAGAAATATCCAATAGAGCCTCTGTAGCCTTTGCCAAATTACTTTTTACCTCCACATCCTCTACACCATCAGCAACAATTACTACCCCTTTTACCATGGGCAATAACTCCTTAACAACAAAAGGCTTCTTCACTCCATCCTTCTCCTCATAGATAGTATTATTTTCTATATCAGATTGCTTGATTATCCTGGAGCCCCCTTCCTTATCTTTTTCCTGAGTATCACTCTCACTAGTTGTAACATCAACTGCTGGAATAGATTCATTTCCTGAGATAAAGGTTATCATTACATCAACCTTACCAGCGCCTTTAATTTTTGATAGAATTGACTGAAGATTTTTTTCTAATTCAGTTTGGGGATTCTCACTGGATTGTTTAAGGGTTTCAATTGCATCAGCTTCTTCACTAGTGTTTAGTGTATTAGTATTTGCGGGCTTTACTGATTCACCCTCAAACAATACACTCCCAGCAATTAAACAAATAATTCCAATTATTGCTATAATTACAGCTTTTTCAATAAGCTTTTTGCTACCATACCTTGTAAGCTTTCCTGTTAATTCCTTAAAAAAACGAGTGAATTTATCCATTTTTGTCCCTCCAATTTAAGTTAGCAACACTTAATGTAATAGTATTTTTATGCTACCGTTACAACAATGCTATCTTTATGTATTTCTAGTGTCTTATTTAAGTTTTCCTTTACTAATTCAGTAAGCCTTCGACTTTGCTCATCGATAAGCTTTAAGGATTTTGTGTTTTTATTTTTAATGGTTTTTGCTGTAATATCCACCTTTTTTACCGAGGCAACAGGTTCTATTTTTCCTGTTTGAAGCTGTTTATTTCCTTTTTTTAGTTCAATATATACCTTCTTGATTTCACCAAATTTTTCTGATTTGTAATCTTCATTAATCTCTATTTCTACTTTAGATGATTCTACACCCTCTAATTTGTTTGTTTCTTCTTGTATTTTTGATATCACCTTATTTTTATAAACTGCTGAAATTTGTTTCATTTGAGTATCCTCTAGAATCTTACTGCTGTTTTCCACCTCTTTTTTATCAAGATAAAAGCTATCCGAAAGAGTACTATCACTTAAGTCAAAGCTTTGATTTTTTAATACAATAAATGGATTGATAACAACAATAAGCAGAATAAATCCTGAGACTAAATTAATAATTTTCTTGATTTTCCCAGTAGGGATTAAAATTTCAAATAGAATAAGCACTATAGAAATTGTTACAATATTTATTATCCAGCTCCTTAAAAATTCAAGCATTTCTCAAGCCCCCTCTCCTACCTCACCATAGACGATAGATTTGATGTGCTAATTACAACAGTTATAGCAATTAAAAACATAAAGGATACTGCAGCAGTTACTCCTAGTATATATGTCAACGAGCTTGCCATATCACTTAAGCAGTTAGTTATTTTCTTATCTGATATTGGTTCTACAAATGCACTCGCAAGCCTATACAATACAACAAGTGCAAGTATTTTTATCAGAGGAGCTAAACAAATCAAAATAATTCCAATCATAGCAACTAGCCCGGAGGCATTTTTAATTACTAAGGTACAACCAACAACAGTATCAGCCGCATCAGCTAAGTACTTACCTACTACTGGTACAAAAGCACCCAGAGCAAATTTTGCTGTTTTGCTAGTAACTCCATCTACAACTGCACCCATTGACCCCTGAATTGACACTACAGCAATAAATATCGTTAATATAAATCCAATGCCCCAGGTGCATAATTGCTTAAGAAAACCTGAAAGTTTAGTCAATTGTATCCTATCTGAAATATTATTAACTATATTTAAAACAGTGACTAAAAATATAACGGGAATAAAGAAATTCTTTATTACAGTAGCTCCTGTCTCAACTAACATTATAAGTATAGGTTGAAAAACTCCCGCAGAAGAAATACTTCCAGCGGATATAAGCAAGGTTATTAATAGAGGAATTATTGCATGCATGAAGCTTACCATGCTGTCAATAATAGACATACACATATTCATTGCAGTACTAAAACTAATCATCAATACAGAAACAATAACAATGTAGCAAACAAAGAAGGCTAGTTCACCAACACTCTCACTCAGAAACGAACTCTGTAAATTTTTCAGCACCGCACAAATTATAGCCAGTATTACAACTTTAATAAGAATATCTACATTTAAAAATATTTCACTAAGTAAATATTTTACAACTCTCTTTAGCATGTCAGTTACGCTAAATTGAAAATCACCCTTTGCAGCAGATGCAACAATTTTTTGAGGATCAAACTCAGGGAATAACTGCTGCGAATCGCTTGAATAATATTTTTTTACGCTATTAATAATAGCATCGTTGTCATTTGACTGAAGCTGTTCATCAATTAAACTCAAGCTATTATCACTATCCGAAATTAACTGTGCTGCCGAAACATTAACTGGCAAGAAAACAGTAATTGCAAATAATATAATAAACATACTGAGCTTAAAGTTCCATTTAGACTTGCATAAAAACTTGAAATTTCTAGTAGTATTTGATAAATGGTTTTTCATTAGCATTTTTGCCCCCTAAAGTTATGGCATAAGTTTTACAACCATATCAAGTAATGAAGAAATGATGGGTACCGCCAGAACTACTATAGTTACTTTTCCAGCAAGTTCTATCTTTGACGCAACCGAGGACTCCCCCGCATCCTTGCACACCTCTGCTCCAAACTCAGCTATATATGCAATCCCAACAATTTTTAAAAGAATGGTAATATACGTTGAATCAATGTCAGCCTTCTTGCTAAAGGTTTGTAAAAAATCAATTACCGCAGATAGCTTTACTATCACAATAATAAATATTAGTAAACCTGTTACTATGCTCAACTGTAACGCTAATTCTGGGCGTTGCACCTTTATTATTGAAGTCAAAACAACTGCAATTATACCAATACAAGCAATTTGAAGTATATCCATATCATATGTAACCTCTTTATATTTGTTTTACTAAAATTGAAACATGGTCTTAACAGCATCAAAAAGATTGGCTATTTCCTTTGAAACCATCATCAAAACAACGATTATACCAGCTAAGGTGGTCATCATTGCTTGTTCTTCTCTGCCTGAACGGATAAGCACCTGATTTAGTACTGCAACCAGAATACCTATTGCTGCTATTTTAAAAATAAGATCCACACCACTACTCATTTTAACCTCCACGACCACTAATTGTGGCTACAAATGTATTGCTAATCTGTACTTGTTATAGGTTAGTAACTCAGCAATTTTATTAAAACAATATAATTACAATAGCTAGTCCACTTAAGACTCCCAAGCTTCTATACATCTTTTCATTTTTTGTTCTCATTTCTTCAGCTTTGAGTTCTTGCAATTTTAGCTGCGAGGACATCAGTTTAATATTGTTTATCTGACCCTCCAAATCTGAATTGCCAAGCATATTACCGAAGCTAATTAGTACAGTCTTGTCCTCCTTATTTAGGGAAAGTTTTGCATAGTTTTCTTCTATCGCCTTTTCCCAAGCAGCATCAGCAGTTATACCATGGGTGCTAAGATTCTTTGCTGCCTCTCTAAAAAGAATTGAAGTTTGAGAGTTAGTGCTTTCATAAATCCTGTTAAAGGCCTCTGATAATAAATTTGACAAGTAGCTAATCTCATTCTCTAGCATTTGCAATAAGGATTGAAGCTCTCGTAGGGATCTTGGCCTTTTTGAACAGTCACTCGCTAGTGAAAATCCTATAAAACTTGTAGCACCTACCAAAGCAAGCGCACCTAAAAATTTTATTAGCATACTCAGCACCTCCTATAGATTGCTGTCAATTGAGCGTTAACAACCTCTTCGAGAGTACCAGGACCATTTCTTGAGCTCAGCACAATGTATCTTTCAAATACTCCAGATTTGATTAATGGCAAAAGCTCCTCTCTCATTTTTAGTTCTGTTATGTTATAGCCATGTGCAGAAGCTATTATTTTAACACCTGAGTTTAAAACCTTTAAAATTGCTTCTTTATCGCCATGTGTTCCAATTTCATCTGTTATTATTATATTTGGAGACATACTTCGAAGTAGCATTTCCATACCTAATGTTTTAGGGCATCCATCCATAATGTCTGTCCTAAAACCAACGTCATTTTGAGCAATTCCCTTACAGCAGGCGGCAATTTCAGATCTTTCATCTACAATACCAATCTTTAGCCCTAAAAAGTCATCATCACCATCGCTCATTATCCTAGCTACATCTCTTAAAAGAGTTGTCTTCCCACATTGGGGAGGACCAATTATTAAAGTATTATATATGTCACAGTTACTTTTGGTTATGTATTTGATGATATGCTTTGCACAGCCAGTTATTTCTCTTGAAACACGTATATTTAATCCATTAAAGTCCTTAATATTTCTGATTAAGCTATCTTGCATTATGACCTTACCGCTAAGTCCGACTCTGTGACCTCCACGAAGAGTCAAATAGCCTGATCTAATTTCATCCTGATATGCATATACAGAATTCTCACTCATAAGCTCAATTGATTTAAGTATTTCCTGTTGAGTTACCACGTAGGAAGCTGAAATATTTTTTGTAAGCAGACCATCCTCTGTGACAAACCAATCAGCATTTTTGTAAAATACCATTAAAGGTTTGTTAGCGCGAAGCCTTATTTCTTCGAGATTGTCCAAAATTTTTCTATCTATTTTTAATAAAATGTTTTTAATGCTTAATATTATAAAAGGTAATATGTCGTTTTCAACTGATCTGATTTTTTGAAGTTGAGCATTAATCATATGTTTAACCCCTATCTCTATAATTCTCTTTAGTTATTTCCCAAACTAAGTTAATTAACTTTACTAACAAAGTTGAGTTATTTATATATATTAAGCTTTGTCCAACTTTATGACTTAAAAGAAATTTTTTATAATAAAACAAACAACTCAAGTTGGCAAGGCAACATTGCTTATTTAATACAAAAAAGTCATATTATTAAGCACAATGCATGAATAATATGACTTAAATACTATAATTATTTAGTTAAGATTTTTTTATTTATATTACTTTACTTCTCTTCCCAATTAACGCTGAAATTACCCTTTGTATCACTGCCTGTAATTATCAGTTGGTATTTTCCATCTTTTTCAGCAGTAAGTAAATCACTTTAATGAAATTTTTTTACTCATCATACGTCCGGTCAAAAAGAATAATACGCAAATCATTATTACAACAAAGACAAATCCTCCTAAGCCCAAAGTAACAGTAGTAGGATTTATACCGTTAATACTATCTAATAAGTATCCAAACATATTTTTTGTTGTGAGTGCTATATCGGGATTACCTTCCAAGCTATACACTAATGAAAATGGTACAAATATTGAGGCAATTGACTCTGCTATTTTTAAAACTACATACGTTGCCAGAAATACTAGAAACGCTCCTCCAATACCAAGTCCTTGGAAAACCGGTCTGTTGGCAACTGTAATTGCGAAAAATATCTGGCTTAGTAAATATAAAATTGAGATAAGCATCAAAGGTATAAAAGCAAAGATTACCTTTTCTAAACCGAATTTCTCCATTTCACTCATCATTTTAGAAAACTCACTACTGCCCACACCAAAACCGTACAAAACAACACATAATGCACCTATGAAAACAATAATACTGGCAATAATCCAACAGAAAGCAGCAATAGTCTTTGAAACTAAGAGAAATTTAGGTTTTACAGGTAATGTGAACATTAAATAACCTTCATTGGAATAGAGATTTTTATGAAATCTCATCACAACAACTACAAATGTGACTATTATTACTGAAATCCCGATTATAAGAAGAATAACTGACGATGTAATTGTCAACCATGCCAGCCCTATTTTCTCAAGAATAAATGTAATAGCAGCAAAAAACAGTGTGATAAGGTATAAAAAAGGTATTACACGAGCAGTATCTTTAAACTCATATTTTAATAATTTTCTTAACATTTGAACACCTCCCCAAAAAGCTCTTCTACAGACTTACCAGTTTTTTGGCGAATGCTGTCAACAGTATCGTCAACTAATACTTTTCTTTCACCTATCATTATTACTCTATCAAATATTCTTTCAACATCATTAATTAGATGAGTTGAAAGCAGCACAACAGCATCATCTGAATAGTTATTTAGAATAATATTAAGCATGGCTTTCCTAGATGCTGGATCTAATCCTCCCAGAGGCTCATCTAGTAGATATATCTTTGCTTTACGTGACATTACAAGGATCAGCTGAACCTTTTCCTGCATACCCTTTGACATACTCTTTATCTTTTGTTCTGGGTCTAGCTTAAATTGTTTAAACAACTCTTCTGCTTTTTTTCTGTCGAAGTCAGGATAAAAATCTTCAAAGAAATCCAAAGCATACGCTGCCTTATTATTTTCAGCCAGATAAGTCTTTTCAGGCAAATATGACACTATTGATTTAGTGTACTCATTTGGAGCATTTCCATTAATCAAAACACTTCCACTATAATCGCTTATAAGCCCTGCAAGGATTTTAATTAGTGATGTTTTTCCACAACCATTCGGCCCTAAAAGGCCCACAATTGTTCCACTCTCCAGTGAAAGAGAAATATTATCAAGCACCTTTTTTGTGCCATATTGCTTAGTTAATGAGTTAATTTCAATTATATTACTCACTTTTATCTCCCCCCTCGTATTTTTTTATAGTCGATATATCTGATACAACATTAATAATCTCTTCTTTCTTATATCCAAGCTTCTGCATTGAGTTAAAATAACTCTCTGTATATTCCTCAGCCATCTCAGCCCTTGCTTTTGAAATCCTTGATTGATCCTGTGAAACATATCTGCCTGATGTTCTTTCTGTATAAAGCAGCCCATCTCTCTCAAGCTCAGACAAGGCCCTCTGCATTGTATTTGGGTTTACTGAGAAGTCAACTGCCAGTTCTCTGACAGATTGCAATCGCTGACCGGCTTCCCAGCTCCCAGATACTATCTTTAGCTTTATATCATTCATTATCTGCATGTAAATCGGAATATTAGATGAAAAATCATTTGCCAAATGCTCACCTCCAAATCACTTTAGTATTTCAGAAACAGGTTTACTTCTTCTGTCACAATAATGTGCTCTTGCTTACATTTTTTGTTGTATTATTGTATTAATGGATTAATACAATAATACAACAATTGTGGCAATGTGTCAATATCAAAAAAGCGCCCCTGCTGGCGCACCTAAAAAAACTGCCAACATATAAAATGTTAGCAGTTTCGGTGTACAATTAAAAATTATTCTTCGTCATGATCATGTCCGCAACCACAACCACATCCCTCATCATCGCAGTCACAATCCCAATCTAATTCAATCTTTTCATGGCAATGGGGACATTCTATAGCTTCTGCATCTTCATCAATCATGTCTAAATCAACTTCAATCTCCTCACCACAGTATGGGCATTCGATTTCTTCAAAATCTAGCTCATCCTCTTCATCGTACATAATTTTCTCGAGTTCAGCAAGCTCCTCATCAATACCATCAACCTGTTCTCCCATTTCATCTTGGATTTCTTCGATATCTTCAATTGCTAAAGATATATCGTCCAAAACATCAATCATGGCATTCAACAATTTACCTTCATTTGTTGAATCATCGATTTTCATACCTTCAGCCAAGCCCTTAATGAAAGCTCCTCGTTCGCTAATATAGCTCATAATCCTACCTCCTCAAGTTGGTAATTTATTTATTTACTCTTTCCATGTACTCGTTAGTTCTTGTATCAATTCTTATTACATCTCCAGTATTAACAAATAACGGAACTTTTATAACATAACCAGTTTCAACTGTAGCAGGTTTTGTCGCTCCATTAGTAGTGTCACCCTTGAAACCAGGATCAGTTTCAGTAACTTCTAGCTCAACAAAAGTAGGAGGCTCAATACCAAAAACATTACCCTTATGTGAAAGTATTCTAACTACTTCATTTTCCTTTACAAGAGCGAGTGTGTCCCCTATTGTTTCTTTATTAATTGGAATCTGCTCATAAGATTGAACATCCATGAAATAGTATAAATCATCATCACTATAAAGGTACTGCATATCTTTCCTATCGATTTGAGCTTTTGGCATTTTATCAGTTGGGTTGAAAGTTCTTTCAACTGTTGCACCAGTTACAACATTTTTCAACTTACATCTTACAAAAGCTGCTCCTTTTCCAGGTTTAACATGTTGGAATTCTACTACTTGAAATATATTGTTGTCAAATTCAAACGTTACACCATTTTTAAAATCACCAGCTACTATCATACTTTACCTCCGTAATATAAATAAATATACATTTTTTAACATAAAAAATAATTAAGTATTTTTTCACTCTAATTAATATTAAATTATATTTGCCTCGAAGGCAAGCAAAATTTTCAATATTCACGGCAAATTCATGAAGCCATATTCTTCCTAACTCTTTTCAAAGAGTTTTTTTAAATTAATGCCGTTTCAGCACTAATATTTTGTGAAATTACATTTAGATTTTTTTATCGCCTTTGTATGACTTT
>JAEZOA010000106.1 GCA_023441625.1 Bacillota bacterium
GAATAGGTCCAGAAATAGTAGTCAAAGCATTAAAAAATGAGGATATTTATAGAGTTTGTCGCCCTTTGGTAATAGGTGATGCAAAGATTATCCAAAGAGCTGCCCAAATTTGCAATATAGATGTTAAAATAAATATTATTACAAAGAGCGATGAAGGACAATACGGAAGTGGAATTATTAATATTATTGATTTAAACAACATTGACATGGAGCATTTTATGTATGGTGCTGTTCAAGCACAAAATGGACTTGCTTCATATGAATATATTAAGAAAAGCGTTGCTCTGGCACTTAATAAAGAGATAGTTTCAATTGCCACTACCCCAATCAATAAGCCTGCATTAAAAGCTGCTGATGTTGACTTTATAGGTCATACAGAAATACTTGCTGGTCTTACAAATACTGACGACCCTTTGACAATGTTTGAGGTGAGAGGGATGAGGGTGTTCTTCCTAACACGCCATGTTCCACTTAAAAGAGCATGTGAAATGGTGACTAAGGAGAGATTACTTGACTATATTGACAGATGCAGCGAAGCATTAAAAAGCTTAGGGATAAATGAAGGGACAATGGCTATAGCAGGACTTAATCCGCACAGCGGAGATAATGGCTTGTTTGGTACAGAGGATGAGGAGTTTATTAAGCCAGCTGTAGCAACTGCAAAAGAGCGAGGATATCCTGTGGAAGGCCCTGTTGGTGCAGATTCTGTATTCTATTTAGCATTAAAGGGACGATATAATTCTGTACTATCTCTTTACCACGATCAGGGTCATATTGCAACAAAAACCCTGGACTTTGAAAGAACAATTGCAATAACTTTAGGATTGCCCTTCTTGAGAACCTCAGTAGACCATGGTACAGCATATGACATAGCAGGTAAAGGTATTGCCAGTGAGATAAGCATGGTTGAGGCAATTTTATTAGCGGCTAAATATTCACAGTCGTATTCAAAATGGTTGAAAGGGTTGCTAAAGTGAAAAATAGTGAAAAAACTATTATTGGGACTAAAAAAAATAGTATAGATGATTTTTTAGATGGAGCTAAAAAGAGTATTCCAATAGCATTGGGGTATTTTCCTGTTTCCTTTACATTTGGGTTAATGGCTGTAAACGGGGGGATTCCTGTCTGGATTGTAATACTGATATCAATGACTAACCTTACCTCAGCCGGACAGTTTGCAGGGACAAACCTGATAATAGCAGGGGCTGGATATGTTGAAATAACTGTTACTACCTTTGTTATTAATATCAGGTATATGCTTATGTCGTTATCTCTATCACAGAAAGTTACACAAGGCATGTCAAATATTAAGAGATGGTTAATGGCTTTCGGAATAACTGATGAGACCTTTACAGTTGCGGCTCTGCAAAAAAAGGATATTACTTTTGCATTCATGACTGGACTTGAGGTGCTCCCATACATTGGATGGGCGTTGGGAACAGCAGCAGGAGCAATAGTGTGCACTTTATTGCCTGAGACCTTACAGAATTCTATGGGTATAGCACTCTATGCAATGTTTATTGCGTTGGTAATACCCGCTGCAAAGAAGTCAAAGGCGGCTTTAATTGTTGCAGCCTGTGCTGTTTTGATAAGTTCTATTATTAAATGGGTACCATTTTTTTATTTTATTTCTGGAGGCTGGCGAATAATTATCGCTACAGTAATTGCATGTACTTTAGGTGCAAAATTCTTTCCTATGGAGGATGTAGCAGATGATTAAACTATTAGTTGCAGTGTTTTTAATGGCAATTGTTACATACCTGCCTAGGGTTTTGCCTATGGCTGTGTTTAAAAATAAAATAAAATCTCGATTTCTTGCAGCATTTCTGAGCTATGTACCCTATGCAGTGTTGGGTGCAATGATTTTTCCAGATATATTAAATTCTACAGGGCACTTGACGTCAGCTGTTGTGGGACTTGGAGTGGCCGCTGTTTTGGCATATTTCGAGAGAAGTTTGCTCTTGGTTGCTACTTGCGCTATTATAGCAGTCTATGTTTGTGAATTAATTATAATTGGATAATGATAGAATATATAATATAATAGAACATAAGGAATAACATAAGCTAGAGTGATTTATGAGATAATAGGAAGATTATATAAACTGTAATAGATATTATTAGGAGGATTTAGTTATGGATATACAGCAGATATGTTTGAAGGCTAGTGCTGCTGCAATTAAGCTGGCAGCTTTAGATTCTAAAACCAAGGATAATGCACTGGAAAAAATTGCTGAAGCCTTGAAAAATAATAAGGACAAAATTATTGCTGCAAATAATAACGATTTAAAAAGAAGTGAGGAAGAGAATTTAGCTTCTCCACTGTTAAAACGCCTAAAATTTGATGAAAAGAAAATAGATGATGTGGTTGAAGGAATTAAAAGCTTAATAGGCTTAGAAAATCCTGTTGGGAAAACCTTACTCTCAACAAGACTTGATGAAGACCTAGAACTATACCGGGTTACTTGTCCTATAGGGGTAATTGGAATAATTTTTGAATCCAGACCAGATGCTCTTGTACAAATATCTACACTTTGTCTGAAGAGTGGAAACAGTGTTCTTTTAAAAGGTGGCAGGGAGGCAAAAGAAACTAATAAAGCACTAACTGATGTTATTGAAGAGGCATCTATAGCTGCAGGTCTACCAAAAGGTTGGATTGCACTTCTTGAAAGCAGAGATGATGTTAATGAGATGCTTAAAATGGACAAATACATTGACCTTGTTATTCCTAGAGGGTCAAATGAGTTTGTCCGCTATATAATGGATAATTCTAAAATACCTGTTATGGGCCATGCTGATGGTATTTGTCACGTATATGTTGATAGTGCTGCAAATCTTGAAATGGCAACAAGAATAGCTGTTGATTCAAAAACACAGTATGTTGCTGTGTGTAATGCAACAGAGACCTTATTAGTACATGAGGCTATTGCAAATGAATTCCTTACTGATTTAAAAACTGAGTTGGATAAGAAAAATGTTGAAATTTTCGGAGATGAAGGCGTTCAAAGAATAATAGCTGTAAAGCCAGCTAGTGAGGCAGATTGGGCAACTGAGTATCTGGATTACACCATATCTATTAAATTAGTATCAGGAATAGATGCCGCAATTGAACACATAAACAATTATGGTTCAGGACACACTGATAGCATTGTTACAAGTGATAAAGCTAAGGCGTTGAAGTTTATGAATCTTGTGGATTCTGGTAATGTTTTTTGGAATGCCTCCACAAGATTCAGTGATGGCTTTAAATATGGTTTTGGAGCTGAGGTTGGTATCAGCACCAGCAAGCTCCACGCAAGAGGACCGGTTGGACTTGAAGGACTGACAAGCTACAAATATATGCTGATTGGTAACGGTCAAATTGTTGATGATTATGCTACAAACAAGAAGAGCTTTAAGCATGTAAAAATGAATAAGAATATCCAAGATATATAGATAATGCTCAATAGAAATAGTTGTTTACCAATACCAGATTTAAAAATAATTTATTAAGGAGCGATTGACTATGAATTTTGAAATTATTTCTACAACAAATGCACCTGCAGCAATAGGCCCTTATTCACAAGCAATAAAGGCTGGTAATCTTATATATACGTCTGGTGCAATTCCTGTTGTGCCTTCCACTGGTGAAGTTGTAGCTGGTGGCGTTTCTGAGCAAGCAGAACAGGCACTCCAAAACCTGGGAGAGGTTTTAGCAGGCGCAGGTGCTAGTTTTGACAATGTTGTTAAAACTACAGTTTTCATTAAAAACATGAATGATTTCGCTGTAATTAATGAAGTGTATAAAAAGTATTTCACAAAGGATTTTCCTGCCAGATCCTGTGTTGAAGTGGCTAGGCTTCCAAAGGATGTATTGATTGAAATTGAATGTATTGCTGTGGTGTAAAGCCAAGTTAAGACCTCTGTTTATCTTCAATTAACGATACAAGCGGAAACATGTCATTATAGTGCTTCTGAATAAACATTGCATTTCTCTTTTTGTATAATTTCTCGGCAAGTCTATCAGCTATTGGCAGAAGAATTCGCTCATGTGCACATAGCACTGGAGAAACACTTTCAATGCTTCCTGTTGCTTGCTTGTTGAGGCATCCGCAATGATGATTACAGCGCTTTCTTATAGCACACTGGTTACAGCTTTGCTTTTCTTCCTCATTTGTTCTATACAACTTGTCACGACGTTCTTCGTTTATGCCAGTACTTACATGTCCAATTGCATATTCCTTTTCACCAACAAACTGAACGCAGGGATACATAGAACCATCTGGGCCAATGGATATCTGTTTTTTACCTAGTTCACACCTTTCGGTACAATATGAGGCACTATTTATATGAGAGCTAATCTTTACCTCAAAAGGGCTTAAATAAAACTTCTCTTCCTTTAAAGTCTTCTCCAAATAGAATTGTGATAGCTGATTATATTGCTCTTCAAGGCACTTAATATCCTCTTTTGTCCAATCTGCGGCATAGTTTAAGGAGCAAATAAGATACTTGAAGCCCTTGTTATATAAGTATGTTACAGATTCTGCATAATATTGTACAGTACTTGGGTCAACTACCATTAGTACAGGTGAATATGGGCATGTTGATATTAGGCTTTCAATCCTTGCTTCTAGTTTGTCAAAGGTACCATTGCCTTCAGTGGTCAATCTGTTCATATCATGCGCGGCCTTCACTCCGTCATGACTTAGTGCAATAAATATATTATGTTTTAATGAGTATTCAATAAAATCATCATCCAATAAAAGTCCATTAGTTGTTACTTTAAAATGGAATCTACAGTCACTGCGTTTAGTCCTCCAATTGCAATAATCTATTGTCTCATAAATCAAATCCTTATGTAGAAGTGGTTCGCCACCAAAGAAAATAATGCCTGTAGAAGCATTTGGAGTTGCAGCTATATCCACAGCCCTCTTAGCTGTTTCAAAGCTCATAAAGCAGCGAATATCCTTATCAACATAGCAATATTTGCATGCCATATTACAGGTGTTTGTTAAGTGTAATGTATAATGCATATGCTATATAACCCCCTGTGCTTTGAGCCATTCTAAGAAATCTCTTACCTGTAATCTAAGCTGCTCGTCTGCCATTTCTATTGTTTTTTTACTAATCTCATGATAGTCAACTGATTTTCCTTCTTGTTTTGCTTTTTCAGAAGCAGATTTAAAAACCTCATCAAGTGGCATTGGATCATAAAATACCCCTATATTTGAATCTCCATTTTTATTGCTGATTCCTTTTTGAAGTAGTTTAGCAGCATTTTTAACGTCATATACTTCAACACTGGCCCAAACATCTTGGCCTGCCACCCATTTCTTGTAGTCATCAACAGATACAAATTCAAAGCCTATTTTTTTATCTGCATCGTAACCATCTAGTATCAAGTTACCTTTTTGGGTAGAATCTATTATACTACCATCTTTTGCTAAAAAACCTGCATCATTACTTTTAGGGGTAAAATATAATTTTGTTTCTGGAATATCTACATTTTCCAATTCATTTATGCCCTTTTTAGGGCTTTCCCCATATTTTAAATTCTCAAAATTAACACCATATTTTAGTGCTTCTTCTTGTATGACTAGTAAAGCCTCATGCTCAGTTAAAAATGATGGTGCGGTCACTGACGAACATCCAAAACTCCCTCGTCCTCCGCCATGTTCAAATATAGGTGCAACGGTTGCTTGCTGTTGTACCTTTGAAGACCCATTTCCAGTTTTATCAGAATTACCATTAGTTCCAGTTTGGCTGCTTCCACAACCAGTCAGAGTAAGTGCGAGAATAGAAGAAAGTGCAACGCCAATTGAAATATTATCCTTCCATCTCTCAGGAATAGCCTTAAGCATTGCAGGATTATGAAGGACTTCACTTTTTTCAGGATATTTTGGAATACAATATTTTTTTATTGGCTCAATATTCATTATGCTAGCTCCTTATATTGAAAATAATTACATTTAATATATTAGACTGTTATTCTAGGAATAAGTACCAAATTCCTGCTACCGTTCAAAAGTGGGAGAGGGGGAATACTAGTATTGGGAGATCCAACAGCTCCTATTGCATTCTATTTAAAAATTTTAATTGGGCTTTACAGTGGAGTAATTCAGGAGATTATAGACTTTATGGAAAAAAAGAAATCTATGAATTGTTATTAAAACATGGCTTTAGAGTATCAAACTGCTATTTACCTAAATCTGTAAAGGTGGTAGTGATTCCGAAGAAAAACAGAGGAAAACTTAGTTTAGGAATACCAACAGTACAAGAGATGACTGAGAAAGAAAATGCCATAAAAAAGTAACGTTATCCTTCATTATACTTCTTACTCAAAGAGTTTTTCCATGTTGCATACACAAATTTTGTACAGCGACAGAACATAGGCTTTGCTGTACTAATGCCCATGTCAGTGCCTACTACGAATGGGTAAAACTTGCTAATTGTGCTACAAGTCTTCTTGTATAAGTGATTTTACGCTGTCTCTAATGGTCATGTGAGGTGGATAAATAATTTTAACCCTTTCAGTTTTTTTGTCTGATAATCTTTTAATTAATGTATTTGCTGCGGTTTCCCCAAGAGGATACGCATCATAACTGACGGTTGTCAAGCGGACTTTTCCCTCAGCAGAAGCTGGTGAATCGTCAAAGCATATAATGCTTAAATCCTTAGGAACATGGAAACCATTATCAATCAGACAATTTATTAATCCAAAGGTCATGGGTTCGTTACATGAAAAAACAGCGGTATACTCGTTAATATTATTGCAAATGCTCATCCCGATTCTATATCCACTTTCCCGAGTTAAATCTCCATAATATATATCATTCTCCCCAACATAAAGTTCGGAATCAGCCATGGCGTCTAAAAATCCTCGCATACGGTCTTGGGTAGCGGTAGAATCGGAGGGGCCTGCAATATGTGCGATTCTTTTATGTCCATTCTTTATAAGATAGTTTGTTGCTAGATAACCGCCTCGATGATTATCTATGCAAACCACATCTAGATCCATTGAACGTATATAACGGTTGACCAAAACCACAGGAATTGTGATGTTTTTCAATAGCTGTACAAAACTGCTTCTTTCTACCGCAGTAATCATTATAATACCGACGAAATTATTCTCATTTGCATGACGGATATATTTTTCCTCAATTGAAGCATCAAATCCACTGTTGCATAAAACAGCAAACATATCATAATTTACTAGAACATCACAGATACCCTTTAATATAGAGACATAAAAAGAACTGGTAACGTCACCTACAACAATCAAAACAAATTTATTTGTTTTTTTACAAGCATTGAGTGATAATGTATCAAGTGGATAACCTAATTCTTCCATTGCCTTTATTACTTTTTCCCGCATAGCAGGCTTGACATATGAGCTACCGTTGAAAATCCGTGAAACAGTGGAAAATGATACATTTGCTTGTTGTGCAATTTTTCTCTGGTTAATTTTCATTGTTATTCCTCCAACTGAAATCTTCATTTATTATATCTGAAATCATGTAGTGTATTCAAGTAAATAATGAAATTAATTTCTGAAACATTATTTTAATTTTGATTGTTGGTGGACATTTGTGTGTTAATACCGAAAACGTATATCCTTCCAACTTCATGAAAACGATAATACAGAAAAATTGAGTCATAAAATGCTCGTATAAAAGCCCTCATAATTATGAAATCATTTCAACAACTGTCGCTTTAGGGACTAATTATTAGAATATTATGACTTCATTACTATGTATTACTAATAGTAGTATACTTTAAATTTTGCTATTGTACTAGTACTTAAAGTATTTTTTAGATCTTTTTCGAATAATATAGTTATTGCTGTACAGATATAGGCATTGACGCAAGGTGGATACATCACGGAATAAGCTGCGCTCGTATTGGGGTAAGCTGATGGCGATAGAGCCAGTTCGTCTGATGTTTAGATTTGTATGAAATAAATTTCACAATAATTTAAAAAAATTTCACAAATGTTATTGTTTGTTTCTTAAACGTGTGATACAATAATTGATGTAGTGATACATATATATATGTATTAATTCAATGCGCATGAATATGAAAAGCTATACTAATACTATTATGGGAGGTGATTATTTGAAGTGGAAAAAAATAAGGGATGCTTTGTCAGGAGGACCTTCAGCAATCGGCGTCCATTGTGCCAACGTGGAATCACAATTTTATGAAATGTGTGGGATATTAGGATATGATTATGTGTGGATTGATGGCGAACATTCCAGCATATCAAATTCTGTTATCAGCAACGCAATTATAGCTACAAATGCAGGTGGATGTGCTGCCTTTGTACGGGCTAGATCAAATGATCCTGTTATTATCAAACCTATTTTGGAAATGGGGCCCGATGGAATTATTATCCCCATGATCAATAGTGCGCAGGAGGCGGAGAAAGCTGTAGCAGCATGCCGATATCCCCCTAGAGGAGTTCGCGGGTTTGGGCCGTTGCGTGCAAATAGATATGGCGAAATTCCAATTGAGACATATGTAAATGAAACTAGTGATGAAATCTTAAAAATAATACAGATCGAACATAAGCAAGGTGTTAACAATCTGGACGAAATCCTTGAAGTTGATGGGATTGATGTTGTAATTTGCGGTCCTATGGATCTTTCTGCTTCGGTTGGAAAACTCGGACAGCTCAAAGATCCAGAAGTTGTAGAGCTTATGAAACAGATTCTACGGAAATGTAAGAATGCTGGAAAACCATGTGGAATCTCAATAGATAATATTGACCTTGCTAAATTCTGGATTGAAAACGGGGCTTCATTTGTTTCGGTAGGTAACCCGTACAACTATTTCAGTACTTACAGTAAGATAATACTACCCCAGCTGCGAGAGACGGCAAAGTAATAAGCGCCGCAAATTCTGAAGACTTTATCAAGTGTTTTTTGATGAAAAAGTAGGGAACTTCAATAAAATGAAAAGATCAAAATCTTGAAAATCAAGGAATGAAGATTACGAGAAATTATTTCAAAATTTGGAGGTACTAAAATGAAAAAACTAGCTGTTCTTATTCTAAACGCAATACTCATAGTTTCTATTTTCAGTGGATGCTCAGGGCAAAATAGTGCGTCGCAGGCTTCAGAAACCCAATCTAATGTATCACAAGCTTCAGAAACACAAGCTGAAACTCCAAAGACAATAACTTTTTGGCACACATGGGGGGCGGCCAACCACCCGAATAAACCACTTATTGATTATGCGGTAGATAAGGTTGAAAAAAAATATGGTGTTAAGGTAGAACAAGATTCTATGGAATTTGAAGCTTATAAGATGAAGCTTTCAACCGCATTGGCTGCAAATGAAGGACCTGATATAATCCGTGGATGGTCACTTGGATATATGAAACCACTTGTTGAAGGCAACAAACTGTTGGCACTCAATGATTATTTAACAGAAGACTTTAAAGGTAAAATGCTTAAAGGTGCTACGGATAATATGACATTTGATGGAGTGACTTATGGTTTGCCAGTCTGCACTATTGCTTATGGATTATATGTAAATAAGCCATTATTTGATGAAGCAGGACTAGAACTTCCTGATACATGGGACAAGCTTACTACAGCCATAAAGTATTTCCGTTCCAAAGGTGTTACTCCAATGGCACTTGGAGGTAAAACACTGACTACTACTTCATTGTATTATGATGCGATTGAATTGAGAGCAGTTGGAACTGAAAAGTTTACCAATACACTGAAAAAGAATAGTGATTATTCTGACCCCGGATTCATGACAGCCGTAACCAAGTTTAGGGAACTAGTGGATTTAGGAGCGTTCTCTGATGCAGCAGCCGGTATGTCTAGAGATGAGTGTGAAATAGATGTATTTAATGGTAAAACTCCAATGTATTTTTCAGGCAATTGGGTGGCAGCGCAGTATTATATGGATTCCAGTTCTGTAAATCCTGATGATATTGTTATTATGCCTATGCCAGCATGGGATGGAGCAGCTGCTGATACCAAACATATTACTGGAGCTATAGGAGATGCTTTTTACGCAAATGCATCAACCAAATATCCAGAGTTTATGGCAAATGTTCTACAGGATATGTGTTTTGGAATATCCGAAGGGTATTATAAATATGGTAATGGAATCCCTACGTATAAGGTTGAAGGAATAACTGCACCTGATATGCCACTGTTCGTAAAATTCAACGAGTATGTGCAGAGTGCGGAATCAATTACTACTACTCCTGAGTTTGAATATAGTGGAGATGATTTGCAGCAATACTACCAGTATTTGCAGGAACTTTTAATTAAACAACAAAGTCCAGAGCAGTTTATTGAAAACATGAACAAGATTAGTTCTACAAAATAGTATGTCTGTTCATAAAAAATATTAAGACTCGGGGGTACCAGATGGATAAATTGTTAAGAGATAAAAAGGCTATTATAGTCTTTTTATTACCAGCCAGTATATTGTTTCTTGTATGTATCATTGTTCCTATATTTATATCAGGTGGAATTAGCCTTACGGATTGGAATGGGATGTCCACCCCGGAATTCGTTGGCCTTAAGAATTTTAAACGTCTGTTGGTACCGAGCGAAGGTTTTACTAAAGCAGCAATTAACTCGATAAAATATGCATTTTGCTCTACTTTCATTCAGGTCCCAATTGCAATGTTGCTGGCATTAGTTCTTGCCAGCAAGGTAATTGGGGAAAGATATTATCTCACCGTATTTTTCATCCCTGTTCTGATTTCAAGTGTTGTAACTGGGCAGTTGTGGATGAGAGTCTTTGATTCTCAGTACGGAATTCTGAACACTTTTTTGAACGCAGTAGGATTAGAGAGCTTAACAAGGAATTGGCTGGCAGATACAAAAACGGCACTTGGTTGCGTATTTGTGGCATTGATTTGGCAGAATATCGGTTATCATATGCTTCTACTGTACGGAGCTATCAAAACTATTCCGACAGAGATTTACGAAGCATCAAAGATTGATGGGGCTAATTTCTTCCAAACCTCTTGGAGGATTACAATACCTTTATGTAAGCCTATGTTACGAGTATGCCTTATTTTTGCAGTTGTTGGAGCACTTAAAATGTTTGACATTTTATATGTTATGACGAATGGAGGGCCCGCCAGAGCGACTGAAGTTCCAAGTACCTTGATGGTCACTACTATATTTGGTAGGAATCTGTACGGATTTGGTAGTTCAATGGCAGTGTTTATCATCCTTGAGTGCTTCCTCTTTGCATACTTAATACGAAGGCTGGTAAAAGTAGATGAATAATTTTCGGATTGGACGGTCATGTGGAATGAAAATAATTGAAAAAAAGAAATTAACTCTTCAAATGCTGTTACAAATTGCGTTAGGTATTTGGGCACTGATACAAATTTTCCCGCTATATTGGTTAATTACATTCTCCTTGAAATCCAATGACGAAATATTTACTTCAAACGTGATTGGATTGCCGAAAGAATGGTTGTTTAGTAATTATGTAATAGCGTTAAAAGATGCTAAAGTTGGTCTGTATCTGATGAATAGCATAATAGTATCAGGTTGCACCATTGTCTTAACCCTTATTTTTGCTTTGATGGCATCCTATGCATTGAACCGTATGCGATGGAAATTAAGGAAAGCAGCGAATACTCTATTTATGCTCGGGTTAACAATACCGATTCATGCATCGCTTCTGCCTATGTTTTTAATCCTTCGCTCGACTAAGATGTTAAACACATACTTAGCACTTATTATTCCTTATACTGCTTTTGCAATTCCGATAGCAATACTAATGTTCTCTGGGTTTATGAATAGTGTTCCATTTGAAATGGAAGAGTCCGCATGTATTGACGGGTGCAATATTTATAGCTTTTTTGCTAGGATTATGTTTCCGCTGATGAGACCGGCATTAGCTACTGTAACTATCTTCACCTTCATTACCGCATGGAATGAGTTAATGTTTGCGAATACTTTTATCAGCAAACAGCAGTTTAAGACACTTACTGTTGGTATTAGATCCATGGTGGCTGATTATGGAGTTCAATGGGGGCCGATTGGTGCGGGGTTAGTTGTAGCTACCCTCCCTATCCTTATCATTTATCTGTGTATTAGTCGTCAGGTGCAAGATTGTCTAGTTGCCGGTGCAGTGAAAGGTTAAGTAGCTATGTCTGGAAAAACATGCAAAAAACTAAAAGGATGAGACTGTACAGAGATGGATTGGACATATACTTAATAAACAAACTGAAAAGTGAACGCGTAAGGACAAGAAAATGTACCATTTTAAAATTAGTGGGAGGTACATCAATGATTATTGATAATCTTAGAAATGCAAAATTGTATTACAACCTTAACGATAGGATGGAGAAAGCATTTAAGTATTTACAAGAAAATGATTTTAGTAAACTTGAGCCGGGTAATTATATGGTTGATGGCAATAATGTTTTTGCACGGGTGTTAAAATATGAAAGCAATGCCATGGATTTAGGAAAATGGGAATCTCACCGAAAATATATTGATATTCAGTATTTAGTTGATGGAATTGAGAATATAGGTTATGCATTTAGAGAAGATATGAAGGTCATTCAGGAATATAACGAGGAAAAGGATTTTTTATTATTAGAAGGAAAAGGAAGTTTTTTTACTTTGAAAAGCGGAATGTTTGCTATTTTTGCTCCAGATGATACTCATATAGGTGGAATAGCCATAGATAAGCCCCAACCAATAAAAAAAGTTGTTGTAAAGGTTTCCATTTGGTAACTATTTGTTTATCTTCTGCAATAAAAATCGTGAACCGAATGAAGGGGTACCTAAATTAAAAAAATCCCAGTTTATGAGAAGCTGGGATTTTTTTAGATTTTTGTGTAAAATATAAAAATATAATGGCAATAGCTGTTATAACTTTTATTTTTGTTGTTGCTTCCTTAAGAATACCTTATCCGGCTCTTAGCAACTGAAGAACTGACTGCGGTTGCTGATTAGCTTGGGCTAACATAGCAGATGCAGCTTGAGATAAGAGATTATTTCTCGTAAATGTGGTCATCTCTTTAGCCATATCTGCGTCACGAATACGAGACTCGCTGGCAGTCAGGTTTTCTGAACTATTTTCAGAGATTGCAAACGCATGCTCAAGACGATTCTGCAATGCTCCAAAATTAGCTCTTATATGAGAAACACTATTAATTGCAGAGTCGAAACTGTCAATAGCTGTACTTGCTTGATTCACAACATCAATACTTGATATACCGAGTGTGGTACTACGTGTATCAGCCAGTGTTATGTTCATTGTATTTCCAGTATTAGCCCCTGCTTGAATCTGTAAGCTTGATAAGGTGGCTGGAGTTAAGCTAGGCCAAATTTCTTCGAATCCTGCCAGTGGATTGTCTGTGAGGCTAACTGCATCTCCAATTACACTTTCAGCATTTAAAGCAGCACCCCCATCAGCATCTGCACCACCTATAGCACCGGTATCGGAAAAAGTGAGATCCATTGTAGCCATAAAGGCAGCTCCATTTGCAGTAAAATCAGAGGTGAAATCAGCTAAACTTGCGAAAGCTCCGGAAGATGCATTAGTCAAAGCGTCATCTAGCGTTGCTGTCTGATTCGCACTCAGATATGTCATAATATCTATGATTCCATTTCCGTTTCTTGATTTTATTTCAGCATGCATATAACGTACAGCGGCATAACCTGCTGAATAATCAATGGAGGTATTTTCCCAACTGGAAAGTTCGCTGACCACTGCTGTGAAATTTGTTCCTGAAGCAGAATCGGCAAACAGCCTTTCATCTGCACCATGGATAAACTCTGCAGTACCTTCCTTGAACCAGCTTGGCAAGGCATTAAAGTTCATTGTGCGACCCATAATGGCATGAACCATCTCATGGGCAATAATACGGTCGTTGTAAAGAGGAGCAGTTCCACCGTTTGGCAGGGTTGCAGGAATGAAATCACTAACATCAATATGAAGTTGTTGATTAGTTGCTTTTCCTGAGGCATCTACATTGTAGGAGACAGCCGCCAAATAAGACTGGGGTGTCTGGTCTAATACAATCTGCAAAGATGCACCATCGGCCGATAATCCGTACTGTGCAAGAATACGTGCTTCACTTTGTTGCAACAAAGCACTTTTCAATGCATTAATAATTTGATTATCTGCGTTGCTTGATTGAGGCACATTCAATAGCTTGACGGTATTAAACTCTGTATGGTTTGCTATTCTGTCAACATCTGATATTATTTGCGATACTTCTTCTTGAAGCATTTGTTTATCAGAATCAGTTAGAGTATCATTTGCAGCTTGAATAGATAGTTCCCGACCTCTTTGAAGTAAAGAATGTACTTCATTTAGTGCACCATCTGCTACTTGTATCAGGGAAATACCATCCTGAATATTATTGCTGGCGCGATTCAAGCCTCTTATCTGCGCTCGCATTTTTTCTGATATAGATAATCCGGCAGCATCGTCAGCGGCAGAATTGATTCTTAAGCCTGAGGATAATTTGTTTAGGGATTTCTGAGACTGCAAATTATTCATCCTATTTAAACGACATGTATTTATGGAACTAATGTTGTTATTTATTCTCATATAGTCACCTCCTCGTATAATAAGTTTTGTAAGGTTTAAGTTACTTAATTTCCAGTTATAAACCTCACATTAATTTAACAAACTAACTGGAAAAATATTTTGGTTCCTTGATAACTTAATTTCATGCTATTGAAC
>JAEZOA010000027.1 GCA_023441625.1 Bacillota bacterium
CTCCCACCCTTACATTATACCACATTGCGATAAAATGCGCTATAATAAAATGAGAAATTTGACAAAAAAATAAGCCCATTTCAAGGCTTTGGGCGATTTTTTATTTATTCAACTGTCAAACTCCCGGAATTGAAGATGTTGACGACTTAATTTACGACATAGACCAGGCTCTTGAAAAGAGTAGATAATTAAATTTTAATAGGTAGGCTAAAAGTCAGCTGTATTAGGATTATGCTAACAGTTGACTTTTTTTCTTCCTTGATACTATAATTTATAATATGATTATCTCCCAGAAAGTCACCTAATGACTTTCTGCTGCAAGTTACGCGGCATAACTTGCAGCAGCCTTCCTAGGAAGGCTGGATAACCACATTGAGATAAGCATCCAAGTTGCAGTAGCTGCAACTTTACGCAAGCTGGCTTGCGTAAGAAAGTCGTAAAACGACTTTTTGGGATGCAATCATAATATTAAAACTGAGTTTTGTAAATTATTGTTAATGGGGAGGATATGTATGCCAATTAGAATACCTGATAATTTGCCTGCAGGAGAGATCTTAAATAGTGAGAATATATTTGTCATGTTTGAAGATAGAGCCTATCATCAAGATATAAGACCTCTTAAAATCGCTATTTTAAATATAATGCCCACAAAGATAACTACTGAGACTCAATTGCTTAGGTTGCTTGGCAATACTCCTCTTCAGATTGAGCCTGTTCTGTTATATCCAGCATCTTATATGCCCAAAAACACTCCTGAGGAGCATTTGGCTGCATTTTATAAGACCTTTGATGAAGTTTGTGAGGAACACTTTGATGGTTTGATTATTACTGGAGCACCAGTAGAACAGATGCCTTTTGAAGAGGTTGAATACTGGGAAGAACTGACTAAAATAATGGATTGGAGTTCAACAAATGTATACTCAACTCTTCACATTTGTTGGGGTGCTCAGGCAGGTCTATATTACCACTATGGTATTGAAAAATTTGATATTCCAAAAAAAATGTTTGGTATTTTCCCGCATACTAAAAATAAAGAGTATGTAAAGCTATTAAGAGGCTTTGATGATGTGTTTTATGTACCTCACTCAAGACATACTGAGGTGAGACGAGAAGATATTGAGAAGATTGAGGAACTTGAGATTCTGTCTGAATCGGAGGAGTCGGGAGTTTATTTAGTGGCTTCAAAGGATGGAAGGCATATTTTCGCTACAGGACATTCGGAGTATGATGCCCTTACATTAAAAGCTGAGTATCAGCGTGATGTTGATAAAGGACTTGATATAGAGGTTCCAAAAAATTATTTTCCGGATGACGATCCTAAACGTGAGCCAATAGTTAAGTGGAGAGGACATGGTAACCTGTTATTCTTAAATTGGCTAAACTATTATGTATATCAAGAAACACCTTATGATTTAGCAAACATATCAAAGAAATTGAAGTGATGAAGTTGTTTTAGAATACCTATGAGCACCTTATCAAAGATTTTGAATCTTGCTATTGCATCAATTGCTGTCCAGGGGGAGGGCCGGTACAGGATTTGGTAGTGTTCTCTAAGTGCTCATAGGTACAATAGAAATTAATCTATCTACTTTACATAATATTAAATATTCATTCAATATGTTACTATTTTAAATCACAATTACCTCTTATTTTTTGAATACTTCTTATTACGGCATCCTTTGAATTTCCCCAAGGAGCATCATTATATCTATAGTCGAATTTTTTAGTAAACCAATCTACTTCTTTTTCTATCCTCTCAAGGTTTGGAAGCTGCATATCCATAATATTTTTAGTAAAAACTGCAGTTTGGTTTGAATTTAAAAACTTCTTAGTTAAGCTTAGAAGTTGCTTTAAATGCTTTAGACAGAAGCCTTTTTTTGAATGAAAAATCTCTCTGAAGTCAGGTTCTTTAAAATATAAATAAAAAATTACATCAATATATCTATCTATTGTATATTCCAGCTTGCTGCAGATTGCACAGCTTTTGTCAATATTGTCCAACTCATTTACAAGCTCTGTAACTAGCTTTTCTGTGTCTGTTGGTTTAGAAGATAGCTTGCTTGAAAGGTTTTTAACCATACCTGCAGTAGCATCCTTCTCTAACAAGGCCGACTTGTTGTCATAAATCTTCTTTAGTCGTGAATTTTTTTCTTGAAGGAAGGTATCTATCATTAGAGCCAGACCAAGCCTATTAACTTGTTTGTTGTACATAGCTTCAAAATGTGCCTTGCAAAAGCCCAACTCATTAGTTTCCTGGCGTTTATCCGGTTCCATTAAGGAAGCACCTAAAGCATATTCAATGCTCTCATCTTCGAGCTTTTGCTCTAAAACACATAAGGGACATTCGCAGTCCGCTGCAAAGGCATCTGAAACAGGTATGGTGTATATTTTTTCTTTCATAAAAACTCTCCTCTTATAATTTTGGGGTGGGTATAGCAACCCTTAGATGAATTATATCATTTAAAGAAAAAATGGAAAACTTATTTTAGGTTATCAATGGAAAGTTGAGTTAAAAAGTAAAATTATAAGAAAATTATTATAAGTCAAAGGAGTAAAATATAGATAAATATGATTCAATAAATATAATATGGGTATCATGGTTTACAGGTGGGTTAGTTAATTATCATTTTGGAGGCAAGCAAAAATGGAGTATAAAGGATATTTAATCAGTACTTATGATGGGGGCATAGCAATAAAAAACGTGAGGGATTTTAACTTAACACATGTGTTTGAATGTGGACAATGTTTTAGATGGATAAAACAACAAAATGGCAGCTATAATGGTATTGTTAGAGGCAGAGCAGTAAATGTAAGCTTTAACGAGGATACTCTATATATTACAAATGCAACGCAGCAGGACTTCATAGATGTTTGGTACCAATACTTTGATCTAGGAACAGATTACTCAAAAATTAAGGAAATACTTGCCCAGGATGAAATTATGAGGGAGGCTATTAAGACTGGCTACGGTATTAGACTACTGAGACAAGATTTCTGGGAGATGCTCATATCATTTATTATTTCGGCTAACAACATGATTCCTAGGATTATGAAAATAATAGAATCACTTTCAGCTTTAAAAGGAAAATGTATAGAAATAGATAATAATTTATATAGCTTTCCTGAGGTTTTCCAGCTTGCAAACTGTACATTAGAGGAACTAGAGCAGACCAGAGCCGGATTCAGGTGCAAGTACATTTACAAAACGTCAATGCTTATGAATGAGAATACAATTACTAAAGAAATGCTTCTAGGCATGGATACTGATACAGCTAGGAATGAGATAATGAAGTTCCCTGGTGTTGGGCCAAAGGTGGCAGACTGTGTATTGTTGTTTAGTGGTATAAAATTTGACGTTTTTCCAACAGATGTTTGGGTAAAAAGAGTAATGGAGGAACTTTATTTAAAGAAGGATTCCTCTTTAAAGCAAATACAGCAATTTGCAAAAGTGCATTTCGGTGAGTTGGCAGGATATGCACAACAATACTTGTTTTACCACGCAAGGCTCAACGCTATAGGCATATCCGATAAATAAATAACGGAACTTTTTCATAATTACTTCAATATTATGTAATATAATTAAGGCGTAAAAATTGGAGTTGATTTTATGAAGTGTATTGCGATATTAGATTCTGGAAATCTCGTATACAAGCTAGACTCTGAACTTAATAAAAGAGGATATAAATTTGAGGTAGTATCAATTCCATGCCATATTGCAAAAGGCGGATGTGGGCTATGTATTAAATTTCCAGAGGAGTATTTGAAATTAGTTATAGAGGTAGCAGACGAAAGCAATACGCCTGTAAGGGAGGTGTATAGGGTTATTCCAAGTTTTTCTAAAAATAAGTATAGGAGGATATGAGCAATAAAATACTTATATTAAAGAAAACAGTAGAAAGTTGACGATAGATTATTTAAATTAATCATAATTATAGTTTGCTTTATATAAATCTGGTGCTATAATAGGGCTATAAAGCAGTAATTAATAGGATTTCGAATCCTTACAATGCTTTATATAAAATTAGATATTTTTCCTGAAATGAGCGCATGACCTTTTATTTTGAACCTACATTTGAAATAAGGGAGTCTGCTGTTTGGTATACTATGTCAGGCCTTGGTAATTCCGACACACGGCGTGAACGTTGTGCAACGGCGAAGGAAGGTTGAATATATCACCGGGACACCCACCTAGCTTGGGCTAGGTGTCAAAATACTAGGAGACGCCATTTTGGGACTTAATTTTATGAAGGGGGCAGATGATGCTCCCTTCGCTTTGCCTGCTTTTAGATAATTTTTGTACTAGTACTTGTATTCAATAATGACAGCTGCTTTATTTTCATTAAAATATATACTGTCGCCCTCTGGGAAATGCCAGATGCTTTGTAATACCTTTGGTTTCCGTAATCCATTTACATATTCATAGTCCAAAATAACTGCTGACCATTCAGCCTCTCGTCTTGAACCGT
Organism: Bacillota bacterium; assembly: GCA_023441625.1. Taxonomy (GTDB): domain Bacteria; phylum Bacillota; class Clostridia; order Acetivibrionales; family DSM-1351; genus Ruminiclostridium. The sequence goes on from JAEZOA010000027.1 coordinate 4,467, forward strand.
CCGCGCCAGTTGCTACCCTGTCCTTAGTTCTAAAAGATTTCATTAACCCATTTTCGTCAAAAGTGAAGATTCCAGTTGCAGAAGTTCCGTAATAGGATATTGTCGCTTTTGCATGGGTTGCATCAATTTCTTCCCATTGTATGTAATCTTGCAGAGCAACGCTAGGAAAGGCAAGACTCTCTGAAAGTATGGTTGACAGACCTGCCTTATTCATGTCTTCACCTTTCTCATCAAACAAGGTAATAGTTTTGGCAATAGTACCTTTCATACTTCCAATTCCATTACCAAAAGTATCCAAGCCCTCAAAGGGAATTCCGAATAGAGAGGAATCAATTATAGCAAATCTCTGCGGTCTATCAGCAAAATTATATTGAGTATAATCTATTTTAAGAGTCCTATCTTCTGTCTGTTTGAAATCTATATTTCTAAAGGTTACCTTCATATAAGACATTTTTGGTGTTCCGATGTAGCCACAATATTCAAAATACTTTTGCACAGGCGAAGGCAAATCTTTGATATCTTCTTTTGTAAAAACATCTGTGTATTTAGGTTCATTTGAAATTGCAGTATTAACAATGTTGTTAAATTCAGATATTGTCTTTGAATATGGTATATTAAAGAAAATAATTACCATGGCAATTAAAATTAATAATACAGACAGAATAGTTAACATAATTTTTTTACCTCGTTTATTTGACGTATTGTTTTTGAGTTTCTTGCTAATCATAGTTTTTCTCCATTTCCATGATATTTTCTGCCAGTTTTGTTATTCCATTATTTAAGCCTTTAAGTAAGTTTGTGTCAAAACCTTGATATAAATTTTCGAAAAATTCTAACTCTCTACTTTCTCTTTGCTTAAAATGATTCTGGCATTTACTAGTGATGTTAATTCTTAAAATCCTTGCATCCTTTAAATCTTTTTCTAGTGATATAAATCCCTTTTTGACAAGTATTACAGCCATTTTTTTGACGTTTTGCCTTGAGTTACCTATAAAGCTGGCAACTTCACTAATTGTTGGAGCGGTTTCTGTATTTTTCATTATTCCAATTAATAAGAGCCACTGTTTTAGCGTTAGTTCTTCATCGAATTTATCACCTAGGATTTGTAATCTATTAGCCAAAATAAAAATTCCACCAAAAACATGAGCTTTGTCTTCTAAATTTTCCATGGTAAATCTCCTTATGCATTAAAATGTAACTGGTTACATTTATTATAGGCAACTAGTTACATTTTTGTCAATGCATTTTTCTTAATGACTCAACTTCCCAGTTTAAGAGATGAACCTTACATATCAATTAAATGTACTTGTTTACAGGCAAAATTAAAACTGTTAAAATTACTATAGTTATAAATAGTTATTTTATTGTAGAATATGAGAATATACTTGTATTGAATATTAATATGACCGAAATATTTTTATGTTATTTTATTTTTGATTAATATAAGCAATGATGGCTTGCCAACATGCGTTGTTTTAAAGCATAAATATATTTTGGGATTTCGAAAAGGATGAGTTTATGAAAAAGGGGCTTATCAATGATGCTAGATTAATAGCGAAGCGTGACCCGGCAGCTAAGAGTACACTTGAAGTAGTACTCCTTTATCCTGGCTTCCATGCATTGTTTTTTCATAGAATGGCACATTGGTTTTATAAAAAGAGAAGATTTTTTATAGCAAGATTTATTTCTCAGTTTAGCAGACACTTTACAGGGATAGAGATACACCCCGGTGCAAAGTTGGGTTCCGGTTTGTTTATTGACCATGGCATGGGTATTGTAATTGGTGAATCTGCTGTAGTTGGGGACAACTGTACTATATATCATGGTGTAACCTTAGGGGGAACAGGCAAGGAAAAGGGTATGAAGCGTCATCCTACTATAGGGAACAATGTGCTGATTGGTTCGGGCGCAAAGGTGCTTGGGCCTTGTAACATTGGGGATAATTCGGCTATAGGGGCCAATACCTTTGTGTCCTTTGATGTAGAACCATATTCTACAGTAGTTGGAGCAAAGGGTAGAATTGTTAAAAAGCTAAATGAACGTGTGGGTTCACCTTCTGAGGCACTTGACCAAATACACATGCCTGATCCTATATCACAAGAAATTTGCAGGATGACCACTAGACTTCAGCATATAGAGGAACAGGTTTTGGGTAAAAACTTTGGAACATGTACTTTAAAGAAGAAAAATGATTCAAATATATTAGATAACGAGAACCAGAAGACCGAATAAAATATATCAAAATTAAAATTAGGATATACTAATTGACATAGTTTTATAAAACGTACTAATACCTGGAAGGAGTTAACAAATATGAAGGTTTATAATACACTTTCAAGAAAAAAAGAAGATTTTCAGCCTATTAATGATAAAGAGGTCCGCATATATTCTTGTGGACCGACAGTATATAAGGATGCGCATATAGGTAATCTACGTGCCTATGTTTTTATGGATTTACTCAGAAGAGTTCTTGAGTATAATGGATATTCTCTAAAGCATGCTATGAATATTACTGACGTTGGACACCTTGTTTCGGATGAGGACGAGGGAGAGGATAAGATGGCAAAGAGTGCCAGAGAAGAGAAAAAGACTCCTTGGCAAATTGCTGAATACTACACAAATATTTTTATGAAGGACATAAAAGCACTTAACATACAGATACCTGAGATTATTCCAAAAGCAACAGAGCATATACCTGAAATGCTTGATTTTGTCAATGGCTTAATAGACAAGGGTTATGGATATGAAACTAGTGACGGGATTTATTTTGATATTCAAAGATTTAATGACTATGGAAAGCTATCAAGAGCTAATTTGGACGAGCAAATGGCTGGAGCTAGAGTTGAGGTGAATGAAGAAAAGCATCACCCTGCTGACTTTGCATTGTGGAAAAAAGCTCCAAAGGAGCACATTATGCAGTGGCAAAGTCCATGGGGTATGGGTTATCCTGGGTGGCACATAGAATGTTCTGCAATGGGTAGAAAGTATTTAGGAGATGTTTTTGATATTCATACAGGTGGAGTTGATCATATACCTGTTCATCATGAAAATGAGATTGCACAGTCAGAAGCTCTACTTGGAAAATCTGCAGTTAATTACTGGATGCACTGTGAGTTTATGATGGTAAATAATGGAAAGATGTCAAAAAGCTTAGGAAACACATATACAATTAGTGATTTGAAGGAAAAGGGCTATGATCCTCTCGCTTTAAGATACATGTGTCTCAATGCTCATTATAGAAATAAGCTCAATTTTACTTGGGAGGTAATGGATTCATCCCAGGTTTCTTATGACAGATTTGTCGAAGGAGTTCACTCACATAAGGATGGAGTCGATAAGGTTGATAGCGCTGTTATAAATGAATTCCTGAGCGATTTTGAAGACGCTATAAATGACGACCTTAACATTCCAAAGGCGTTGGGAATTGCGTGGAATGCAATTAGGTATGGTAAAAAATCGCAGCAGATATATGAACTTTTGAACAAGATGAATGCAATTTTTGGATTTGAACTGGACAAAGTAAAACAAGAAAATAACCAACCTGAGGTATCTCCTGAGATTCAAGCTTTAATAGATGAGAGACAGCAGGCTCGTAAAGACAAGAATTGGAAGCGTTCAGATGAAATTCGTGATGAGCTCAAAGCCAAGGGTATTGTTATAGAGGATACTCCAACTGGGGCAAAGGTTAAGTATGTATAAACAATTAGAGTATTATATATTTATATAATAAGAAATGTTTGATATAAGATAATAAAAAGATTTGTGAGAGTGTTAATTATATGATAATTGGTTCTTTACAAATTAATGTACAAAAGAATGACAAGATAAAGAACTTAAATAAAATTGAAAAGCTAATAAATACTTCAGTTGATTTAGTTGTTATGCCTGAACTGTTCTCAACAGGTTATTTTTTTGATTCAGAAGGTGAATTGATGGAAATAGCTGAAGAAATACCAAATGGGTATACAACTAAAAGGCTTAGTGAAATTGCTAAAATATCAAATTGTCATTTAACTGGAGCTATTGTAGAAAAAGAAAACGGTCATCTTTATATAACGGCAATAGTAGTTGGACCCTCAGGGTATATTGGAAAGCAAAGGAAAAGGCATCTTACAAAGCATGAATTGAAATTTTTTTCTTGTGGAAAAACCTCAGATGTTTTTGATATTAATGGGTGTAAAGTAGGAAATATTATATGCTTTGAAGGATGGTTTCCAGAAAGTTCAAGAGAATTAATGCTAAAAGGGGCACAAATAATTTGTCACTCTGCATTAACCTGTCAACAAAGAACTCTTGATATTATGAGAATTCGAGCTATTGAGAACAAAGTATATTTAGTTTTTGCAAATAGCATAAGCACTGAGTATTATAATAATGAGTCTATAACTTTTAGAGGGGATAGTAGGGTTATTGATTATAATGGCAATATTTTAGTCAATGCGGGACAAGAAGAAAAACTTATAACGGTAGATATAGATGAAAAAAATACCATTACTAAGGACTTAGATGACTGCGTTGATTTGATTTCAGAAGTCAAAAAACACCGCTAAAGTTTAGTTGTTCGATTATAAGATGAAGTGTATAACAAATGAATTCACATGTAATGGAGGGAGGTCCATATGCATAAGCCTAAAATGATTATTTTTGATTATGGTCAAACGCTTGTTAATGAAAAGATTTTTGACGGGTTGAAAGGGACAGAAGCGGTTTTGTGTGAAGCTACCAAAAATCCGAATAATATTTCAGCTGAGGAAATACAAAGGTTAGCTGATGAATTAAATAAAGAGATAGGCAGGTATGAAGCAAATTTTGAAAAGCAAACTGCGTTGGAGATACATAATCATATTTTTCAAAATTACCTATATGAATATTTCGGCATAGAGTTTATTAAATCTCCATCAGAGGTTGAAAGTATTTTTGGAAATGCGGCTTTAGAGGCAGAACCTACAAAAAATATTAAGGTATTTTTGGAGTTCCTTGAAAATTTGAAAATACGCACGAGTGTAATAAGTAATATATCTTTTAGTGGTGATATGTTGAAATCATTTATTAATAGGCATATTCCAACAAATAAATTCGAATTTATAATTGCAAGTAGTGAATACATATTTAGAAAGCCCAACAAGCGTATATTTGAGCTTGCACTTCGTAAGGCGGAGCTTAACCCTTGCGATGTGTGGTATATTGGTGATAATGCTGTATTTGATGTTGATGGTGCGGTAGACAGTAATATTTTTGCAGTCTGGTATAAAGGAGCTATAGACAAGTCAAATATTTATACTCCCAAAAGAAATTGTCTTGAAATAAGTGATTGGTGCGAACTAATCGATTTATTTAAAACCATATAAGTTATAACAGAATATCAATTATGATATTTTGTTAAACAGGCTTACTTATTTTGTGAAAATATTTTTAGATAATAATGGGGGAGAATATGACAAAGCTTATTTCATGGAATGTTAATGGGCTCCGTGCATGCATAGAGAAGGGTTTTTTGGATTTCTTCAAAAAGGTTGATGCAGATATATTTTGTATTCAGGAGAGCAAGCTACAAGAGGGACAAGTTCAGCTTGACTTAGAGGGCTATGAGCAGTTCTGGAACTATGCTGTTAAAAAAGGGTATTCAGGTACTGCTGTTTTTACTAAAATAAAGCCTATATCATCATCCTGTGGAATTGGAATGGAGGAGCATGATAATGAGGGGCGAGTTATAACTCTTGAATTTGAGGAGTATTTCCTGGTGAATGTTTACACTCCAAATTCAAAAAGAGAGCTGGAAAGGCTTGATTACAGAATGAAATGGGAGGACGACTTCAGAGCTTATTTGATGCAGCTTGACACAAAGAAGCCGGTCGTAGTTTGTGGGGACATGAATGTGGCTCATAATGACATAGACTTAAAAAATCCAAAAACCAATAGAAATAGTGCTGGTTTTACTTCTCAGGAGAGAGGGAAGTTTACTGAGCTTATTGAGCAGGGTTTTGTAGATACTTTTAGAAGTGTTTATCCTGATAAAGTTGATGCATATACCTGGTGGTCATATATGTTTAAGGCCAGAGAGAAAAATGCTGGTTGGAGAATTGACTATTTCTGCGTTTCTGAATCAATGAAAGATAGAATAGCAGCAGCTGATATTTATGCTGAGGTTATGGGATCTGATCATTGTCCTGTAGGATTAGAAATTAAGTAAATTAATATTTTTGCCTGTTTTTTTATTAACATGGTGGATAAGCCTATTTTAAACATATACACAGATTAATTCACATTATCCACAGAAACCATGTCCACAATAGGGAGAAAATGTGGAAAACTGCAGTAATTATTATAAAAACTAAGGTTTTAATAGGAACTTAGTATAAATGGCTGTGGATAAAAAAGTGTTTTAACACATATTAGTTTAGTGTATAATAGTACTGACCCAATTGAAATTTTATACACCATTCTGCACTAGAGTTGGAGAGAAGAATGTTTGAAGATTTTGTTAGCAATATGCGAAAGAATTACGATATTAAGCCAATGGAGGTAATGAATCTTCATCCATTAGTTTTAGCATATATAGGAGATGCAGTATATGAAGTATATATTCGTACCATGCTTGTAATAAATAATAAGAAAAATGTAAATGGGCTTCATAAGCTTTCGATTAAGTATGTTAAGGCAAAAGCACAGTCTGACATTGTTCATAGAATAATGGACATGCTTTCTCAGGATGAGCAGGATGTAGTCAGAAGAGGGAGAAATGCAAAATCAGCTACAGTTCCAAAACACGCTGAGATAACAGACTATAGATATTCCACGGGGTATGAGGCGCTGATAGGCTACCTATACCTTACAAATAACACGCAAAGACTTATGGAAATATTAGAACTATCAGTAACAGAATAAAAAAGTTCAGAGCTTGAACCATATATTATTTAACCAAATTGCAGTGAGAATAATATTAGTGGTGGTAGATATCGGACAAATAATAGCGAAAGAGTAGGTTTAACAATGGCTGAAGAAAGAAATAGATTAGGCAATAAATTACGCAATGATAACAAAATAGGACCTAAATTCCATTTTGGCAAGAAGCCCTCCTATGGTGGAAACAAAGCCTCAAGAGCTGCTGGAGACTGGAAACCATCCGGTGAGAATAGAGGGCCAAAGTCCGATTCTGGCAAAAACTCATATGGTGAAAAAAGAGGTTCAAGATTTGATGACGATAAGAAGCCATTCAGTGATAAAAGAGGCCCAAGATTTGATGACGATAAGAAACCATACAGTGATAATAAAGGGCCAAGGTTTGACACTGATAAGAAACCATACGGTGGTAAAAAGGGATCTAAATTCGATGATGATAGGAAACCATATGGTGGTAAAAAGGGTTCTAGATTCGATGATAATAGGAAACCATACGGTGAGAAAAAGAGTACAAGATTTGATGCTGAGAAGAGTCCATATCCTGGAGGGCCAAAGTTTGACTCGAAACCTAATATTGAGACTCAAGATGAATTGGTTGGAGAAATTGATAAGCTTGAGGGTAGAAACCCAATAATGGAGGCTCTTAAAGCAAATAGAACAATAAATAAGATATTTGTGGCAAAGGGGGAACGTGAGGGTTCGATTCGCCAAATAATTGCCATTGCAAGAGAAAAGAAGATAATAATAACTGAGGTTGAGCATGGTGTTTTAGATAGTATGTCCTCTACAAAGTCACACCAGGGCATTATTGCATTTGTAGCGGTTAAGGAATATGTTGAGGTTGACGATATTCTGAAAATAGCAGAAGAAAAGGGTCAACCACCATTTATTATTATTCTTGATGAAATATCTGATCCCCATAACTTTGGAGCAATTCTCAGAACAGCAAATGCTGTGGGTGCTCATGGTGTAATTATTCCTAAGAGAAGAGCTATAGGATTAACCTCCGCAGTATCAAAAGCATCAGCTGGTGCAATTGAATACGTTCCTGTGTCAAGAGTAACAAATATTTCACAGACAATAGAGTACCTAAAAAAGAAGAATGTTTGGGTGGTAGGAACAGATTCCACAGGTGAAAAGGCATTCTATAACAGCGACTTGAAGGGGCCAATAGCTCTTGTTGTAGGAAGTGAAGGCGAAGGCATGGGTAAGCTGATCCGTGAAAAATGTGATTTTGTAGTTAATATACCTATGCAAGGAGAAATAAGCTCATTAAATGCTTCAGTTGCTGCTGCCATAGTAATGTACGAGATTTTAAAGCAGAGGGCTTAAATCTAAATTTTACTGAAGGTAGTCTTCAAAGAATTAGAATAATACTATAATGTCAAAAATAACGCTAGATGTATTGAAAGGCTAGATAAATTTAGAAATGGCAAGTAGAACTTGACATATAAGGGGTAGTTGCATATAATCTATTATAAGTGTCTATTCTTGTATTGCCATTGTTTAACAAGTAAAAAACTGGGGGCAACAGTATTGAAAACAAACTTGAAGGTTGATGCCTATCAATCCTATAGTGGGATGATTGACGAAGATGTAATACTTGAGGCAAAGGATGGTAAGGAAGCAGCTTTAGAGTATATGATAAACAAATACAAAAGCTTTGTCCGTGCTAAGGCAAGAACTTATTTCCTTATTGGAGCCGACCGAGAAGATATTATTCAAGAAGGTATGATTGGATTGTTTAAAGCTATTAGAGACTATAAAGGGGACAAGCTTTCATCCTTTAGAGCTTTTGCTGAGCTTTGTATAACAAGACAGATTATTACTGCTATCAAAACTGCCACAAGACAAAAGCACATACCTCTAAATTCTTATGTTTCCCTAAATAAGCCTATTTTTGATGAAGAATCTGATAGAACACTTATGGATGTTATCAGTGAGGAATGCATTAGTGACCCAGAGGAGCTCGTCATAAATAGAGAGGAGTTCCAGGGCATTGAAAATAAGATGGGTGAGATTCTGAGTTCTCTTGAATGGGAGGTTTTGACGTCTTACTTAGAAGGCAAATCCTACCAAGAGATTGCAGAGGATTTAGACAGGCATGTCAAATCCATCGATAATGCGTTACAGAGAGTAAAACGTAAGTTGGAGAAATATCTTGAAGAACAAAAAGCATAAATTGAATATTTTGCTTTATATGGTCCTAGACTAAAGTCTGCTTAACATGCTATAATACATAAGTTCTATCAAAATAATAAATGCCCATGCGGGTGTAGTTCAATGGTAGAATATCAGCTTCCCAAGCTGACAGCGTGGGTTCGATTCCCATCACCCGCTCCAAATGCTCCCATAGCTCAGGTGGCAGAGCGCATCCATGGTAAGGATGAGGTCTCCAGTTCGAATCTGGATGGGAGCTCCAAAAAAATACTAGAGAATGCTTGATTTGCAGAATTTGTGAATCAAGTATTTTTTATTTCAAGGTTCAAAGTAAACCACTTTTAAACCAATTGAGATTCAGATTAGCATTTTGGGTAATTGGTATTCTTCTTATTATTTAGGTATAGATATGTTTTACCGATACATGATATAATTATTTTCGGAGGGATGAACATGGATAAACTAGATTTGATTCTTGAAAAATTAGAAAAGATTGATGCTTTGGAAACTAAGATTGATAAAATTCAAAGTGATATTACTTCACTTAAATCAAACAATAAATTAATAAATAGCAAGCTTGATAGCTTAACTGAAATAGCCTATACTATCATGGAGAATCAAACAGAGCACAAAATGAGAATTGAAAAATTAGAAAATAAAGCGGTTTAAAATAACTGAAGCTATCTGATTGGTAGCTTTATTTTTTTGTACTTTTTAGTATTACGAAATTGTTACGAGAATGTTATAGGAATATATCACATCTAAACTCATATCGATGTTACTTGAGCGACTCGATATGCTTATTTCGGAGAGGTTTAAAAGTATTGGTATTACTGCGTTGTAGAATGAAGTGAATTTGTTTTTTTCAGATAAAGCCTTAAAGTACTGAAATGACTATATTGTATCGATATAGTATACGATATCATATAACGAATATTAGGAAAAAGTCGTACAAATATTGATAGATAGATGGTATAATTTCTATTAAGTGGAAAGGGAATAAATTTATATAGAAAGAGGGAATAGTATGAGCGAGGAATTTGATATTTTATATCAGGAAGATTACAAGAATTCTGAGCATTTAAAAATTGACTATTTGTTATATTTTGATGATGACGAAGATAAATACATAAAAGCTGATATAGAATTATTTGGCAAATCTTTCTTATTGCAAACTTATTGTAAGAATGGAGATGTATGGAAAGGAATTCGTAGCAATACTAAGGGGGAAGTGCTACCCATTAGGATTATTGATAGAGATGATGAGATGTTTGTTTTAGAAATTGGTAGCACTGTATTAAAAGTCTACTATGATTCATATAAACTTATCAAAAAATACTATTATGAAATTTACAATTCACATATCAAAAATATGGAGAATACTGCAAAGAGTATTATTAGTAAAGTAGACGATATTATTGAGGATGAAGATTTACTTTTAATGATTAATAACTTTTTAGATAACATTCCTATTGATATATATTTGAATCCAGCAATAATTTCACAAGTTGAAGCTTACCTGATTTTCAATCAAGACAATTGTGGTGAGATATATTTATTGTATTCAGACGAGATAGTTAGGTCATCGTATGCAAAAATAAAGACATATCGGTCAGGAAACAGAATACAAGAAAAAATAGAGTTAAAGAATGAGAATTTAGTTATTCCATATTTTAATAACCATTTCAACCTTCTATCCGAAATAATATTGGACAAGTATAATCTAGATGATAAATTATCACTGTATATAGTTTATATTTTAGTAAATCGAATAATCCGTAATAGATTTGTCTCAGAATGGTCTAACGAGTATGGTGATTATTTTGAAAATATTAATGACATTAACTTAGATACAGCGATAGAGAATTATATTTCCATAGATACAATTACTCATGATAGTATTAATACGGCTGGAAAATTTGTATTCTATTTAATGGAAAATCACAAATTTACTTGTAATGACAATTATTTTTATTGCAATGATAAGTTCGTCGATTCATATAATAAAGTAAAAGAGACTTATAGAAAGAGCTTATTTAAAAAGAGTTTACAACAAAGTAAGAAAGAAGAATCTAAACAAACTACTAGTATTTTTGATATTGACTTGATGGATGGTATAGAATTTGAACATTTTATCGCTGAATTATTTGTAAGGATGGGATATAATGCAGAAGTTACAAAACAATCTGGAGACCAAGGTATTGATGTAATTGCTGAAAAAAATAGTAAGAGGATTGGGATACAAGCAAAGTGTTATTCTAATCAGGTTGGTAATTCAGCAATTCAAGAAGTAGTTGCGGGGATTAGGCATTATAATCTTGATAAAGCAATAGTTGTTACCAATAATTATTTTACAAATTCTGCTTCAGAACTTGCTAAATCTAATAATGTAATTCTCTGGGATAGAAATATTCTAAAAGAAAAGATTGCTGAAGTTTATACTTAATAGAGGTCTTAAAAAGTATACTTTATAAGACTAGCATAATTTCTTAAAATTGGGGTGTCAAAAAGTACGCATATAGCATTTTGAGAAGTATCATTAAAAGTGTTGACATTATGAGACTATTTCGTTATACTTTAAGTATAGTAATTAATTGGAGGTAATGGAAATGTCTAATGTATATGGTTATCACAGAACGTCAACAACAGACCAACATCTTGATAGAGGTATCACAGCAATTAAGGATTATTGTAAAACGAATAACATTACACTTACAGAAATGTTTACAGACCAACAGACAGGAAAGAACTTTAATAGACCAGATTATCAAGCAATGAAGAGGATTGCAAAGAACAAAGGCGATATTATTATTCTCTCTGAGCTTGATAGACTTGGAAGAAATAAAGAAGATACTTTGAAGGAACTTCAACATTATAAGTCTTTAGGCGTAAGAGTTATGATATTAGAGATACCTACTACATTGGTTGATTATTCTAATATGGATAATTCAATGGCTACAATGATAATGGAAACTATAAACAATATGCTTGTTGAAATGTATGCTACATTTGCTCATGCTGAGATGCAGAAACGTGAGAAACGACAAAAAGAAGGTATTCAGGCAAAGAAAGACCGCAATGAGTGGGAAGATTATGGTAGACCTAAAGCTATTGATTACAAGGTATTTGAGAATGAATATAGCAAAGTTGTAACAGGAGAACTTAGACCTTTTGAATGTATGAAGAAACTAGGATTAACTAAGCCTACATTCTATAGATATAAAAAACAATATGAAGCTAATTGAGAGCAGGGATAAACGCCCTGCTTTTTTCTTTACTCCATAATTAGTGGGGCTAGGAATACAACTAATGGACACCAATAATTACCTTATATCTCTATTGCACATCTAGTCATAGATTATGCTTAAAACAATTTTTCGATTAAGAATTTCGGAATTTATTTTCTATAATATCATAAATGTAAAAATATGGTGTAAAAAAATGATGTTGACACCCCTTCTCTACCCTCTGCAAACACAATATAGGGGTGAGCGAAGATGGGTGTATTTTTATATTTGAAACATGTCTGAAATCCTTTGACAAGAAGGCTTATAAGCTTTATTATATAAACATATAATAAATAAACAAATGGAGGAATTAAATGAAACCAATACAAGTATTGTCAAAAGTTTACGGAATGAAGTATTCTGAAATTGCTAAAAAAATCCCTTGCGATTGTTCTTATATTACATTATGGAATAATGGAACAAGAAAAATGAGTGATTTTTATATTGAAAGAATTTCTAATATATTTGAGGTAGAAAAAGAATATTTAACAAGAGAATTATCAAAGATAGATGAGTATTACATAATAAAGCATAAATTGAATAAAGATTTTAATAATAACGGAAAAGCAAAATATAACAATGTCGAGATTTCTGAGAAGTATCAATTAGAAAAAATACTTAAGGAGATTGATTACAAAATAACTAATGAAAGGTATAAAGAACGGGTACATAAGCTTATAGAAGAACAATCCTCTTTTTTGAATGAAAAAACTGCTGAAGTATTTGAACTTTTCATTACAATTATAGCCAGTAGGAGTACCAACTTCAATTATCTTAGCGAAGTTTTAAAAGGATTAGAATACTTTTTTTGCATTAAAAGTTCTAACACCAATTATGGAAGTTACTTGTTTAATGCTATACTCGAGATTTTAAACAAACAAGAAAGGAGTGATTTAGAAAATATATGTAATGGACTGGATAGAAGTTTTTTTGAAAATATTTTTGATTCTATTACTTTAAAGAAGAAATTTTTTAGTGAGTTAACTTCAGGCGATAATATTACTAAGGAAATCAAGGAGAGCAAACATGAACACAACAATTATTAAAAAAGCAAATAGGCTCTATTTTCTACTACTCACAAACTCAAATCATTTCATGGTGTGATAACATTCTTAAATTTTGAATGTACCATTGAAGATATGGGGCAAGATGTTTTGTATATGATAGATTTGGAGTTCGATTCTGATGGTAGCCAAGCTCTCTACATAGTTCTTTATAGAGGTAATTGTAGAAGGGGTTAACAATCCTGAACACCATGCAAATCATCCGATGGAAACAATTTTGAAATCCAATTTTCATGCTGCGGGTTACTTAAATTTCTATATATTATTCTATTTTAAAGAACTCAAAACATTTATTATATAAATGCTAAAATATATTTTATATATATCATGTATTTAGTAGATATATATATACTGTTGCCATTTTATTGTAAGCATGTTACTATATTTCCAAGGGGGTGAGCAAAATTAATAATATAAAAACTATATTACAATTACTTGGAGTTAAAAACAAAGAAATTGCTGATTATATTGGGGTTAGTCTACAGTCTCTAAATATTATCTTTAGGTCAGAAACTCCTAGAAAATATAATAATGAAATATCACAATATTTAAAAATAGATTCAAAATTTATTATAAAAGAGATTTTGACCGAGGATGATAAAAATGAAATAGTAAAGCAGCATTTTAATATTTCAGCAACAAAATTAAGAGAAGAATTGACATTGTATAAAAATGACTTGATTTTAATGCGTGATGATTTTTTAGAATGGATATTAGATTATGTTTCAATTGATTTTGATTGGTTAGATTTAGAAACAAAAGCTATTGGTGTAGAAATTCCTAAATATAGATTAGAATGGGGTGAATTGGAACTTAGTGGTACTAAGTTTGTTATCAAATCAAACAAAGAGTATGTAAAATATTCTATTGAAGTAAGTTTGTTGGAAAAAGCGATTATTCAGCAAAAAGAAAAAGTTAGGGAGACTATAATTATTTTAACATTAAGTACTGGTATAACATTTATTATCACATTGCCATTGCAACAATAGTGTAAATAAAAAATAGGGGGAATATTTCGATGGACAATTACGCATTTATTACAATATTTACAGAATATGAAAAAGATGATTATTTTGCAATAAAGAAGTTTTTTGATTTGAATGGAGAACGATTATCAAAGGGTAACATATATTTTGATAGCTACTCAGGAGATGAAGGAGTAAAACCTCTAAGAGTATATAGATTAGAGTTTGAAGGAGAAAACGGAACATGGGAATTATTCTGTCAATTTAATGATGGAGAACATAAAATATCAAGGATTTATAATCTTTTTGATTTTGATAATCCAGTAATTAAGGGTGAACGTATATGTTTCAAAGGTGCTATTGATACTAAAATATTAGAATATGATGAAGACATAATTTATGACTTACTTAATGTACTTGATATAGATTATGATAGTTGGCTATTTCACTAAAACATTTATCATATATGAATTTATTAAAAAAGTTAAAGACAGTCTCAATAATGACAAAAACATTTTACGTTAAAACAGAACTAATAAGTAATAAGCCATATGAAGATAATTAACCAATGCTGAGATATTCAGCTTAAAAACAAATAATGTAGGTTAGTTAATCGAAAGGAGTTGATGCTATTGAGGGGATTGCTTAAAATTCAATAATGAATTGCTTGTAAATAAAGTATTGTAAGATAGTAAATTAATCAATCCATTACTTTTCAAGCAGAAAGGAGGATATTGCAGTACAAATGAATAGCACGAGATTTGTGAGGCTTAGTAATTACGCTCAAAAACAAAAACTCCTCACATATATTTCAAATATGTAAGGGAATTATATTTATTCTATTCAATTGATAATACTAATGTCACCAACATCATATTACCATTTCTGAATAGTAAAATCAATAAGTAAATCAAATTTTAATTCTATTCTAAGATATAAATTCCCTTATTATAAGCAGTGTTCACCTTTAATTCTGATGGATTAATTAGGCTTATTAGGTGAACCCAAAAATTAATATACAATAGCTAATTTAACACTTAGCAGGAACAAATTTATACAGGAGGTTACTATGAAACCATACATTATTTTTAGCAAAAAGCTTTGTGGATTGCTTTTACTTAATGGCTGTGTATTGTTGGATATACAGGATAATATAAAGAATCCAAAATACAAGGTGTATATTTTTGATAATACACCAAGACTGAAAGAAGTTATAGAGATATATAGAAAACAAAAAGAAGTCTTAAGTAGTGCAATGTAATTAAATATTATAGATACACTTTCACATTTTTTATATTCTTAACATACTTCAAATATTGATATATTCATTATTACAGGGATTATTTACTTTTCCCACAACTATTACTTATACAATGGAGGTAAAACATATTGAACAACAAAAAACAGTTTAATGTTGATACACTAGAAACATACACAAAAAATACATTGATTGACCTATCGCTATTTAAGAGAGACAAGGACTTTCATAAATTTTTAAAAGCCAATGATGTTATTTATAATCTCTATGATTATAATTGCCTGAAGCTTTTTATAAATCCAAAGCAAATATTACATAAGGATATTCTGTTTGATACAGATTATTATCTGTTTGAGAAAGTCTTAAATGACAAATTATTATTCAATTTAGTTATCGATGACCTTATTCTCAATAGAATAGATTTCTGTAGGAATTTTGAGGTGATTGAGCCATTTAGAACTATTCTATTTGAATCTATACTTCCCAAGACATCTGGAGCAAGATATAAAAAATGTGGAAAGTACAAAAGAACAATGTATTTCAACCAAAAACAGCTTACTAATATAATCTATGATAAAGGTCTAGAGCAGGAAGAACGCTTTCAAATAGAAGAATATAAGGACACTATTAGACTTGAAACAAGGTTAAATAGATTCTATTTACAGAAACACAAAGAAGAATATCCAAGAACAATTAATGCCTATTGGGACAGTATATTTGCTGACTATATTATTTATAAGAGATATAAAGATATACTCTATATCGGGGATTATTATACCGCTTATGATGTTAGAAAAATTCTGAAAAATGCTGAATTTAAACAAGGTATGATTGACAAAATAATTAATTTTCAAAATTGTATTTCCAAATATGGTATTGATGAAACTAAGAGACGTTACGGTAATAAATTTTATAGTTATAAAAATCGCTTAGAACAACTTGAAATAAATCCAATATTACTTCCCAAAAACAATATATGGAATGTAAAATCAATGCCTGGATTTTTGACAAGTAAAGGATTTAGACAAGAGTTATTAAGCAATAAAAACATTTTAAAACAAATTATATAAGCTAAGGAGATAAATATTATGAGTAAAACAAACAACTTAAACAAACATGAAAATACCCCAGTACTTCCATCTACATATGAAGAAGCAATTCAGTATATTTCTGATATACGAGAGAGATGGAAAGTCAATCAAAGACATTGCGACCCAACATACCCAGAGTTACAGTTCAGATGTAGTTTATTGATAATTTCCAGAGCATCAGTTTCTAATATTCAAAATATCTTCTAAATAAGGTAGTAAAATTAAATATAATTTGAGTATAAAAAAACAAGTTAAAAGCCAGT
>JAEZOA010000032.1 GCA_023441625.1 Bacillota bacterium
ATTTTCTGGTGGAAATGACGAGATGGTCACACCCGTTCCCATACCGAACACGGAAGTTAAGCATCTCAGTGCTGATAATACTTGGCTGGAAACGGCCCGGGAAAGTAAGTCTCTGCCAGATTTATATTCCTTCTTAGCTCAGTTGGTAGAGCGCGTGACTGTTAATCACGATGTCGCTGGTTCAAGTCCAGCAGGAGGAGCCAGTTAAAGCCTCGAAACTATAAAGTTTCGGGGTTTTTGTTATGAAACGAATATCTTCTGCTGGTAGGTGATTCAAAAAGTTTTTATCGATAGGTATTGATAATTATATTTTTTTACAGTAAAATGACTATGTAAACGAAATTAGTCATAAACAGGAGAATCACATGCCTTCAATATTTTCAAATGAAGAAAGAGCTGTTGTTAGAGAAAATCTTTTATTATCTGGTTTTGAATTATTAAAAAAGTACGGTTACAAAAAAACACTAGTAGAAGAAATAGCAAAATCGGCGGGTATAGCAAAAGGTACATTTTATAATTTCTTTAAATCCAAAGAGCTATTTTTCTACGAACTAATGCTTTATATTAGAGACAAAAACAGAGATAAAATGAGGCAGTTATTTTCAAATGGAAAGCCAGTAACCCATGATAAGTTAGTTAATTATCTCAAGGAAAAATATTTAGAAGATGAAACAATTTATACATATCTAACAACGGAGGATTTAATAACAATCTTTAGGAAACTTCCAAAGGAACAGCATATTTGTAAGGAAGACAGTACAGCTTATGCCCATACTATACTAGCAGCAATACCTAATGATAAGACAAAATATAATATTGATGTTGTATTAAATATATTGAACATAATGGCTATATCAGCTAGTAACAAAGAGCTTCTTCATTCAAAAGGTTATGAGGAAACAATTGAATTTTTGTCTAATTCATTAGCTGATTATATTTTTGGAATATAGGAGATAAATATTATGGCAATGATGCAGGAGTTTCAAGAATTTGAAAAAAATTATCCTAGAAGAACCATGCTTATATCAGAAAAGGAGTTTAGCTACCGTTATTATGAAAATGGAGACACCACATTAGTGTTACTCACAGGCGGATTGGGATTCTCAGATTTGTTTTTTACACATTATAAAGTATTTTCTAAGAAATACTCTGTACTAACATTTGATTACCCATATGGATTTCCAACAAACATCGAGTTAGCTGATGCAATTGCGGAATTAATAAATAAGTTGGGGATAAAAAAAGTATATTTAGTAGGACAATCTTATGGTGGACTTATTGGACAAGTCATCGCTAAGTTTCACCCAGAAGTTGTAGAAGGCCTGATTTTTTCCAATACTGGATCACTTTCAAGTAGTATGGGCAGTGAAGGAAAGATATGTATGAATGATATGATAATGGGATTAAGAAAGACAGTAAGAATTCTAAAATTTCTTCCAATTAGTCTGTTAAAACCTATAATGTTGAAAAAACTAATGGGGCATATCAAAGACCTGACTGATGAAAATAAGATTTTTATGAGTGAGTTGTTTCAATATGCAGTTAAAATATTAACTTCAAGACATGAGCTTCATATGTGTCGATTAATGATTGACTTAAATAATCAATGGGACATGACTGCAAAGGATTTTATTCTTTTTAAAGACAAGGTGCTTCTTATTTTATCAAATGATGATGCAACTTTTAATAATGAGGTAAAACAATCATTAATTGATATTATGCCAAACCCTATAGTTAAGACAGGTATTAGTGGAGGTCATTTAGCACTATTTTTAAAAATAGAAGATTACGTGAAAATAGTTGAGGATTTCGTTGATAGCAGAGAAACGTATCAAAAATAGATTCAAAATAATCAAAGAATAACGTAGATAAGTCATTTTAGTATCCAATGAGCAGATTAGCTATTTAGCTGGTCTGCTTTAAATTTTTTACAATTTTATGATGAAAATGATGTTAACTTTCTATAATAATAAATTAAGGAATTAATAGATAACTATAGAATCAAAGTGTTATAACAACATATATACTAATATTAAGCAAGGATAGTAAATATAAGTTACATAATTAAATATTGTAATTATTAGTAAAAAAATATATACTAGTAGTATTAACTGTAAAAAATATATTCTTGGATGTGGATATTAATGCTAAAAAACCCGAAAAAACGCTTAGGTGATTTGCTGCTTGAAGTTGGAATGATAACTCAAGAGCAACTGAACTCTGCGATGGATAATCAAAAGAAAACTGGTGAAAAACTAGGAAATGTACTTACCAAACTTGGATATGTATCAGAAGATGACATAATTCAGGTGTTAGAGTTTCAATTAGGAATTCCTCATGTTAAGCTTGAAAAATATAACATTGATAAATCAGCATACTTAACCATACCAGAGAGTATTTCTAGACGATACGGTCTTATCCCAATTAAGAAGGATAACGGAATTTTGACTGTAGCAATGAGTGATCCTCTCAATGTTTTCGCTATAGATGATTTGAAGATTTATTCAGGATTAGAAATACAGCCTGTTATTGCTAGTCACAATGATATTGTAAAGGCAATTGATAGATATTATAGTACAGAAAAAGCGTTGAAAGCAGTTGAGGAATTTAAGAAAGAACATATCTCAACCTTGAAAATTAATTCTGATGCTACGTCAGAACAAAGTATAGATGAGATAAATAATTCTCCTGCTGTTAAGGTTATTAATTCTATAATAGAGCAGGCTGTTAGAAATAGAGCGAGTGATATACATATTGAACCCTTTGAGACATTTATAAAGATTCGTTTTAGAACAGATGGTCAGCTATGTGAGATTATGCGACCAGAGATTGACATTATGCCTGCTATTTCAGCACGTATAAAGATAATCGGAGGAATGAATATTGCAGAGAAGCGACTTCCTCAAGATGGACGTATTAGTGTTGAGGTGGATGATAAGGAATATGATCTTCGTGTATCAATTTTACCAACCTTATTTGGTGAAAAAATTGTTATCCGTATAGCTGATAAGAAAACCTTTGTATTAACAAAAGATCAGCTTGGCTTTAATAAATATGAAAGTGAACAATTTGAAAAAATGCTTCTGAATCCCCATGGGATTATATTAGTTACAGGGCCTACAGGTAGTGGTAAATCAACGACGCTATATAGTGCAATAAGTGAGATAAACCGCCCGGAAATTAATATTGTTACTGTTGAAGACCCTATAGAATGTACAATTGAGGGAGTAAATCAAGTTCAGGTAAACACAAAAGCTGGTATGACATTTGCCGCTAGCTTGAGGTCAATTTTGAGACAGGATCCAGATGTTATTATGATAGGTGAGATACGTGATATGGAGACTGCCGAGATAGCTGTACGAGCTGCAATTACTGGACATTTAGTTATAAGCACCTTACATACAAATGATGCTCCCAGCTCGGTTATGAGACTTATTGATATGGGTATTGAGCCTTACATGGTTTCATCGGCAATGGTGGGGGTTATAGCTCAGAGACTAGTTAGGAAAATATGTAGTAACTGTTGCATAAAATATCCTGCATCTGATGAGGATATGAAATTGCTAGGCATTTCAGGAGAGAGACCCATGCTGTCAAAAGGGCGTGGTTGTCCAATTTGTAATAAGACAGGTTATCGAGGTAGAAAAGGTGTATATGAGGTAATTACCGTTTCTAAGATGCATAAAGAAATGATAAACCAGAGATGCTCAGAGGAAGAGTTTAAGAAATATTCAATTGAACATGGAATGCTTTCTTTAAGAGAGAATATTGTGAAAAAGGTCCTATTAGGTGAAACAACTATTTCCGAATTGATAAGGATAGCCTATTCAAATGATTAATGTAGTAATATAAAGAATTAGAGATAAAAAAGTGTATTTAGGTCATTGGTATAGATAAAAAATATGGGAAATGTTTGTAATATTTGAAGAGACATAGTAAAATACCATTTATACGGGGGAAATATGTCATTAGAGGAATTGCTAAAGAAGGGATTGGAGCTTGGTGCCTCAGACTTACATATAACTGTTGGTATAGCACCTACAATCAGACTTAATGGAAGACTATTAACAATAGATGAACAGAGGTTATTACCTGCAGATACTCAAGAGTTAGTTCGGAGCATGTTAACTGACGAGCAATGGGAGACTTACCAAGAGGTTGGAGAGCTTGATTTATCATTTTCCTTACAGGGAATGGGTAGATTTAGAGCAAATGTGTATAAACAAAGGGGTACTTGCTGTACTGCAATAAGAATGGTTAATATGACTATACCGTCTTTAGAACAGCTTGGCATACCTGACATAGTAAAGGAACTGGGGAAGAGGACAAAGGGACTGATTTTAGTTACTGGTCCGACAGGCAGTGGTAAATCAACCACATTGGCATCTGTAATAGATATGATAAATAAAGAAAGAGATTGCCATATTCTTACACTAGAGGACCCAATAGAGTATCTACATAAGCATAATAAATCAATCGTGAATCAAAGAGAGATTGGAAATGACTCACACTCTTATGCAGCAGCACTTAGGGCAGCACTTAGAGAAGACCCGGATGTTATTTTGGTGGGTGAGATGAGAGATATTGAAACAATTGCAATAGCTGTAACAGCAGCAGAAACAGGGCACCTTGTTCTCTCCACATTACATACAATTGGTGCGGCAAATACTATTGATAGAATAATAGACGTATTTCCACCACATCAGCAGCAGCAAATACGTGTACAGCTTTCTACAGTTATTCAAGGAGTTATATCCCAGCAGCTGCTTCCAAGAAAAGATACAGCAGGTAGAGTTGCAGCTATTGAGATAATGGTTGCTACACCTGCAATCAGAAATTTGATTCGTGAGGGTAAAACATATCAAATTAATTCTCAGTTGCAGACGGGTTCTAAGTTTGGCATGCAAACAATGGATAGCAGTATTGCAAGCTTATTTAAAAAGGGCATAATAAGTCAGGAAGAGGCTTTAACACATGCTGGTGACCAAGACAATTTGATGAGATTTATGGGGTGATATATTGGCTATATATAACTATAAAGCAAAAACTAATAATGGTGAAACTGTAACTGGTAGTTTTGAGGCCAATGACAAAAATATGGTGGTAGCTTTACTAAAGGAGAAGGGTTATTTTCCCCTTTTAATAGAGGACAAGGCTGCTAAGGGTAAAGAGGTCAATCTTAAAGGAAATAAAAAGGTTAAGGCAAAGGACCTGGCTGTCATGTGCCGTCAATTTCAGACAATGCTAAATGCAGGAGTTACTGTAATTAGCTGTTTGGATATGCTAAAGAGTCAAACTGAGAATCCAACACTTAGAGCTGCTATTGCAACAGTTTATGAGGATGTTCAAAAGGGGACCACTCTATCTGAATCAATGTGGTCCATAAAAGATGTTTTTCCTGTGCTGCTTATAAGTATGGTTGAGGTTGGAGAGATTAGCGGTACTCTTGAAATAGTTCTTGAGAGACTTGCGGTACAGTTTGAAAAGGATAACAAAATAAGGTCAAAGGTTAGTACAGCAATGACCTATCCAGCAGTTATTGCATGCATTGCAATGGTTATGGTTGTATTTATGCTAGTATTCATAGTTCCTAAATTCGTAGGCATGGTAGATTCTATGGGAGTTGAAATGCCCACACCTACAAAGATATTGCTTTTTGTAAGCGGACTTTTTAAAAATCCTTTGTTTTTAATAGGAGCTGCTACATTTATTATTCTTATGAGGATTGGATTTAAGAGATTTAAGAGTACAGAACAGGGCAAATTTATTATTGACAGCATTATATTTAAAATGCCTATGGTAGGTAAGAATGTCCAAAAGATTTTAGCAGCACGTTTTACAAGAACACTGAGTACTCTTCTCTGCTCAGGTGTTTCATTAATACAGTCTCTAGAGGTTGTTGATAAGGTTGTAAACAATCAGATTATTACTAGAGGTCTTGTTATGGTTAGAGAAGAAATAAAGAGAGGTTCAAATCTGGCAGCACCTCTTGAGAGAATGGGCATATTCCCACTGATGGTCACACAAATGATCAGTGTTGGTGAGGAGTCTGGTTCTCTTGATGCAATCATGGAAAAGGTGGCGGATTTCTATGATGAAGAAGTGGAGACATCAATAAGCAAGCTTGTTGCTATGTTGGAGCCACTTATGATGATGGCACTGGCAGTAGTAGTAGGGTTTATTGTTATAGCAATGATAATGCCTACTTTTGCCATGAATCAGGGTGTGGGTCAGTAAAAATATAAATTATTATCAGGAGGAATTTTTATGTTAAAGTTTTTTAAGAAAATGAAAAAGAATCGTAAGGGGTATACCTTAACTGAATTGATTGTAGTTGTAGCGATTTTGGGTGTATTGGCAGCTATTGGAGCACCTATGGTAATGCAACAGGTTCAAAATTCGAAAGTAGGAGCAGATAAAGCTACAGCAACTACTGTTGAAGCTGCTGTACAGATGTGTTTAGCTGCCGGACATGCAGAATTTATTAGCAATGTTATTACATATAAAGCACCAAATCCTGCAATAGCAGCCATTACAGATTTACCATCAGCAGTAAAGTATGAAATGGCTGGAAAGGTGTATCCTGAACCACAGCAAAATGCTGCTTATAAGTGGTGCTTAAATTTGACTACTGGTAAAGTAACATGTAAGGCTGCTGCTGGTACTGGTGAAATTCCGCTAAACTAACATGCACCTGATAATCACCCTATACATACTAATTTTTGGCCTTGTGATTGGTTGCTTTCTGAATGTATGCATTTACCGTATACCAACAAAGCAATCTATTATAAGTCCACCATCACATTGTACAAGCTGTGGAACAAGGCTGAGACCTCTCGACCTTGTTCCTGTATTCAGCTACATATTTCTAAGAGGTAAATGCCGTTACTGTGGTGAAAGAGTCTCCGCCAGATATCCCATAGTTGAAGTTTTAACGGCAATTGCTTTCTTGTTGTTGTATAACAGGTTCTCTTTTTCGCTAGAATACCTTGTTGCAGTCTTTTTCTCGTGTATTCTTATTTGTATAGCTTTTATTGATTTCGATTTAAAGATTATACCTAATGGGCTAGTTATTGCAGGTTTAGTATGTGGAATTGCCCTGTTTGTGTATAATTTATTTTACCCAGTTTCGATATTTGGGGATAGAGTCTGGTATAATCCGCTTATTGGAATGATTGGCGGGGCAGGTTTTCTGCTGCTGGTATCAGTGTTTGGATTAATAGTTTATAAAAGTGAAGATGCAATGGGAATGGGTGATGTTAAGTTATTAGCAGCAGTTGGCCTATTTCTCGGATGGAGATTAACCATTGTTACACTCTTAATAGCAGTTATTTTTGCTTCTATTATCAGCCTTGTTCTGATTTTATTTAAAAAGATAAGTGGTAAATCAACAATTCCCTTTGGACCATTTATTGCTTTAGGTGCATTTATAGCAATGAATTATGGCTGGAATATTATTGATTTTTATTTGGGATTTCTCCCAAAGTAGTGTAGTTTAAATTATAAATCTTGAGGGGTATTATGTTTGAAAAAAAGCTGATTACTTTGGATATTGGCAATAAAACTACAAAGATAGTGTATGGAAGTTCAAATAAAAAGAATATCATTGTAAATGATTATGATATCATAGAAACGCCTAAGGACTGCATAAATGACGGTATTATTATTAATGCTGAATTACTATCGCAGGCTTTAACACAAGCATTTAAGAGAAATAAAATGCCTAAAGCTGACCTTGTTATTAATGTAACAGGGACAGCGGTTATTACTAGGGAAATTCAAATTCCTTTATCGACAGATAAGGAGATAGAACAAATACTTGAATTTGAAGCACAGCAGTATTTTCCAGTAGATTTGCAGAATTACACCAGTGATTTCAAGGTTTTGGAAAATGTAATGGATAGCGAGGGTGCTCATTCACGTGTTTTAATTGTTGCAGCTCCTAATAAGCAGATTGAGGGATATCTCCAATTGTCTAAGCTTTTAAAGAGACAACTGATATCTATTGATATACCTGCAAACTGTGTACTTAAGGAATTTTCATATAGGACAATGCACACTATTAGCAAAGAAGAGGATTATGCATTAGTGGATATAGGTCATAATACATCGATGGTTTGTATTTTTCAAAATGATCATTTGAAATTTAATAGAATTCTATTAAATGGTAGTGCTGAGATTGACGGGTTTATATCAAATAGATTTAACCTTGAAAATACTAAAGCAGAGGCTCTTAAAGTTTCTTTTGAAGGCTTTAGTGAGACTAAAGCAGAGGTTGCTGCAAGCAGTGAAGCAGACCTGGGAGATGTTATTAAAAATGCAATGGATAACATTATTACTGACATTAGTAGATTTATAGATTTTTATAATTCCAGAGAGAACTCAAATCATGTTCAGAGAATATTCATCTGTGGAGGAGGAAGTAAGCTCAAAGGCTTATCAGAATATTTTTCAAGCTATTTCAATATGCCGGTTTCTACTCTTACTGTTGGAAATGAGATTATATATAAGGGTAAGCAGGATAAACAGATATTTGACGAGGATTATATTAGGCTGGTTAATGCAATTGGTGGTTTAGTCAGACATGGTTAATAAAAAAATTATGTGCACATAGTTGTTAACGGAGTGATGCAATGAATATAAAGAGTAATAAAGGTCTTACTTTAGTTGAAGTTATTGTAACAGTGGCAATTATGGGTATTATAATTGCACCAATTTCACTTGTTTTTACTACTGCATATACAAATTTTAACGGAGAATCCGATAAGGTAGCAGCTCAGCAAGGTGCTAGAGATATATTGTATGGAAAAGGTATTGATTCATATGGTAATAGATCATATGGTATTATGGGTGACTTGGAGAGAAGTAGCGCAAAGGCTAATAACATTACTATTGAAGATATAATTGAACCCAATAAGGGTCGTAGTATTTCGATGCCTGGAACTATTATTGATAAAACCTCTCTCAAGGAAAAAGCTGTTACTAAAAAATATAGCTATATTGATGGGGTGCTATACTATGATAATGATACAAGTAATTCAAATCCAGTTAAATATATAGACCAAAAATCATCAACTAATAAAGCTGTAATAGTATCAGATTTTTCAGCTGAAAAAATAGATAATAAATTAATAACTATAAGTGTAACAGTTACATGCGGAGATGGCGAAATTACTTTGGAGAGCAGTTACAGAATTCCTGATATCGAATAATGAAGTATTGAATTTTCAACTAAGGCGGGGGAGAATTTTGAAGGATTTAAATCTAATACCTAAGAATTATTTTATTGAAAAAAAGAATAAACGCAAAAAAGCATATTTATCCATACTTATTTTATGTGTTGGTTTTATTATTGTGGCAGTATATCTTATACCAACTGTATATGAGAATAACCTTGAAAATGAAAAATCATCACTTGAGCAGAAGATTACGCAGACAAAGGACTACATTGTTTCAGCAAATGAAATTAATTCCTTAAAGCAGGCAATTGAAGCCAGAGAGAAAGAAGGGACATTATTGTCTCAAAAAAAATTGGATATGCTTGAAATTGTTAATGTTATAGAGGGTGCTTCACCTGATAAGTTATTTATACAAAAGTTCGATGCAACTGGAGAAGATGAGTCGGATATTAAGATTTCTCTTGCAGGAGTTGCTGAAAATGAAGAAACAATAGCTTCTTTTTTAAGTAATTTAAAAGATGATGGATATTTTAGAGAAGTGGGAATAGGAAGTGTTTTGAATAAACAAGGTAATAATGGTGCCAGCTTTACAATTGCATTAGAAGGTGTCATTAGATATGGTTTAACAAAATATAATGGTTGGGATAATAACTTCAGTATCAAGTACATACCTTCATGGAGTATTAGTGAGGAAAAGAACAATAAAGTAGTATTTCAATCAGATCCAGCTTTCTCAGTAGCTAAACCTGCAACATTGGAGGTAAAAACTGAGGAAACAGCTTTAAATGTAGAGGAATTCTCTAAAAAGAGGCAGAGTACACTTGAAGAGACTTTGGAAGGGTATGAGCTTGTATATTCAAACAAGACAAAAAATTCAAAGTCAGATGCTATGAAGACTATGTATTATGCAACAGAGGATAATCTGCGCTATCAGTTTCTAGAGCTTTGCGTAATTAAAGACTATAAATGCTATATTGTTACTTACAAAAGTGACTCTACTAGCTTTTCAAATATGGCACGTATTATCGATAGAGTTTTGAAATCTTTTACTATTAACTAAAGGTTTAGGTGTGAATATGAAATTAACAGCTCGTGATAAAAAACTATTAATAGGTTTAGGTATTTTTCTTTTTATAGTTTTGTTCGGAAAATTTTTGTTTTTTCCTAAAATAGATAATATCAGAACATTAAAGAATGATATTGCTGCATTAAACAATACCTACAACACAAATATGCTATATAAAACACAAACAGATAATATAGATAGTGATATTAAGATTTTTTCTGAAAAGCTTAAGAATTTAAGAGCAGTTTATCCACCATCTATGGATCTATCACAATTAATAATTGTTTTGAAGGAGCTTAGCACTAAATCAAAGCTTGAAATCGGGACAATTCAATTTCAAGCTATTAAACAGATTAGTTTTAATGGAGATACAGCTGCAAGTGGTGTATCTGGTTCAACTGCATCAGATATTGCATCAGCGGGTACTTCGGTTGAGGGACAGGCATCTGGTACTCCTAATTTACAACAGGAGCAACAAAATCCAGAAATTAATATAAGCAATTCAAAAATCCGCAATTATTACTATCAATTAGGTTTAAAGAGCTATGAATTTATTAGTAAAAATTCAGATTTAAAAGAGGCTGTGAATATTCCTGATGGTAAAGCCTATTGTATATCAATACAAATTGATGCTAAAGGAACTAATGAACAAATAAAGAATTTTTTTGATAATGTTAACAAATTAGGTACTAGGGCTTATTGTAGAAATATCAATATATCCGAGCTTACAAAGGGAATAACTGAAGATACAGATGCCGGACATATTCTTAAGTTAAGTGCAGAAATTGTTTTTTATGGAATAATGGACAGTGGGGCATGTGGATATTATTTGCTTCCTGAGGGAAAATGGATGCCTATACCTCCTGAAAGTGACAAGGAAAATCTTTTCAAAGAGTATAGTGGCTATACCACTACTAATATCGATGGATCTGGTCTTACTAATTTTGTAAATAGTTTTGGTGATAAAGAAGACGAAAATACTGAAGAGAATGATGAGATAGGGGATTATGATTTCTCAGTTGTAGCATCTACTTTTGGTGGTGGATTAGCTCCTAGTGTATCCGTTATATGTAAGAACCCCAAGGAAGAGAAATCATATTCAAGCCCTGTTGCTTATGGTGATAACAAGGGCGTTGAAGATATTGAGATATTTATTGAGGAAAAGGATGGAAAGTATTACTGTAAGTTTAAAACTGAACGGGAGTCATATCCTGACACCCAGTATTCTCAAACCTTTGAATTTGAACCTGTAGGCAAAGATCTAAGACTTTATATTTTATCTTCTAAAAGGATCGCTAAGGAGGATTTAGCAGGAGTAAATATTAATATAGTAAATAATACCAAAAAAGTGCTCTCTTATCGAATAGAGAATGACGATGAGAACTCTCCAAGAGTAAAAATTGGAAATACGGTTGGAAGTGTGAGAAATGAAAAATAGTATTAAATTTTTAAAAAATGAAAAGGGAGCTACATTTATTGAAATCATGCTATCAGTTGCACTAATATCAATAATAGTTACACCCTTGCTTGGGGCAGTGATGTCTTCTGTTAATAATAATGCAGTATCTAGGGATAGGGCTGTAGCAATGGCTTTGGCTGATACCGTTATGGGTGAAATTAAGGCTAGGAAATCGATTGGTCCTACTTCGGAAGTTGATGCAATTCCGTATCCAACGAGTACAGGCGGAAATTTAAAAGCATACTATAAGATAGTGCAAGAGATAGAAGGAAGAGTTGCCCCAAGTGACGATAGTGACAAGGGTGCATATACATATATGGTTCCACATAATAAATCTTTTGATTTAGAGCTAGTAATTAATCAAGGCAGTGATACATCTGATAAAGAGTTAGATTATATAGAATTGTATCAAATTGACAATAGCACTGGAGAAAGAGAACAACCCAGTAAGAAACTTGAAAAGTTTAAAGTTAATAATTCATTTCTAGAGCTTAATATTATACCATCATTTATGACATATGGTATTCAAAAGAAAGAATTTACAAGTACAGGAACAGAACCATTTAGCAACGGTACCTTTAGCGATGCTTCCCAAATAAAATTAAAGGTTACTAATGAGACAACAAACCCTAGTAATGAGGAGCAATTAATAATACACACTAATTTGTTATCTGATATAGATTTAAAGGTTTTTGTTTTTAACACTGAATTAGATAATTCGGGAGTTAACTTCATTAATATAGGAAAAACCAAATTTGAAGTTAATTATGTAGATAGTAATGAATTTGCATATAATGAACCACTTAATCAGCTTTTCAAGGTTGATGTAATAATAGAAGATACCTCCCAAAAAGTAATATATCAAACAACATCATATGTAAAAAAATAGGTGATATCTTATGAAAATAACTAAACAAATTAAAAAAAATAATGGCTCAACACTAACATTGGTACTATTTATGCTATTCATGCTATCTGTTACGGCAATTGCAGTCATAACTTTAACTGGATCTGAATTAAGTATGAGTGTAATGACTAATGATAGAGGCAATGCTCTTATGGCTGCGCAGGCAGGGGCAGAGAAGGCGGCACAGGTAATTGATGAAGCAGTAGCCAAAGCACAGGAGGATGCTAGGGTAGAGGCAAGTATTCAAGTAGAGAATATAATTGATGGTTTTAAATATGAAGCATCAGAGCCGCAAGAACCAATACCTGAAACTTCGCCATTTTATAAAGTGATAGATAATCCTAAACCAGATGAAATAGTTGTCTTAAATGAAAAAGAACTGAACAAAATATATGAAGCTGAATACAGATATCAGTTTAATAAAAGGATTTATAAATGGATTGATGATCAAATAAACGCACCGGAAACAGGTAAATTAGCTGATTTTCCATTAATGAAAAATACACAAAATAGAATAATAAATAATTCTGAGCTGGTTAACGGAGTATTTAGCTATACAGATATTATATTAGGCTACTCAAACGCTCAAACCCATAAGTCCTTAGATAATAAAAACTTCTCAACACCATATAATCCATTAGAAAAAATAAAAATTAAGACCTTAGGAGAGTATAAATCTACAGCTAATGGTTCTAACTATAAACGAAGCATTGAAGCAGAATTTGGTTTTGCAACTGGCTCAATAAAGGACAGCACAGGTAATCAAACATACGAAATTCCTATTTCATATGGAAAGCTAACTAAGGTTAGAGTAAATGAAAAAAAAGATAAGCCTTCAATATTAACAAAAGCACTTATTGCTAAGAAGAATATTATTTCTATTGATGGGACAGTAAAGGTAAAAGGTGATACAGTATGTTTTGGAACTATACCACAAACCAGTGATAGTAAAATAGACTATACTACAGATAGCTATAAGTTTGGTGGAATTTTGGCAGGAATGGTATCTTCAAAGAATAGTTATGTATATGATATTTGGAATGACAGCGAAAATATTTATGGAACAAAGGGCCTAAAGGAAGATATGCAAGCATCATTGAGTAAAGGTGACGAATTTTTTAATATAAACCATGCAGGTTCGTTTGTTTTTAATGGTAATGTTGGGACTATGGCTTATTTACATTCTTTATTCAGCATGGATAGTTTAAAATCAAATATAACTGTAAATGGGAGTACTTTTGCCAGAAGTGTTAAAATTGAAAGTGAATCTAATTATTCTGAAACTAAGCTTAGAGATGTTTATACTTATGATGATTTAAGGATTGATGGTTATAATTCGAGTGTAGAAATTGGTAGCCAGGGCAGTGAAGGGACTCTTGTTGGACTCAATGAAGGAAGCTTTTTTGATAATACATCAAGTGCCGTAATTGTTGCAGGAGATTCAAAACTTAAGATAAATGGAAGTGTCTATGTTGGTGGAACCACATTTTATAGTGATTATAAAAATGAAGATTCTCTTACACCAAACTATGATAATCCTTATGCATCCGGAATGTCCATACAGAAATCGGATAACAGACCTGCAGAAGCGTTTGAAAAGTATGTAGAAAATGATATTGACCCTGACCCTGATCCTTACAAATATCCAGGTAATGTATTTTATAAGTATTATAATAACAATAATAATGGAACTTATGTAAATATATCGAAATTAAATGATACTGAAAAGTTAGTTTGGGCTAAATATAAAACTGGGCCTTCAACAAGCGTTGATATGATGGAAGGAAGTAAAATTGGAACTGAAACTCATTATTTTGATATTATGGCGAAGGCCATGCATATTAAAAAGATTTGGGAAGAATTCTGGAATGATCCGGGATATGGTTCATACATAAATACTGGAGATATAATAATAGAGCCTGAAAATGATGAGGGTAAAATTAAGGGCTGGTGTAACGGAGGGGTTGGTGCAAACGGTAAAGTTTATGGACCATATGGTGGATTCACAGAAAATACGACTATTTATGGACGAAAGAAAAATGCTGGTTTTAAAGACTACAAAGAAATAATGGATCTGTTTATAAGCAGTGATAATGACTTTAAAGAACCCACACTTTCAAATATTACAAATCAATTTGCTAATAGTGTTAATAAATATGCTTGGACATCATCATCAGAAATTATAAAAACCCAACCATCAAAACTCATAGTATGCTTTAGTACTAGTAATGTTGTTCTTGAGCAAAGATTTATTAAGAACGATTCATATTCACAAAGCTTTACCGATACTGAGGTACAACCAGATGGATACCTAAAAGGTATAATTTATTCTGAAGGCGATATATATGTAAAGCCTGGTACAAAGTTTAAAGGAATTTTAATCGCAGAGGGTAATATTGTTTTCTTGGGTGATGCCGAAATTATATATGATGAAGCTGTAGTTGATCTTGTATTGAATGAAGAGCTTTCAGCAGGAAACTTTTTTAAACATACTGCAAAAGATTTGATAATGAATGACCCAAAGGCTTTAATTCAGACAATTAAAAAGAGGGATGTCAAAAACATCAAAATACTCAGTTGGAAAGAAGTATAGTATAGTTACAGTTCAGATGTAGTTTATTGATAATTTCCAGAGCATCAGTTTCTAATATTCAAAATATCTTCTAAATAAGGTAGTAAAATTAAATATAATTTGAGTATAAAAAAACAAGTTAAAAGCCAGT
>JAEZOA010000035.1 GCA_023441625.1 Bacillota bacterium
CCTCCATGCTGTCATTAGGGCAGCTCGAATAGTAATGAAGAAGCTTTATGAGAACCTCTAACTCATTTTTTTGCTCTTCCTGAATATGAAGAATTGCGCTTTTGCTATTCTTCGTAAGCTTCGTATACGAGGCTTTGGGCCCGCATGACTTTCGCGGGACTATTCACACTATTCTTATCGTTTATAATCAGTTACTCTTTTTGTTATATTAATACCTTGTACTATTTTATCAAAGGTAGAACTAAAATGCAATTAAAAAATTTCATCATTTTGTAACATTATTTAACACTTATGTAACATTTGGAGTTTATAAGCCTAATGTATGCCTAAAATTTAATTTTAATGATTTTATAATGACACAAAATTAGTTTATTCTATATAATAATATTATTCTATTTCGGATTGTTAAGAGCCTTCCCATGCTAAAAAATTATTATTATGTTCTTATCACGCTTCTTAAGCAATTGCGAAATACAGCAACTGCAGATATTGTTTATAATTAAAAAACTATATAGTTACACAATTATTTATTAACTAATTGCTAAACAATATAGTTTTGTTAATTAATGAGTTTCGCAATTACCTTATTAACTATTCTTTATGAAAGGAAGGATCCCTTTGAAACTAAGTGTCAGTAAGCAGCTTGAGAATATAGAAAAGCAAGAACAGATATTTTTTCATAAATCAGAGCAATCCTTGATGAAAAGCACCCTATTACCAATTTTTGATAAGCTTCAGAATAAAATTCCCGATAAGTTGGTTTCCACTTTAGATACAGCATTTTATAAGGGCTTTCAATTGGTTTTTGAAAAGGGCTCTCCCTTAATAGAAAAAACCTATAACAAAGATAAAATTGAGATGGATTTTGATATTAATCATTATGCGGTTAATAAAGAATTCAGTAAAAGGCATATCAAAAGATTGGATAAACACTCCAGAGAGTCCGGCTTGATTAATACCTCTTTTTCTGCTATAGAAGGAAGTGTACTAGGTTTACTTGGTATCGGTCTACCTGATATTCCCCTTTTCCTTTCAGTTATCGTAAAAACAATATATGAAATTGCATTAAGTTATGGTTATCAATATGATAAAGAAGAAGAGCAGGTATATATATTATTACTAATCAGTACTGCAGTTTCAAGCGGAGAGAAGCAAAGAGAATATAATCTGCTGCTGGAGCAGCTCGCAAATCAAATTGACAGTAATATAAGTATAGCTGTTAAGCCTGATACTTATATGAAGAAAACCGCAAAGGTACTTTCAGATGTACTGCTTACCACGAAATTTATACAAGGAATTCCTATCATTGGAGCAGTGGGCGGGGCTGTAAATTACTCCGTTTTAAATAAAATAAGTATATACGCCCGTTTGAAATACAAAAAAAGATATTTACTAAAAAAGCTAGCTCCGTAAAACCGGATTAGCAGATTTTAAATCGAATTTTAGTACCAGATTATTAATAAACTTTCTTTACTTTGTTTAATTTCTAGTATATAATAACATAGTCTGAAAAATCGATGTGTTTTAAGTTGTAACAGTTGCACCTGTAGCTCAGTGGATAGAGCGTTCGCCTCCGGAGCGAAAGGCCGCCGGTTCAAATCCAGTCAGGTGCATTTAAAAGAACTGCAAATTTCTAATAGAGATATGCAGTTCTTTTTTTATTTAACATTACATGTAAAGTCAATGCTGCTATATGGAAATTTAACAAGCTATGTTTCATATACTTGTAAGAGGTGAAATGTATGAATTCATGTGAGCTTGTTACATTCGTTACAGCTGCAGCTTGCGCAATCGCAAATTGTGCACCAGAGGATGATATACCGGTAATCGCTGCCGTATTAGGTCAAATTGCTGCTACATTAGCAACAATTTCTGTCAGCGAAGCCAAAAATAAGCCCAAAGAAGTGGTTCCTATTGAGCCAGATACCGATATTCTGGTAGGGGCAGAACCTAATATTATTTTGGAATAATTCGCATAACTAATATAATGCAATCAGAATAAATCATTCAAATCTCAAATATTTATATCACAAGCCCAGTGATTACCTATACTGGGCTTGATAATAATGCTGTCTATGATATTACATACTAATTGTATTACTTTTCCGTGAGTAAAAATAGACCCTGTTGGATAATACCTCGTCTCTCGCAACCTGGGTTAAGTTTACCTCCCTAACCATGTCCGACAAAGCTTCCTTACTTATTGTTTTGTCATAGGGAACAATGATTACCTCATGAATACTACTGGGAAGTATAAAAAAATCCGAATCAATTTGATTAGAGAATTCCTTTAGAACATTCTCATACAGGAGACATGTGGCACCGTTAATACCCTTCTGATTTGTTAATATATACATGAAACGATCCTTAGACTCTCTACTATGAAGCAAATCTTTATCTAAATTTTTATTTTCCAGCTTACTTGATCCATCATCTGTTTTACTGCTTCCATACTCTTCTTCAAACATTCCGTATATTGCTTCCTCCATACTTTTAATTATTGACGGAAAGATATTCTTCGTATTTACGATTGCTAGGTTATGCAGCTCCTGCAACGAGGTTTCCCACTTCTTAATATGTTCATTTGATATTCTGATTGTCCCGATTCCGTCTGTATCATCACGAACCAGACAATGATAGGTAACAGCCATATCAAGATACTTCCTATGAGGAATATTCTCAAGCAGTTTTTTGTTTCTATCGTAGCTTACTAGTCTATATATTATAAATGGGCTCATTTCATCAAATGTATACAAAAAATCGTCCTTTACTAATGGAACCGAATGATTTTTGTAGGTCTCACATAAGCTTTCTGCCAAAGCCTGAATACTCGCCCCCTGAATATAAGCTTCATAATATGGAAGTAAATATATATTGGGTGCAAAATTCCTTCCTTTCTTTAAAATCACAAGACTGTCCAATTCCAATGAATTATTTTTCGTAACCTTAAAAATCCGGACTGAAAATTCTTCTCCCATTCTTATTCTGACCTTTTCGGTTAGACAATTCATGAAATAAGTATAGTTGCAATCCGTCTCCTTGAC
>JAEZOA010000040.1 GCA_023441625.1 Bacillota bacterium
ACTGGCTTTTAACTTGTTTTTTTATACTCAAATTATATTTAATTTTACTACCTTATTTAGAAGATATTTTGAATATTAGAAACTGATGCTCTGGAAATTATCAATAAACTACATCTGAACTGTAACACTTCTCTAATCTAAACTAAATTACGAGAACCATCTAGTTTCCTGTATTTCTATTTCAGAAACAAATATTTTTTCACAAATTAATCAAGTTCTATTTTAGTTCGTATAAAATACGAAAAAGCAAAACGTTCCCCTTTCTTCGCACGAACTGTAAAATAGCATAGGAGGTGAACGCTAAGTGGAGGTTATTCTAAATAATTTAGGAGCAGAGGAGAGGGTAACGGGTTCCCATTTGAGGTGCATGAGTTAGAATAACAGGTACTTTCACAAGGAAAATCACAATATAGAAAAACATCCTGCTTTATCTTGTATTTAGGCAGGATGTTTCCTGTATTGTGATTACTTAATGGTTACTGAAAATGAAACAGGATGATTTTTAACAGGCATACTAAATACTTTTTTAAGTTGTTCCAATTCGTAAGTTTTAAACTTGTATCCCTTTGCCTTAAAATATTCTTGCATAGAAATAGGGTCTTTAAGGAAAGTTAAAACAATTACATAATTACCTTTTTGTAAGTTAAGTGAAGTTCCAAGTGTAAACCATTCACATATATTCTGATAAACCAGAGTACCATTCTCAGAATAAATTTGAATGTCAGTGATAATACCTTTTGCTTCTAATTTCATCTCCATATTGTAAAGTTTGCTAACTTGCACCTTAAGTGGCAATTTCAAATCTTTAGTTGAAGAATTTACTTCAATAGAAAGTGATTTTTCTAAAATAGGCTTCGGCATTAACGTACTACACCCAAGTATAACTATGATAGCTCCGAATACAATTCCTATAATTAAGCGTACCCAAAAAGCTTTGCTATGCTTAGTTCTATTTGCTAAAAGCAATTCGCAATGTATGTCTTTTATTTTCCAAAGTAATCTGTTTTTAAATATAAAAAAAACAAGAAAAGCAATTATTATCAAAGCAGTAAAAGCCACGATTAATGGGTTTAGGCGAGTACCATCCAATAATTTTGTTACATCATCACCTTCTGGTGGGGATGTAAACAAAGACATGACAGGAACTATAACCCATGCAAATATTACCATACAGATTATCTGAAGTAAACAAAATCTTTATAGTCAAAAACTTTACCGATAATCCCAAGCTTTTGAGCAGAAGTCAGCCGTCGAAATCTGGTATACCCAATGCAATTACTTAATTAATTCGTATTTACATAAAATAATTCAGTTTAAATTCTGCAATAAAGCACTGTAGGCCTATTGGTTTAGATTATAATTTTAACCAACTACACAGATATAACGAAACAAGTCCAAAAGTAGTTAATTTAACTTATTTTTGGTTTTATTTACGGAAGGCTGTTATAGTCTATTGACTTTAGATAAACTCATAGGGAATTATAAGAACACGTGTATTAATGGTGGGTTCATCGTGATGGTGTTATTATAACGAAAAAAGTTAAGAGCGGTTAGGGTATTAAGCCTTGACCGCTCTTTTTATAATTGTAAATATTTACAGTTTAGTGTATACTTCTCTTAAGTAAGTAATATTTGTTAAGAACACTAAATTATGAGCATTAGGTTGTATTGTGCAAAAAAATATATAATTCTGAATAAAAATATGGATATTAGTCTAAACCTCTTGACCTTGACACCGTGTCGTACTTTATATTCAAAATAGAAAAGAAGTGAGGTTGTGATATGGAGCTTCAAACAATCAGTCAGGTGTCAAGGGATTACGGAATTTCTACAAGAATGTTACGTTATTTTGAACAGGCGGGTTTAATTCTAAGTCTTCGGAAAGACAATTATGCTTACCGGGTTTATGACCAAAACGCCGTGAACCGCTTGAGGCAAATCATAGTTTTGCGTAAGCTGCGTGTTCCAGTGAAGCAAATCATAAGCATACGCTCATGTGCTAAGGGCGTGGGATTTCCAGGATTGGAGGCGGCTTAAAAAATGGGTTGGTGCAAGCGATAAATACAAAATGATTGGGGTTCTCAACGATGGTACTCGCCCGAAACAGCCTTTGGACAAGGTTTTGAAGAAACTTTGAATTTTTATAACTATATACAAAAGCACAATTCTGAAATGAGTTATTTACAGCTTGATTTGCTATTCCCTATAAAGGAGAAGGAAAATGGATGATTTTAAAATCGGCTCAACAGTATCATTTGGTGATTATAACTGGCGCGTTCTTGACATACAAGACAGTAGGGCTTTGATTATAACCGAATATATTATAGAACAGCGTTCTTACCATGAAGCTTATAAAGATATAACATGGGCTGACTGCTCGTTAAGAAAATATCTTAACGGTGAATTTTATAATAAGTTCACCGAGACTGAAAGATCAAGAATAATTCCGGTATTAAATAAGAATACCGACAATCAGTGGTATGGTTCAAAAGGCGGAACAGATACGCAAGACAGCATATTTTTGTTAAGCATTGAGGAAGTAGTGTGCCAATACTTCGGTAATAGCAGTTCAATACTATACAACCCAGGAAAAAATCAAAGATATTGGTTTGAAAGAAAAGATAAAAACAACAGTAAGCGAGTAGCAAGACTTGAAGGTAAAGATTGGCCTCTTTGGTGGTGGCTTCGGTCGCCTGGTCGAGTGAATTTAAAAGCCGTATACATCCACGGTAACGGTGATATAGGTATTCAAGGCAACAACATATTGAAAGGCAATATCGGTGAGGGCTATTGCGCAGGCGGCGTTCGCCCAGCTTTGTGGCTAAAGCTGTAAATCTTAGGTCACTTTTCAAGTGGTTTGACTATAGTTTAGCAATCCGTATCACAAGGGCTGTGATAAATCATAATCATGGTTCTGAGTTTTTTTATATGGACTTTGTGAATAAGACAGAAACTGCGCAGGGGCGAATTATATAAAACAATGACTAACCATGCCCCAAATAGAATGGACAACGCTGTTGCTATCAAGACGTATATGCGAGCGCTTGACTAAATGGAATATTAAATACCCGTAAGGTAGTAAAGACAAAGAGACAAGGTTTTTCGACAATAACTGAAAAATATCTAAAAGTACGTTATTGAACCGCCGTATACAGAGCCGTTTGTACGGTGGTGAGGGGTAGTTGAAGTAATCAGCTACCTCCTATTCTATTTGAGGGCTTTTATACAGTAGCCTGAAATATAAACCAGCCATCCTTAACCGAAAACTGGCATATGCCGCCATGCTTTTCTACGATATGAGCCATACTTTTTGTGCCAAAACCATGTCCCTGTTCTTTCGATATGGGGAAGCCTTGATAGAAAATCGGTTCAGTCTGATAACTGTTGCGAATTTCGATGCACAGCTTATTGTTTTTAGAATACATACGCAGTTTGATATAGCGTTTATTGCTGTCGGCTAAATTTTCACAGGCAAGTATGGCGTTTTCCAAAGCGTTTGACAATAGTGAACAAAGCTCGGTGTCGCTAAAGGTCAGCGAGTCAGGTAGCTTCGCATCGATCGTTAACATGATTCCCGATTGCTTTGCTTTGAATGCGAAAGCTGACAAAATCAGATTGACGGTTTCGTTTTCGCAAAAGCGTATGGGCGTGATGGCGTCTATGTCGGACTGGGCAATCCGCAGATACTCCTTAATCTCCTCTATGCGTTCCTTGGATGCCAGGCCCTGTAAAAGAGCGAAATGGTGCCGCATATCGTGCCGATAGGCCGCGGCATTCTGCTGCATCTGCCGCAGAGAAGCAAATTCCGTTTGCGCATGCTGGAACTGCATGTCCAGCATATCCCTCTCTCTTTGAACACTTACCTGTTTTTGCGTTTCGGCGTAGTAAAGAAGGACAAACACAAAATAGAATGCCGACGTCACGAAGGGCATGAACTGCACAGCTGCGTGTGCTCCACTGTACATAAGATCGGTATAAACAGTGGTGGCTTGATCGAACAGATAGTAAAGAGCCGGCATGGCGCAAAACAGCAGGCAGGATTTAACAGAGCGTTCCATCAAATGGCTAATAGACATCACCACATATTTTTGCAGGAAATAGTACATCATAAACGCAGCCACGATATAGCTGGCATGGTTTATGGAAGCACTGTCAAAAGTGGCACCAGCGACACTGCCAATCCAACGGGGAGGCTGGCAACACAGGAAGGAGGCAAACATACTGGTTACTGAAATCAGCCACGGGCGCTTTAAGTACGCGATGATAAAAACAGTCACCGGTAAATGGGCGAGCAGCGGGTATATTTTCATCGTCACAGCCATACCCCAGAGACTCAAGCTGATGAGCTGCAAAGTAAATATAAAGACAGTAAAGCAACCAAAAGTAATATAATTTTTCCGTGTACGCACCATCCCAGCGAAACTGACCGCAACCGCCGAACCGAACAAAAAGGCAATCCAATAACGAGAGAATTCAATTGCAGTTGCAATCATTTCCGGGGTCCCTCCTCATAACGACACAAGCTCAGGTAATCATTAGAAATGGTGTTCACAAGCACCTGTGTATTCAACTCCTCCATTCCTTATTCTCCCTCCATTTGATAAGCTAGATATTGTTGCTTGATTTCACGAGCCTTTCCTTGGGCAATTGGAACAGCTGAAAGAGTCTGAAGGGTCACTTGGCGGTTTTCGATGGTATCCACATACTGCATATTCACAATATAGGAACGATGGGTTTTGATAAAGCGCCTGAATTTCAGCAGATTCTCACAGACTGAGGAGAAAGGCTCAGTGCACTCAATTACCTTACCTGACAGCAGATGATATAACACATTTCTGTTAATGACCTCAGCAAAAACCAAATTAGAGATTAGTATTTTTTGAATTCCTTCATTACTCTTTACGATAACAGCATCATTATTTTCTTCTACCTTTATCCGCTCCAGCATTTCATCAAAGGTGAAGAATAATTTCTCTTTCGATATGGGCTTTAATACATAGTTAATAGCCTTCACCGAGTAGCTTTCCAAAGCAAACTCGGAAGAAGATGTAAAAAACAGAATTGGCGCATTTTTGTCAAAGGAACGGATTTCCTTTGCAACATCAATGCCTGAATATCCTGGCATGATAATATCCAGACAATATATATCAAACTTTTTTCCTTTCTCTAATGCTGAAATCAACTCAAATCCGTTTATAAAGACGGCATAATCGCAGTTCAAATGCTTTGTAGACCTGTATTGGGTTATAAGCTGCATCATATTAGATAATTCGTCTATATTATCATCGCAGACTGCAATCTGTATCATAGGGAAACCTCCATTTCTCTCTTTATTCTAACATAATAGTTGAATATTCGACATAACATTTCGTGCAAAAAAAACAATGCTTCATACAGTAGTTGGTTTCTTTAAGAAATTTTTGTTAGATTGAACTCAGTGAGCCTTATGCAAAATAACAATTGCCGTTTTATTCAAGTTGATAAAACGTAAAAGAAGGAGGAAATGACGATGCTTCCAACTTTCATCGCAATCATCGCAGTTTCTGTGATAATTGCTCTATGGATAATCTCTACACAGCGCAAACTCGTGGTGCTTGATGAGAATATTAGCAATGCCCTGATCCAGATCGGAGTACAGGTGTCAAGCCGCTTCGACGCTCTGACAGCTCTGTTGGATCTGACTAAAGGCTATTCGAAACATGAGAGTGAAACTTTAATTGAAACCATTAAATCCAGAAGAAGCGTGATAACAGCAAAATCTACACCAAATGATGTGCTTCGCCAGGAAGGAATTATTTCCGAGGCATTAGGCCGTATTGCCTTGGTGACGGAGCAATATCCCGAACTAAAAGCTAACCAAAATTATATTAAGACAATGGACGCAGTCCAAACCTTTGAAAACATGGTACGTACCAGTCGCTTGATTTACAACGACAGCGTCACAAAGCTGAACCGTGAAATCCGGATGTTCCCAGTCTCCATGATTGCCGGTATGTTAAGCTTTCGGAAAAGAGAGTATCTGGAGGAGAAGGCGACCAAGGTCGATATGCCAAGCATGAAATATCATACTCACTCTTTTACCAGAGAAGAAATCCAAAGGCTACAGACAATTCTGAAACAAGAGAAAACAACTTCACGAGTTGAGGAGGAACGCCCATATGAAAAATAATTTAGAAGGGGCAGCATGGAAAAAGCATATATTCGCTTT
Organism: Bacillota bacterium; assembly: GCA_023441625.1. Lineage (GTDB taxonomy): Bacteria > Bacillota > Clostridia > Acetivibrionales > DSM-1351 > Ruminiclostridium. The sequence goes on from JAEZOA010000040.1 coordinate 6,209, forward strand.
GCTGGCTCTGATAATGATATTGGCTCTGACGGCTTGTGTTGCCGAAGAAAGCGCATCACCGGAAAGTGTATCTTCCGATACCGAATGGACCGTCTACTGGTATTTGTGTGGAAGTGATCTTGAAAGCAATTACGGCGCCGCCACCAATGATCTTGCCGAGCTGACGTCGGTGAAACTGCCGGAAAATGTGAAGGTGGTCATTCAGACCGGCGGCGCGTCAAGCTGGCATAATGAAACAGTCAGTGCGGATACGCTTGGGCGTTATGTATATGACAATAACGGATTGCAGCTCATTGAAGAGCTTCCCTCCGCCAGTATGGGCGATGGGCAGACGCTCAAGAATTTTCTCGCTTTCGGAAAAGAAAACTACCCTGCCAAGCGTACCGCTGTGGTGTTTTGGAACCATGGTGGTGGCTCGGTGTCAGGTGTGGCCTTTGACGAGCTGTATGGCATGGATTCCTTGAGTCTTGCAGAAATGTATCAGGCTTTCTCGGAAACCTTCGAAGAAAATCCGCAGAATCAACCGGTGGACATTATCGGCTTTGACACCTGCCTCATGGCAACGGTGGATACGGCCTATACCTTCTCCAATATTGGCAAATACCTTGTGGCGTCGCAGGAGGTAGAGCCAGGAAACGGCTGGCTTTATAGCGGGTGGCTTGGGGCGCTTGCTCAAACGCCAGATATGGAACCGTTGGAGTTGTCCAAAGTTATATGCGACAGCTATGCACAAGGCTGTAAGGAGGTCGGCACAGAGGATAACATCACCTTGTCTGTCACTGATCTTTCAAATGTGTCTGGCTTGATTGCTGCATATGACAATTTCGGCAAAGAAGCTCTGGCTTCGGCAGTGAAAAACCCAGCATTCTTCGCACACTTTTCCAAAATTGCCAACAGCGTTGAAAACTACGGCGGTAATACCCGAGAACAGGGATATACCAATATGACCGATCTTGGGAATCTTGCTTTAAAATCGTCGGGATTGCTGCCCGAAACCTCCGGATATGTCTCCGATGAATTGAAGAACTGTGTCGTATACAAGGTAAACGGAAAATATCGTCCTGAGTCGGCAGGGCTTTCCTGCTATTACAGCTATAACGGTGATGTAGAGGATTTCAATGCCTATACGGACATCAGTCCTGCCGACTCTTTCAAATATCTGTATGCTTACGGCTTAACAGGCGAACTATCCGAACAGGGCATGGACTATATCGCCCAGATGGATTACAACACTCTTCCCGAGCTGATGACCTTAAACAGTGTAGACTGGCAGGATATGCCGGTAACAGTGGATGAGGACGGTAATGCCACCCTGACACTAGGTAGAGAAGCGATAGACATTTTGTCCTCCCTGACCTTCGAGCTATACTATGCTGACCCGGAGGAGGATATCATGCTCTGTCTTGGGACCAACAACGATATTGTAGCAGAATGGGAAAGCGGTGTTTTTAAGGATAACTTCCGAGGCGTATGGGGCAGCCTTGACGGTGCGCTATGCTATATGGAAATTGCCTATGAGGGCGAGAACTATAACCAGTATTCTGTGCCGATTCTGCTAAACGACGAAGAATATAACCTGACGGTCATCTATGACTTTGAGACAGAGAAATATTCCATTGAGGGTGCCAGAAAGCCACTAGATGAAAGCGGCGCAGCCGATAAAAATCTGCGTTATCTGGTGGAAGGCGATAGAATTCAAACCATTCACTATGTAAAAACTATCAGCGGCGATGATGATGAGTTGACTGCTGTTCCTATTGACACCATTACGGTGACACCTCAAACTGCATTTGCGGAAATTGAGCTTGGCGACGGCCTTTTTATCATGATGTACACAATGCGGGATAGTCAGGGTAATGTGGCGTATTCCGTACCGATTACCTTTGAATCAGCAGACGGTGAAATCTATACCAGTGTAGAGTGGAATTTTGAGGATTAGGAGAAAAACTATAAAAAGTCAGTATTGTGCCATTGGCAACAAACTGACTTTTTTATCTGACGAGAAAACCATTTATTTTACCAATTAAAGTTTTAAAATAGGTTGTTTAATATCTCATTATATCGTTTTGTTGCTAACACGCTTGGTTCACCCTTTTTGCAAAAGGAAAGCTTGGCTAACTTGGGAACAACACGTTCAACTACAATTTGTCCATCAAGGGTTTTTGATTTCAAAATGTTAAAGGCTTCAAGAAATCGACTATCTTCCTTTGCCCGGTTATAAAAAGATAAAACATAGACATATTCAAAAAGATTATAATTACGAAAGGGATACTCAACTTGCATAAACAGTGTTCCTATTCCATAATGGCAAGGGCCAATCGGCTTTTTAATTATCCAATGCTCAAGCAAAAATTCTACTGCCTTATCAAGCGCCTGCTCTTTATTGAGATAGTCACTGAAACGAAAGGCATCAAGAGCATTAAGGGTGGGTTTCGCATTGGAATACTCTGTTTCGGGTCCATGTCCAAAAAAAAATTTATTACAACGCCAACCTCCATCTTTATATTGAGAATCTAAAAAATGTTGGAAGGTTCTTTGTATTCTGGTATCAGAAGCATACCCCATATGACAAAGTACATTGGCGGCGATAGCAGTCTGACATGGATAGATGCTGCCCTTTGGATATATTTTAAACTGTCCATCTTCTTTCCAAGTGCTGAAAATCAAATCAGCAGTTTCTTTTAAAATGGGCTCGTCAGGCTCAATGCCTAATTCCAGCAAGTATAGTGCACTTTCAAAGGTTGAGAAGGGTGAGCCTTTGAGGAGACGTTTGTCTGGCGTAGTCCAAAGGTCGTCGCCGTTATCGTATCTGTGTGATAATATTGTATTAATATCTGATAAATACTGTTTTTCTACTGCCATTTTTCCTACCTCCAATGGTCAATATTTAATAAAAGCTTGTAATAAGCGCTTCTGACATGCTTTCTAAAGAATACACCAGATAGGGGTTGCATATACATTAATTACCATTATACTAGAAGCAGAGGTAGTACACAACAACTCCAGTGCAGGATTCCCGTTTTCACGTTAACTTTAGTAAAGAATATAAAATAGAATTTACAGCAATTTGGGTTCTGTTCTCACAAGAAAGCTTCTGTAAGATAAGTTGTAAATAGGATTTAACTGTATTTTCAGATATAAAAAGCCGACTTGCTATTTCTTTATTTGAATAGCCCTTATTTATTTGGTTTAGCACTTCTCGTTCAGAAGTACTTAAACTTTCTATGCTGAAATTAGGGAGCATTATTTTACAGGCATACTCAGTTATATTAACCTTTATAGAATGAAGCTTAAAGTTAGACTCAATAGATTGGGCAAATAATTTAAAAAATTCAATTGATAATTTATCTTTTTTTGAATGCATAAAGAAAGCCGATAGATATGCAATTGTTTTATTGTTAACAATTATAGGGAAAGTACAGTTTGTTAAGCATTGAAAGGCTGGATTTTCATTTTCACGTGGGTTGATAACACTTTCCTTATTTCTTTTAAAACATTCTGATATCGATGTCTTTCCTATATTTTCTTCCTTAAAATTTAAGCCTGGGCATAACTTTATAACACTACTCATTAATTCGTGATTTACATGATGAGATATTATGGATAAGTTAGTATCTAAAAGCAAGACGAAATTGAAAAATAAATTTAAATCAAAAAGACTATGATAATAGGTGGAAAGAAGAAGTTTAAGTATAATTAAATCCGAATTATTTATGGGATGAATGACTTTGTAAGAAAAGTGACTTGGTCCCACTTGATTACATCCAAAATATAATTTTTCCATATTCAATACTCTCCTATATTCCTAAATTTTGCAATAATAAAGTTTAGAAGATATCTAATTTTACCATAAAATTACATAATAAGTAAATAGAGGATTATATGTCGTGTTAGATGTCAATAAATTACATTAATTATCATTTAAAAACTATAAAGTGAATTTATATATATAAATAAACAGAAAACAACACATATTTATAGTAATATTCATCCAAAATAATGTATAAAAGGTAATAAAAGTAAAATATAATTATTAAAGATGATACATATTACAATAATTTAGAAATAAATGATATACCTGCAAGAATAAAGTAAATTATTTAGAAATTATAGATTCTCAATTCTGGATTACCTACTAGCTCAAGTTAAAGAATGAGAGGAAGGTTGATATGTCAATTATTGATGTTAGTAATCTAACAAAGGACTATAAGCTTAATGTAAGAAAAAAAGGTTTAATTGGATCTATACAGAGTTTAATTATACCAGAATACAAGCTTAAAAGAGCAGTAGAAAATATTAGTTTTTCAATTGATAAGGGAGATATGGTTGGTTTTATTGGGCCCAATGGGGCAGGAAAATCCACTACAGTAAAAATGTTGACGGGGATATTATCGCCGACAACTGGTGAAATCAGTATTCTTGGAATGTCACCAAGTAAGGAAAGAAAGAAGATAGCTACAAAAATAGGCGTGGTTTTTGGACAACGAACTCAGTTATGGTGGGATCTCCCTGTAGGAGACACCTTTGACCTTCTAAAGTATATTTATAGAATACCTGAAAAGGTCTTTAGGTCAAATATGGAAATGTATAATGAACTTCTTGGACTCAATGAATTTATTTCTCAGCCAGTTAGACAGCTTAGTCTTGGACAGAGAATGAGAGCTGATATTGCAGCAGCTCTGGTACATAATCCTGACATTATATTATTTGATGAGCCAACTATAGGACTTGATGTAATTGCAAAAGAAAAAATACGTGAATTTATTAAGCAAGTCAATAAAGAAAGAAATACAACCATGCTTTTTACAACCCATGACATGATGGATATTGAAAAGACTTGCAGAAGAATGATAATCATTGACGGTGGAGTGATTATTTACGATGGGACGGTAGAGCAAATTAAGAGGAGATACGGAACAACTAGAACTCTGGTGGCTGAATTTGGTAAACTCGATGAAAATATTGTTTTGCCAGAGGGGGTTGATGTTGTAGAAAAGAAAGAAAATAAGATATACATACATTTCAATAAAGATGATATTCAGGTTTCAAACCTTATTTCTCATTTAACAGCTAAATATAATATTCTGGATTTAACAATACAAGAACCAGAAATCGAAGCAATCATCAGAGAAATTTATGAGGGGGGGATTGATTATGATAAGAGCATATCTGGAAATAGCCAAAAAAGCATTTCAGAGCAGCTTAGCATATCGTGTTGACTACTTTGCAGGACTTATCAATACATTAATATTAATTTTTGTTAATATTTCCATTTGGAAAGCAATATACGGAGAAGATGGTTCATTTAATGGGGTACAGCTTCAAATAGTATTAACATATATTGTTATAGGGTTCTTAATGCAAAGTATTTTTGGTATGGATGAGTACTTTATATCAAATAAAATAAATAATGGGTTAATTTCCTCAGACCTATTAAAACCAACAAGTTTTAGAATGCTTGTATTTTTCTATAATTTTGGTTTAGTAGCATTTAAAATAATCATGAATCTTATGCCAGCAGTTATCCTATCAGTTTTATTTTTCAAACTGCTGCTTCCATTTTCATTATCTATGGGAATTTATTTTCTGATAAGTATGGCAATGGGGTATCTTGTGCTTTACAGCCTGAACTTCATTGTTTGGCTAAGTGCTTTCTGGTTCTATGGCACCTTCAGTCTTGTTACTATAAAGGATGCAATCATTGTGGTTATGTCGGGTGCGCTTATTCCGCTATGGTTCATGCCTCAATGGTTATATGATTTTATTAAATTAACACCCTTTGATTCAATTTATTATATTCCAATATCTATATACCTAGGGCAAATTCCAGCTAATGAGATTGTAATGAGTATGATTAAACAAGGCTTTTGGATAATACTTCTAACCTGTATAGGGCATGTTGTTTGGAAATTTGCTACAAAAAAACTTGTTGTACAGGGAGGGTAGAATGGAACAAATCAAACCTTATAAAAAAGTTGAATTATTAAAGATAATAATAGTATTTTTTAAGCTCAACCTAAAATCAATGCTAGAATACAAATTTGATAGGTTTTTCATAGCATTAGCAATCTTTGTAAGAGAAATGGTAAGTATAGTAATAATGTATCTTCTGCTAACAAGATTTATAACAATAGGTGGATGGAAAATGAATGAGATGTTCTTTCTCTATAGTTTTCTGTTTCTGTCCTATAGTCTCTTTGTTTTCTTTTTTACTGGAATTAGAGATTTTGATGATATGGTATATAACGGCGCACTAGATAGATATCTTATTAGACCATTAGGGCTAATGTTTCAGGTGGTGGCATCAAGAGTTGATTTTACTGCAACAATAGGTCATGGAGCAGTTGGTATACTATTATTTTTAAATTCTTATAACACAGTAGGAATTGACTGGAATTTAAAAAACATTACATATTATATATCCGTTTTGGTTGGAGGTGCTATCATCCAAGCATCCTTATTTATGGTATCCTCATGCTTCAGTTTTTGGGCTATAAAGACAGCAAACCTTCGAAATTTAATATTTTTTAATTCTAGACGATTTGCTGGATATCCAATTAGCTTTTATCCGGGTTTCATTCAAAAAATGCTGATTTTTGCTGTTCCTTTTGCTTTTGTAAGCTATTTTCCAGCCCAATTCTATTTGAGAAAACCAGATTTGACAATGTTCTGGAGTGGATACTTATACCTTACTCCTTTAGTAGGCATTTTATTATTTGTTTTAGTTTATTTATTTTGGAGGTCAGGACTAAAGCGCTATTCTAGTACTGGAAACTAGGTTTCGATAAAAAATAAATCAGGAGGTACCGTGCCATCCATTTCTACCAGGGAAATGCACATTTCATTAACATAAGCAATGTTGGCTTGCTAACTTGCGTTGTTTATGTTCTTGTACGGAATGCTGGGCGTGGGCATTAATATGAAGAAATATACAAATTTGATTATTATAGGCATTATTGCGTTAGGCATAGCGGTATTTTTAGTGTACAAAAATGTTAATTTTAATGATATCTTATTACGCTTTGGATACTATGACCAGAAAATTAGTGTAATTAATACAGCTGATATTCATGGGCATATCACCTTTGATGATGAAGCAGGCGGCTACTATACTCTCGATCAGGTAGAGGTGATGATGGGTATGCCACTGATGAAGCATTTTATAAATGAAATTAGGGAAAGTAACTCTAATTCATTACTCCTTGACAGTGGAGACATGTTCCATGGAACCAATGAAGCAAATATCGAAAAGGCAAAAGGTGTTGTTGAGGTTGCTAATATGATGGGCTATGATGCAATGACTGTAGGAAACCATGATTTTGATTTCGGAGTAGATAGATTAATGGAGATTAAAACAGAAATCAAATACCCTATGCTCTGTGCAAATATTTTTAAAGACGGTAAGCCCGCTTTTCAGGAATATAAGATTGTAGAAATGGATGGAGTTAAAATAGCCCTATTTGGAACTATAGTAGAGGGTGCACTCCATGAGACTAACAATAGAGAACATAGGGATATCTCTGTTGGAGATCCAATTGAAGCTGCACAAAGGCTTGTTCCAGTCTTAAAAGAACAGGCTGATGTAATCATCTTAATTTCCCACAATGGTGATGAAGTAGACAGAGATATTGCCAATAAAGTTGAAGGTATTGACTTGATTTTATGCGGACATCATCACTTTTTATATGAAGAAGCGGATAAAGTAAAAAATACATACTTAGTTGAAGCAGGGGGATACAGTACGCATGTTGGATTAGCTGATCTTTATTTAAAGGACGGGAAGGTAGCTAAGTGTGTATGGGAAACCTTTAATACAAATGATAAAACAAAAATAGATAAAGAGATGAACTCAGTTGCAATGAAATATCAAGCATTGGCGATGGAAGCTGGCAAGGAAGTTGTAGGTACGGCAGAGGTAAAATTAAACGGATTGAGGTCGGATTTAAGGTATAAGGAAACAAATCTTGCTAATTTACTTACTGATGCAATGCGTGAGTTTGGGAAGGCAGATATCGCACTGATGAACGGAGGGGGTATAAGAGAAAGTATTCCACAGGGAGACATTAGTTTGTACAGGATTGGCAAAATATTACCATTTATTAACT
>JAEZOA010000060.1 GCA_023441625.1 Bacillota bacterium
ACTGGCTTTTAACTTGTTTTTTTATACTCAAATTATATTTAATTTTACTACCTTATTTAGAAGATATTTTGAATATTAGAAACTGATGCTCTGGAAATTATCAATAAACTACATCTGAACTGTAACAAAAAAATTGTTTTTTAATATCAATTTTTGTAAAACCTAGTAGCAAATTACTACTAGGTTTTACATTAAATAAGCAATAGCTAACTAAATTCTATTAATGATTTGTTCTCTGTCTTTTCCTACGCCAATTAAACCAATTTTAACCCCTACAAGTTCCTCTATCCTGTTAAGATATTTCTTAGCATTTTGAGGCAATTCATCAAAGGATTTAATATTTGATATGTTTTCATTCCAAGGTTCAAACACCTCATAAATTGGTTCGCACTTTGCAAGCTCATTCAAGCTTGCTGGGAACGTTTTTATAACCTCTCCCCCTCCTTTGCTATACCCTACGCAAAGTTTTATCTCCTTGAGCTTACCAATGGTGTCTACATGGTTTATTGCCAAAGCTGTCAATCCATTTATTTTAGCAGCATACTTAATCATAACTGTATCTAACCACCCACATCTTCTCGGCCTTCCTGTCGTTGTACCATATTCCCAACCGAGTTCTCTTATTGTATCGCCTATTTCATTATTCTGTTCTGTCGGAAATGGTCCTGCTCCAACTCTTGATGTATAAGCCTTTAAAACCCCATAAACTTCGTTAATGTATATCGGTCCAACTCCAGAACCAGTACATACACCACCAGAAGTTGGATTTGATGAGGTTACATATGGATATGTTCCAAAATCAATATCTAAGAAATTAGCCTGAGCACCTTCAAATAGAATATCTTTGCCTGTATCTATCGCATTAGCCAAGAGACTATTAGTATCAGTAACATATTTTTTTAGTTGCTCAGCATAACTTAGATACTCCTCTATAATAAGCTCAGCTTGGTATGGTTTTCCCCCATATACTTTCTCTATTATGAGATTCTTGAGTTCTAAATTTGCCTTAACCTTACTAATAAATTCTTCTTTTTCCATCAAATCGCACATTCTAATACCGCAGCGTTCAATTTTATCTGCATAACAGGGTCCTATACCTCTTTTTGTAGTTCCGATTTTATTACCCTCAGATCTGAAATTCTCTTGAAGCTCATCCAATCCTATGTGATAAGGCATTATAACATGAGCCCTATCGCTAATTAAAAGATGATCGGTTGTTACTCCCCTTTCATTTAAATCCTTCATTTCCTTAAGTAAAACAGCTGGGTCTATAACAACACCATTTCCTATTATACAAGTTTTATCTGTATGAAGTATTCCAGATGGAATAAGATGTAGCGCATACTTAACTCCATTTGCAACTATAGTATGTCCGGCATTGTTTCCCCCAGAAAACCTCACAATTAAATCAGACTTTTCAGCAAGCATGTCAATATACTTACCCTTGCCCTCATCACCCCATTGAGTTCCTACAACTACTCTTACGGCCATTATATAATCCTCCTGTCTATTAAATAAAAACGCTTTTTTTTTAAATAAATTTTCCAATTTACCAAAGCAACCAACTAAATTATAGCGTAGTAAAAATCATAATTCAACATAAACTATATTTAACGTGTCTGGTTCAGAGAATAATATAAACTGGAATTTTAAAAAGCACTACCATAAGTCCCCATTTTCACAGGAGTTTTAAATTTTATTTTTTACATCAAAAAGGAGCTCGCGCGCTAATGTTTATTTTAGTGCAACAGCCCCTTTAAAATTAAATATAATCCATTACTTATTTTTCTTACTTTGATTCTAAGAACTCATTTAGTTCATCAATAAGTTTATCAGCATCAATTCCATGAATAGCACACGCATCTGCAATACTTTCACCTGAAGCTGATGGGCAGCCTAGACAGTGCATACCGCTATTTAAAAAAATAGGTGTAGTACCTCTATCCATATTTAAAACATCTGCAATAATCATATCCTTAGTTACCTTAGCCATATAATAAACCTCCTTATTATCTGTTTTTATTTATACTACTTATAAATATTATACACTATTGATTTTTAAAAATATATAATAAATTAAATTTTGGTAAACCAATTGATAAGTTAGTCTTTCTTATATTTTCTAAATTCATTCTTACCAATTTCGTATAAATTATTCCCATAGCAATCAATTATAACTGTAAGAGGAAGTTCCTCAACCTCAAGTTTTCTTATAGCTTCAGCTCCCAATTCGGGAAAAGCAATTATTTCTTGACTTTTAATGCACTGGGCCATTAATGCTCCTGCTCCTCCAATTGCACCAAAGTAAACTGCACCATACTCTTTCATTGCATTAATGACATTTTCACCTCTAAGGCCCTTTCCTATCATTCCTGTTTGTCCAAGTTTGATTAAGGTAGGTGCATAAGCATCCATTCTATAACTGGTAGTTGGACCAGCAGACCCAATTACTTCTCCCACTCTTGATGGACATGGACCAACATAATATATAGTTTGATTTTTTATATCAAATGGCAATTCCTTATTTTGATTTATCAATTCGATTAGTTTCTTATGAGCTGCATCTCTTGCAGTATATATTATTCCGCTAAGAGAAATAGTATCACCAGCTCTAAAATCCTTTACAGCCTCTCTGCTAAATGGTGCTATTACATTATGGTGCATATTCTTCCCCCTGTTCTATATTTAAACTAGTCCTATTACCGGCTTTAGAATGAATTTAATCGTTAGCTTTAAACCGATTAATTATACGCCATCCTTGACTATGAACTACCCTATAATTCTACCTCTGAATGACGAGTTACATGACAGCTTATATTTACCGCCACCGGCAAACCGGCTATATGAGTTGGATAAGTTTCTACGTTTACAGCCAGAGCAGTATTAGTGCCACCTAATCCAGCTGGTCCGACACCGAGCTCATTTATTTTTTGTAGCATCTCATTTTCTAAATTGTTGACATACTCTATACTGCTTCTAATATTAAGTGGCCTTAGCAAGGCTCTTTTTGCAAGTATTGTCGCCTTTTCCATGGTACCACCAATACCAACTCCAACAACAATTGGCGGGCATGGGTTAGGTCCTGCCTTATCAACAGTTTCTATTATAAAACTTTTTACACCTTCAATACCATCTGAGGGCTTAAGCATCTTTAATGCGCTCATATTTTCACTTCCAAAACCCTTAGGGGCAAGCTCTATCTTTAGTGTGTCTCCAGGGACAATCTCATAGTGTATTACAGCTGGTGTATTATCACCAGAATTTATTCTCTCAATAGGATCACTAACTACTGATTTTCTTAAATATCCTTCCTTATAGCCTCTTCTAACTCCTTCATTAATGGCATCAGACAGCCCTCCACCAGAAATATGCACCTCCTGTCCTATCGTCACAAAAACTACTGTCATTCCAGTATCTTGACATATTGCTACCTTCTTACTTTCTGCAAGTTCAGCATTTTTTAAAAGCTTTTCTAAAATTTCTATACCAATTGGTGACTCTTCATGTTGCAAACCGCTTTTCATTGCCTGCTTTATATCGTCATTTAAGTAATAGTTTGCAGTCATACACATATCTCTAACTGACTCTATTATAGTATTAACTTCGATATTTCTCATACTGTATATAGCCTCCATATTAAAATAATCAATTATTATATAGCTTAAGTCTACCACTACTGATAATCTTTATGTATTGAGTTAATTTTACTTTTTATGCACTACAATTTCAATACTCTTTTTATATATTGCTATTTAGTCGTTTGATAATTATTAATAATATTAACAATTTATTTATACAAAATAAATATTTATTTTATATGATTATTATTTAAGACAAAGCTTTAATATTTTAGTATAATTATCATATAGAGGGGAGGTTATTAATTGAACCAATCTGGTAGCAATATATTAGTTTGCGTTACTCAGCAGAAAACTTGTGAAAGACTTATAAAGAAAGCATTGGAATTTTCTAATAATAATGATTCAATATTTATCATTCATGTGGCAAAAAATAATTGGAGCTTTCTTGATAATGAAAAGGAAGGTGAAGCATTAGAATATCTTTTTGGTATTGCAAAATCTATCGGTGCAAACCTTTCAGTGTTAAGATCAGACAAAATTGTTGAGACAATTGTTACTTATGCAATTGAAAATAAAATTGACTTATTGGTTTTGGGTGACTCGAAGGGTGACCATCGTGAAAACTATTTTTATAATTCATTAAAGGCTGGTTTAAATAGCGTTGAAATACATGTTGTGCCTAATTAATACGGTAAATGTAAATTTTTTCCCTATTCTGTTGGTACATTATTACTATTTTCCCTTCAAAAGCTTGACTTTAGTGTATTTTCATTATAAAATATTGTCGAATTCCATTTTTAGGAGGTTGTATAATGAATAAATCAGATCTAATCAACTTAATGGCATCAAAATCAGGCTTAAACAAAAAAAATAGCGAAGCCGCTTTGAATGCATTTATTTCTTCGGTTGAAGATACTCTTAAGAAAAACGAGAAAGTTACTCTAGTTGGTTTCGGTACTTTCGAAGTTAGAGAAAGAGCAGCAAGAAAGGGTAGAAACCCACAAACAAAGCAAGAAATAACTATTCCAGCATCAAAAGCACCAGTATTCAAGGCTGGTAAAGGATTAAAAGATAACGTTAACGCTTAATTGTTACATAAAAGCCCTGATAAAATCGGGGCTTTTTGTATTTTAATATGTATTTAATTGTTTATTCTAATTTTTTCAATTAAATGGCATATAAATTGTGAATTTGTTGGTCTCTTTTCATTATTGCTGTTATCCTTAACACTTTCAATACAATTCCTAATTGCTCTTTCCACCTTCTGAACTGAAATATTATTTTTACTTGCTATTGCTCTATAAATACCTTTTGGCATAGCACCAGTTTGGCAATAGATATCAAACGACTCCAAAATAATATTTCTTATATAGCCATACCCTATCATATGGGCTTTCAAGCCATATTCTCTCATATATTTAGTAGCTAACACCATTAATTCATCATCACACTTTTTTGTCTTTTTTGCTACGCGAGTCATATAGTTTTCAGACTTTATATAATGTTCATTATGCTCATTTTTTGTAGTAGAATATAGCTGTCTTATTCTTGTGGCTATTACCTCCTCATCAAAAGGCTTCAATATGTAATACATTGCTCCTAGATTCATAACTCTAGAAATATAATTTTCCTGACTAACCGCAGAGAAAATTATGAAAATAGGTTTGTGGGCCAGTAGGTTATCCCTTACATACTCTAAGACACCAACACCATCTAACTTAGGCATAATGATATCCAGTAAAACCACATCAGGTTTTTCATTATTAATGCATTCAATTGCTTCCATGCCATCTCTAGCCAAAACTAACTCGAAGTCCTCATACTCATTAAGCTTATCAAAAAGTTTTTGTGCTAGTAATAAATTATCATCTGCAATCAAAATCTTTATTTTATTCATTGTTAACCATTCCCTTTTTAAATAATTATGATTACCAGAATGTCAAATAGTATTTATTATTTTTAGTATCCTATTACATAATAATTGCGGATCAGTAGAATCGCATTTAATAATAATATCCGAGTATTTGCAATACAAAGGGCTTCTCTCATTGTATAAATCCAACAAGGTTCCATTTGTCCTCACTAGTCTTCTCGACGAGTCCATTCTCTTTTCAATAATATCATATTCTGTATCCAAAAATATAATAAAACCAATAGCTCTTAAGTAATCCATTGCTACAGTGCTATGAACAATTCCGCCTCCTGTAGCAAGTACAAATTTGTTTTCTTTAATTGCCAGTACAACCTCATCCTGTATATTAAGAAAGAAATCACGTCCACTATCTTCAACTACTTTTCTTGGAAGCTTACCTGTTTTCTCAAAAATCAGCTGGTCACTGTCCATAAATTTGCAATCAAGCTTATTCGCTAAAAGCTCTCCTATGGTTGTTTTACCACTTCCAGGCATTCCAATGAGAATAATATTATTTTTTTTATTATTCTTAATCATAAACCATTCCACCTTACATCCATTTCAGTTATGCTTTTTAATCCAGCTGACATCAAAATACTATCAACTAACGCCATCCTCACCATTGCCTCACAAATTGAGTAAACTCTCGGAACTAACGATGGATCGCTTCTAGAAGCAAACTTGTGTACTATGGGTTCAAGAGTTTCAACATTAACGGTCAACTGCTCCTTGATAATAGTTGGAGTTGGTTTTACAGCAACACGTATACGAATTTCTTCGCCATTTGATATTCCTCCAAGCATTCCGCCAGCCCTATTGGTCTTAAACCTAATGCGACCTGTTTCTTTATCATAATATGGAGTATCGTTACATTCTGAGCCTTTTTTTGATGCAACCCCAAAGCCCTCACCTATTTCAATACCTTTTACGCCTCCTATAGACATAAGACCATGTGCTATAGTTGCACTAAGCTTGTCAAAAACAGGCTCGCCTAGACCAGCTGGCACACCTTTGGCAATTATCTCTATTGCACCACCACAGGAATCACCCTCTTTTATAACCTCAATCAAATCTTGTGTCATTATTTCTGCAATCTTCAAGTCTGGACAATTAATCTCATTCATCCTGTAGTTTTGTTTGGCCACCTCATATGAAAACGGGCCTGCCTTTATACCATGAGATTCAACTGTATATGCTATTACATCAATGCCCATATTGTCCAGTATTGCTTTAGCAACTGCACCTCCAGCAACCCTTGCTGCTGTTTCACGGGCAGAGGCTCTTCCTGCGCCCAAATAGTCCGAGTGTTCACCATATTTTTTGTAATAGGTATATGCTGCTTGCCCAGGTCTTATCATATCCTTGTTGTCCTTATGCTGTTTAATATGATAATCTCCGATATCACTACTTGGTATAATCATACAAACTGGTGCACCTGTTGTCCTGTCATCCTGCATAACACCAGAGAAAATATATACCTTATCAGCCTCTGACCTTGGCGTATGTAATTTTGACATTCCAGGTTTTCTTTTATCCAATTCCTCCTGAATTATTTGCGCTGTAATCTTTATTCCAGCAGGAACTCCATCTACAATAACTGCTAAACCACCCCATAATTGGGCTGGAATATCAGCACTTTTCCTAAAAGCTCCTGAATACGACTCTCCACAAGTAGTTACTCTAAATAGTCTGCCAAATGTATTCCCTACCATATATTATCCTCCAAAATTCCTTCAAGTTGTTATTTATTTTTTCTAGAGCTCTAATTCTAAAAGCTCAATCTTACCGCCACAACTTTGAATACATTCTACAAAGCTTGGAAAGGTAACATTCATTGCTTCGGCAGTATCTATTATTGTATCTCCCGAACAATTTAGTCCGGCAATTGCCAAAGACATAACAATTCTGTGGTCATCATGCCCATTTACCTTACAACCCTTTAATTTACTTTCTTTAATAATAAGCCCATCAGGTAATTCTTTTATATTAGCTCCCATTTTAGTTAGCTCTTTACACATAACACTAATTCTATCTGTTTCCTTCATCCTGGCCTGGGGTACATTTAGCAATCTGGTTTCTCCCTCCGCGAAGCATGCAGCTACAGCCATAGCAGGTAACGCATCCGGAATGGAATTCATATCTATATGTCTTCCCTGGAGTTTTTGACCTTTTATAATCACACTATTTTTGCCATACGAAACCTTCGCCCCCATATCCTCAAGAAGGGTAAGTACTCGCTTATCACCTTGAGGGTCAGACATATCTAAATTAGTTAGCTCCATTTCCTGGCCAGAAATTGCACAATGCACCATAAAGAAAGTGGCTGAAGAAAAATCCCCCGGTATAGTAGCCTCAAAGGGCAAATATCTCTGTTGTCCAGGTATAAAAAACTCTTTCATTCCATTGTGTTTATATTTGATTCCAAGTTTGTCTAACCACCACAAGGTTATTTCAACATATGGAATTTCATTTAATCTTGTAACTTCAATATGAGTATCCTTTTCCAGAAGAGGAGCATTTACCAAAATTGATGATAAATACTGTGAAGTGATAGAATCCAGCTTAGTAAAACCGCCTGCTGCTCTTCCTTTTATAACTACTGGTGCAGAAGAATTTCCTCTAGTAGTAAATGCCTCTCCACCTAAATTTTTTATAGCATCCACCAACGGACCTATTTGTCTCTGTCTTATTTGATAATCCCCAGTGAAAACAGTATAGCCTTCAACAAGTGCTGCTGTCATCACACCGAGCCTTAAGCTCGTTCCTGAATTTCCTACATCGATGATATTTTCCGGCACCCTTGGATTACTACCAACCCCATTAACAGTATAACAATCATCAATAAAACTATAATCAGCACCAAATGCTGTACATAAATTTACTGCCGAAATCGAATCACTTGACATAAGAGGATTTTGTATTTTACTTTTCCCCTTCGCTAAGGCTGAAAAAAACAATGCTCTAATTGTATGGGATTTAGAACCAGGAATACTTATCTTCCCACATACCTCTGAATTTGAAACTTTCAAAAACACCTTCATCACCTACCATATTACAATTTTTAATTAAACTTACCCCATGCTACATAAATTACATTATTATTATATGTTATTATAAATATGTCAATTTAGTCAATTCTTTTGTTAATTTTACAGTATTTTTAGATTATTTGATTTCCTTATATTTAGGAGGTGGACCGAAATACTGGTAATAGTTGCAAAGTAATCTTCCATTATATAACTTTCTCTTCTTATCTGCTTTTTTGCCATAATACTTTTCAAATTCTAAATGAGAAGTAATAATATAATGTGACCAGGAATCAAACCTTCTGAATACTTTTCCCATCTCTCTATATAAGTTTTCGACAGAGTCACTATCCCCCAATCTTTCTCCATATGGTGGATTACATATAATAATACCATATTTATATCTTGAACTTATATCCGAGACTGGTAATCTCTGAAAATGAATAGTTTCCTCTACTCCCGCTTTTTTAGCATGATACCTTGCTAAACTTATTGCTTCTTCATCGATGTCTGAACCATGTATTCTAAATTCATCTTCTTCTATTATTACATCGTAGGCTTCATCTCGGGCTTCATCCCATAAATTTTGTGGCACAAAATACCACTTCTCGGAGTCAAAGTCCCTACCCAACCCTGGAGCTATATTTTTGGCTATTAAAGCTGCTTCTATAGGTATAGTTCCACTACCACACATCGGGTCATAAAGAACTCTATCCTTATTCCAATGACTGATTAGTATCATAGCAGCTGCTAAGGTCTCCTTTATAGGCGCACCGCCTACAAGTTTTCTATATCCTCTTTTATGAAGTCCTGCACCACTTGTATCTATAGTTAATGTAACTGTATCCTTAAGTATGGCTATACCAATCCTAAATCGGGGTCCATCCTCTATAAACCATTCACATTTATATTTCTGCTTTAGTTTTTCAACTATAGCCTTTTTAACTATAGCTTGACAATCTGAAACACTAAATAATTTTGAGTCTACTGAGTAACCCTCAACTGGAAACTCTGCATTTTCAGGAATAAATTCATCCCAGGGTAAAGCCTTTGTTCGTTCAAAGAGCTCATCAAAGGTCAATGCCTTGAACTCGCCTATTTTTAAAAGCACTCTACTGGCAGTCCTAAGCCATATATTAGATCTGCAAATTGCCGCTTCATCTCCTGTAAATGTGACCCTGCCATCTTCTACCTTTTGATCTACATATCCTAGTTTTTTTAGTTCTCTGGCAGTTACCGCCTCTGTCCCAAACGTTGAAACAGCGATTAGTTGTAATTGACTCATTTTCTAAACCTTTCAAAAATTAAAGTTAATGTATCCGCAAATTCTTGTAATATATTAACTATTATAACCCTGAGAGTGTTTTATAACAATAACAATTACATTTAGGTGCTAAATATTAACTTCCTATTTTTATATAATTAATGCTATTTTTTCAACAATAAATGACGCGAACTTTTAGACCTCTTGCAATTATCATACTTTTTGTTGTTCTTTAATAAGTTTTCGAATCACAAGTCCAAACTCACTAATCCTTTGTTTTAAAAGCATTTCGCCAGTTTTTTCAAAAAACAAATATTTTTGCAATAACAGAAATGAAATTCTTCATTCTCACTCTTGCAATTTGTATAGTGAAGTGATATACTTTATAAGGTAAAAATGAGGCTAATTGGTGTACATAGGGTAAGAAGCAAAAAACCTACCCTCCACCAAAATATAACGCAACAAATAATTAATATACAGGAGGGTTCTAAAATGGCAATTCTATCAAAAGTAATGGAACAGGTAATTAAAAGAAACCCTGGCGAACCAGAGTTTCATCAAGCAGTAAAGGAAGTTCTTGAATCCCTTGAGGTGGTTGCTCAAAAGCATCCAGAATGGGTTGAAGCAGGAATATTTGACAGAATCGTTGAGCCAGAAAGACAGATTATATTTAGAGTACCTTGGGTTGACGATAATGGTAAAGTTCAAGTAAATCGTGGTTTCAGAATTCAATTCAACAGTGCAATCGGTCCTTACAAGGGTGGTTTAAGACTTCATCCTTCCGTTAATGCAAGTATTCTTAAGTTCCTTGGTTTCGAACAAATTTTCAAAAACTCACTCACTGGTCTTCCAATAGGTGGTGGTAAAGGTGGTAGTGATTTTGATCCTAAGGGTAAATCAGACCTTGAAGTTATGAGATTCTGCCAAAGCTTTATGACAGAATTATCAAAGCATATCGGTGCTGATACAGACGTTCCTGCCGGGGATATCGGTACAGGTGCAAGAGAAGTTGGATATATGTATGGTCAATATAAGAGACTAAGAAATGAATATACTGGTATCCTAACTGGAAAAGGCCTTACATGGGGTGGTAGTTTAGTTAGAACAGAGGCTACTGGATATGGTCTTTGCTACTTCATGGATGAGGCATTAAAAGCAAAGGGTAAATCCTTCAAAGATGCTACTATAGTAGTTTCTGGTTCAGGAAATGTTGCAATATATGCTACTGAGAAAGCAACTGAATTAGGCGGAAAAGTTGTTGCTCTAAGTGATTCCAACGGATATATCTATGATCCAGATGGAATTAAGCTTGATACAGTTAAGCAAATAAAAGAAGTTGAAAGAAAACGTATTAGTGAATATGTTAAAATCCATAAAAATGCCACATATACAGAAGGTTGCTCAGGTATCTGGAGTATTAAATGTGATATCGCCCTTCCTTGTGCTACACAAAATGAAATTGACGAAGCTTCTGCTAAGCTTTTAGCTGCTAACGGCTGCTATGCTGTTGGAGAAGGTGCTAACATGCCATCTACTCCAGAGGCTGTTGATGTATACTTAAGTAACAAGTTTATTTATGGACCTGCAAAAGCTGCAAACGCAGGTGGCGTTGCAACTTCAGCTCTTGAAATGAGCCAGAACAGTATGCGTTATTCATGGACATTTGAGGAAGTTGATGCAAAACTGAAAGACATTATGGTTAACATTTACAAGAACGCAAGCGCAGCAGCAAAGGAATATGGTTTCGAAGATAACCTTGTTGCTGGCGCAAACATAGCAGGCTTCTTAAAAGTAGCTACTGCAATGTATGCTCAAGGTGTTGCATATTAACAAAAACCCTCATATATAAGCCATCTAAGGTGAATCGTACCTTGGATGGCTTATTTTTAGCGAAAATAATATCTTTAGAATGAAGTGTCTTAGTTGATATTATCAAAATTGAATCCAAGGCTCAGTATTTGGAGTTTGACAGGTAAAGGTCATTTCTTCTTTTTTTATTGGGTGATTTAAAGTTATGGAATATGCCCAAAGTGCTATCTGTTGACCGGCTTTATTCACATTTGCTCCATATCTCTGGTCCCCATACAAGGTGTATCCAGCATGGGATAGCTGAACTCTTATCTGGTGTGGTCTCCCTGTATGAAGCTGTACTCGCAATAAACTAAGCTCTCCTTTTGAATTAAGCACTTCATAATCAAGTATGGCTTCTTTTGAATCCTTGGTACCCTCTCTTACTACTGTTACCATGTTAGTTGCACTATCCTTTAAAAGATAATCCTTAAGGCTACACTTTTTCACTTCTGGAGTTCCTCTTACAATTGCTAGGTAAGTCTTTTTGAATGTTCTTGTTCTTATTTGGTCTGAAAGCCTTGATGCTGCCTTTGAGGTTTTTGCAAATACCATAATACCTCCAACAGGTCTATCAAGTCTATGAACAAGCCCTAGATAAACCTCTCCTGGCTTGTTATATCTCTCCTTTAAGTCCTGCTTCAATATTTTTAGCATATCCAGGTCATTTGTATTATCTCCCTGTACTGGTATATTGACAGGCTTAACGACAACAAGCAAATGATTATCCTCAAATACTATATTTGGCATCATGCATTTTCCCACCTTCCATATATACCACATGGAAGTACTAAATCCGATTGGCTTACAGGTAAACCCACCTCACCACAGCTATGAATGCCCTTATAACGAGTTCCTAATGTTTGCTTAAGAATATTACTAAGCACAGTAGCTGAAAAACCTGTTGTATATGAGTTTATTAAAAAAAACAATGGATTGTCTGAAAGCACACCCATACACTGTTCAACAAAGTTATAAAGGGAATCCTCAATTTTCCATATTTCCCCATTAGGACCTCTTCCATAAGAAGGTGGGTCCATTATAATACCATCATATTTTTTGCCTCTGCGTATTTCTCTTTGAACAAATTTCATACAATCATCAGTAATAAATCTTACAGGCCTATCTGCCAAGCCTGAAAGAGCTACATTTTCCTTTGCCCAGCCAACCATTCCCTTTGCTGCATCTACGTGACAGACTTCTGCTCCAGCATAAGCAGCAGCAACAGTTGCCCCACCCGTATAAGCAAAAAGGTTTAAAACCCTTATTGGTCTATTTGCCTTTTGTATAGTATTTATCATCCATTTCCAGTTAACAGCCTGTTCAGGGAACAAGCCTGTATGTTTGAAGCCTGTTGGTTCAATATAAAATTTCAAATTTTCAAAATTAATGGTCCAACGATTTGGGAGTTTTCTTTTATACTCCCAGTTGCCTCCTCCACTCTGACTTCTATGGTACTGTGCGTCAGCCCTATCCCATATTTTTTTGTTTTTTATTGTCCAGATTATTTGAGGGTCTGGTCTTCTAAGAATGTATTCCCCCCACCTCTCAAGCTTCTCTCCATCCCCTGTTTCAATTAGTTCGTAATCCTTCCATTCATTTGCAAGTAACATTTTTATCTCCATTTCTGTGCAGCTTTTATGTAATCTTTCTTCTTATTTAATATACACATATATTTTCTATTTACTTAATATTTTTAATAATTTCTATAATCTCATTTGGATTTGAGACAATAAAATCTGGTTTTACTTTTTCAAGAAGCTCAAGTGAATCATATCCCCACAAGACTGAAATGACCTTAATCCCGATTTTTTTACAAGCTTCAACATCTCGCTGCTCATCGCCTACATATATTACTTCTTCTTTCCTTACATTTAGTTTGGATATTAATTTTCCGATAGTAATATGCTTTGCAAAAAGCCCCTTTGAGGAATGAATATTATCAAACAATTCTATTTCATTGGCCTTCAAAAATGTGTGAATATTATGTAAAGAGTTAGATGAAATAATATTTAATTTATAACCATTTTGATGAAGATACACTAGCATCTCCTTCACACCCTCTATAGGTTTATCCTGCGATGCATATAGGTTATAAGTTTTCATTGCCTCTCTACCCATTTTAGGAAGCTTAAATATTGGTATCTTCACACTCTCTATTCTCTTTTTCATCGGAAGCTTCAAAAGCTCTTTAACTTGTTGCTCATTTAGAGATTCATAACCATACTTTTTAGCAATTTGATTGCCTATTTTTATAAAAGTCTCTAACGAATCAACCAAGGTACCATCCAAATCAAATATAACTTGTTTAATCATTCTTAATATCCGCCCTATATTTATTCATTAGTTCAGTAAAGAGTTCAGCACTAGTTGGCGGCGTATATGTTATGGTATTTGCACCAGCATCAATAGTATCCTGTATACTCTCTTTTGTTGGCCCACCAGTAGCAATTATAGGAATCTTAGGGTATTGCTCTCTTATACTTCTAACCACCTCTGGTGTTTTAGCTGCACATGAAACATTTAATATAGATGCACCTGCATCTATTCTTCCTTTAATATCAGTATTATCTGACGCCACTGTAATCACAATAGGAATATCTATTTTAGCAGCTAATGCACTTATTACTCCATTAGATGTAGGTGCGTTTACCACCACCCCTATCGCTCCTTGAAACTCAGCATGCATTGCAATATTAATAACTCGTTTGCCCGTAGTAGTTCCGCCTCCAACCCCACAAAATACAGGTATATCAGATGCGTTAATGATAGAATGTGTTATTATAGGCTGTGGTGTAAAGGGGTAAACAGCAATTACTGCATTTGCATTACAATTTTTAATAATCGCAACGTCAGTTGAAAAAAGCAATGACTTTATATTTTTGCCAAAAATATTTATTCCACTAGCACTATTAATTACAGTTGGTATTTTAACCATGTGTTTTCTAAGGTTGCCTTCTATTTCAGGTATATATATCATACTTTCCTCCATGGACATTCATTTTTTAATTAGAATGCAAGCACTAAGCTATATTTCACTTTTTTTGCTAATTATATACTTTTTTTATTCTACCATTTTTACATCAATTTTTATAGGTTTTTTTTAATTATAGTACATTCATTATACTCTTACTGTAGCTGCTTTACTCAACTACTTAAATTTCTGTAAAACACTTATGGAGCTTTATAAATATTTAGATGCAACTATTGTAATTTGCAATAATAATGATAAAATATAATTCATTCTGGATTTTATGAATTAAAATAAATTAGTATAGTCTTTTCAAGATATACTAATTCCCGTAAAAAATTCGAAGGGTGATAATGTAATATGAATAAAAATACCTTACCTACTAATTTTCTTGGTTGCGACAGCGACTTTGATTCAGCTAGCATAGTAATTTTCGGCGCCCCGTATGATGGTACAACTACCTTTAGACCAGGGACAAGATTTGCACCTTCTATTATGAGATTAGATTCCATTGGTATTGAAACCTATAGTCCATATTTTGATGATGATATTACTGATTATTTAATAAATGATTATGGCGATTTAGACTTACCCTTTGGTTCTCCAACAAAAGCATTAGAAATGATATCTGAAACCGCTCAGTATATTTTTGACTCTGGTAAAAAACCATTAATGATAGGTGGAGAGCATTTGGTGTCGCTGCCAGCAATACAGCAGGCTATTAAAAAATACCCAAACCTTAATATAATACATTTTGATGCTCATACAGACTTGAGAGAAGATTATTTAGGAGAAGCTCTCTCACATTCTTCTGTTATCAGACGTGCTTGGGATATTCTAGGTGATAATCGCATTTGGCAATACGGCATAAGAAGTGGTACTCGTGAGGAATTTTATTGGGCTAAGGAGGGGCATACCTCTATGTGCCTTCACAATTTTGATACTTTGGATAAGTCTATTAATGGAATTGGTGACCTGCCAGTTTATCTCACAATAGATTTAGATGTGCTTGACCCTTCTGTATTCCCAGGTACTGGTACTCCTGAAGCTGGTGGTGTAAGCTTTCTTGAACTAATTAGTGCATTAAAAGCTGTGTCAAAGCTGAATATTATAGGAGCTGATATTGTTGAGCTATCTCCCCATTATGACCAAAGTGGAGCATCCACTGCAGTAGCATGCAAGGTGCTAAGAGAGGTCGCTCTTGCTATGCAGAAGTAAACATAATAACTAGCAACGCAAGTTGGCAAACCAACATTGCAAGTGCGCTCCAGCCTCGCTGGACGCACTGTTAAGTAAAAGCACTAGAGTGTCTGGTTTAGCATACTCTCTAGTGCTTTTTATATGATTTAGTTATATCGCTGTATCTCCTCTTTCATTAGTGCGGATACGAATGCAATCCTCTAAATTGTAAATAAATATTTTACCATCTCCAACTTCTCCAGTCTGAGAAAACTTAATAATTGTATCAGTTATTAAATCCACCTTATCATCGGTTGATACCAACTCAAGCTTAACCTTAGGCAGGACATTGAGGGTAATCTCATTACCTCTATAAAATTCTTTCCAGCCCTTCTGCTTACCAGCACCCATAACCTGAGTGATAGTAATACCATCCATATCGATTGCAAGCAATGCCTCTTTAAGATCCTCTAGTTTGCAGGGTCTGATAATAGCTTCTATTTTTTTCATATAAACACTCCTTTCGTTTGTGCTAAACACAAAATATTTAAAATTAACTTGTTTTTAATCCATTCCTGTAAATGAAGGATATGCAGACTCTCCATGCTGTGATATGTCAAGCCCTTCAGACTCTTCTCTAGGTGCAACTCTGATATCTTTCATTACAACCTTTAGTACAAACATTATTAATGCTGTGCCAACAGTAGCAACTACTACTGTAAGTAATATAGCTAGTAGTTGTGCAACAATTAATTTGGTTTCACCAAATACTAATCCGTTATCTACTACTACCTCATTTACTTTACCACTTGCAAACAAGCCTGTTGCAATACCACCCCAAACACCTCCGATGCCATGGCATCCAAAAGCATCCAATGAATCATCATATCCAAACTTTGGTTTTATAACACTCATAGCGAAATAACATATCGGACTTACAGCTGCTCCTATTATTAAGGAAGCCCATACTGGAACGAAGCCTGCTCCCGGAGTAATTGCTACCAAACCAACAACTGCACCAGTTGCTGCACCTAACAGGGTAGGCTTACCTCTTGTAATCTTTTCTACCAGCATCCATGAAAGCAATGCAGCGGCTGCTGAGGTATTAGTTGTAATCAAAGCATGTACTGCCAGTTCTCCACTCCCCAGAGCACTTCCAGCATTAAATCCAAACCATCCAAGCCAAAGTATTGACGTTCCAATAAATACTAGTGGTATGTTATGAGGTTGGCTGGTAGTGACTCCATGACCCTTTCTCTTACCAAGGATAATAGCTGCCACAAGGCCAGTTACACCAGAGCTGATATGAACTACATTTCCACCTGCAAAGTCGATTGCTCCAAGGTTTCTTATAAAACCACCAACTCCCCAAACCATATGAGCCATAGGATAGTATACAATTATAAGCCACAACCCAACAAACGCAAACAGTGCTGAAAATTTCATTCTTTCAACTAATGAACCAGTAATTATCGCCGCTGTGATAATAGAAAACATCATTTGAAAGGCTGCAAAAAGTGTATGTGGTATAGTTCCTGCATAATCAGCATTTGGTTCACCTGTTATACCTCTAAAAAATGCCCAATCAAAATTACCAACAACTCCGGCTATATCATCACCGAATGAGAGTGAATATCCGATCAGCACCCAAAGAACAGATGCTAAACCACAAATGAAAAATGATGCCATGATAGTGCTTAATACATTTTTACGCTTTACCATACCTCCATAAAAAAGTGCAAGACCTGGTGTCATAAAAAATACAAGTGCTGCTGAAATAACTATAAAAGCTGTATCACCTGTGTTAATAGTTCCCATAGTTAACCCCTCCATTTTGTTATATTTTTAATTCAATTTAATCAATTTATATATATTTTTTTGATTAACAGTGTTAATTGGAATATTTATTCCAAAGAAATAAAAAAGGCATGTTTCAGTAGGAATAAGCATCCTCCAAAACACGCCATTGTGAATAAATGAATTTTAAAAACAACGCAAGTTGGCAAGCCAACATTGCTTATGTTAAATAAAAGCCGCTAAAAAATCAATAATGATTTCTAAGCAGCTTCTTTGCTGAATGTATTTAATTGATATTTAATATGCAATAATTGTACCATAAGTTATCTATTATTTCAAGCATTTTTTCAAAAATTAAGAATTATTTCCTCAGCAACCCTTATTTGGGATGTTCTTGAATCCATTGCTCTCTTTTGAATATATCTATGAGCCTGAGGCTCAGTCATATTCATCTTTTCAACAAGAATCCACTTCGCTTTTTCAATGACTTTTCTATCTTGCATTCTTTTTTCCAAATCAACATTTTGAAGCTTCAATCCTTTAATGGATTTACGGGATTGAACAGCAAATCTGGCTGTTTGCAAAAGTGTCGTTCTGTTAATAGGTTTAGGAAGAACTAATGCTCCTACCTTTTCTAGCTTATATTGCATTTCTTCTAAATGCTCATGTTTAGCAAGAATTATAATACCCGCATCAGTAATCTCAGAGATATCTAAAACAAATTCTATACCCAGTTCATCCTGCAATGGTGCATTTATAAGTATAAGCTCAGGTTCAAAAATATCTAGTTTACGCCTGGCTTCATTTGCAGAAAGCGAGTACTCTGCTGACGAATACCCTTGTTGTAACATGAGGGTTCGTAGTTCTTTGATTAACTCAGGTCTACTGCATACTATAAGAATCCCTCCTGCACCCACTGGCATTCACCTCCATTTGAGTGTGAAATAGTTATAGTAACACTCCATCAAAAACTTAATACATTTTGTGATTATAATGTAATCATGTATTTTAATATGCAGTAAGATAATTTTCTATCTCCCATTGATGAACTATATGGCTATAGTTATCCCACTCAGTTTCTTTTGCAGATATATATTTATTAAAAATATGCCCTCCCAGTACCTCTTTAATATAAGCATCCTTTTTCATTTCTTGTATAGCTAAAGATAGGTTGGAAGGTAATCTCTCTATACCTAGGCTTTTCTCCTGTTCACGTGTAAGGTTATAAGTATTTATATCAATAGGTGCTGGTATTGCCAACTTCTTTTCTAAGCCTTCTAGCCCAGCCTCTAAGATTAAAGCTAATGTAAGATAAGGATTGCAGGAAGGATCAGGGCTCCTAAGTTCAAGTCTGGTTGCTTCCCCTCTTGTTGCAGGTACTCTTAGTAATGGGCTTCTATTCATATGCGACCATGCAATATGAACAGGTGCCTCAAAACCCGGAACAAATCTCTTATAAGAATTTACAAGAGGATTTGCAACTGCTGTAATACCTTTTGCATGCTGTAAAATACCTGCTCCAAACATTTTTGCCGTGCTAGATATATCCATACTATTATCATTGTCACAAAATAGATTCTTTCCATTTTGAGAAAGTGACATATTAATATGCATTCCTGAACCAAAAGTATTATATATTGGTTTGGGCATAAATGTTGCATATAGTCCATTTCGTTGAGCTACTGTTTTTACTACCATTTTGAAAGTCATTATTCTATCTGCAGCAGTTATAACATCACTGTATTTAAAATCCACCTCATGCTGACCAGCGGCATTTTCATGATGAGATGCCTCAATCTCAAAACCCATATCCTCTAACACCATGCAAATCTCTCGTCTGCAATTTTCGCCCAAATCCATTGGAGCAATATCACAATAACCCGCAGCATCATGAGTTTTTGTTGTTGGTCTGCCATCACTGTCAGTGTGAAATAAAAAAAACTCACATTCAGGCCCTACGTTAAAGGTATATCCCAGCTTCTTAGCCTTTGCTTCTGATTTTTTCAAAATATATCTTGGGTCTCCTAAGAACTGTGAACCATCATAGTTTTTAATATCACAAATAAATCTTGCCACCTTACCATGTTGTGGCCTCCAAGGAATAATAGAAAATGTGTCTAAATCCGGAAACAAGAGCATATCTGATGCTTCCACTTCGGAAAATCCTGCTATTGCAGATGCGTCAAAAATAACTCCTTCTTCAAGGGCTTTCTCAACTTGTTGCTCAGTAATTGCAATATTTTTCAATCTGCCCAAAATATCTATGAATTGTAGTCTAATAAACTTTACATCATTTTGTTCAATAAACTTCAGAATATCATTTTTTGAAGCCATTTTCACTTCTCCCCTCCAAATTGAATTACAATCTACTACTTCATTACCTACAATATTATACCAATTTTAATTATGTGTATATAACTGCTTATAAGGATTTTTTGTATTTGCAGTGAGTTTTACATAATCTGATTTCAAAAGTTCATCCTTATCATAGCCGAAGTTATCACAGAATTCTGTAATATAACTTTCAATTTTCTTTTTTTCAGCCTCATTTGCAAATTCAGTAGAAACCTGCGGTGGTAAACCCTCTGGAATCTCATTACATCTCAGATATATTACTCCGCCATGCATCCCTGTTCCACAGAAATTCCCAACCGGAACTCCGTCTACACCAATACCTAGTACAATTACTACTCCTCCTGCAAGATATTCTCCTAAAAAATCACCTGTTTTTCCACCAACCACTATTAGTGGTTTTTGTTCTTTATACTCCTTCACATGTATTCCTACACGGTAGCCTGCATTACCTTTAACTAGAATCTTCCCCCCACGCATACCGTAACCAGTAGTATCACCACAGTTGCCATGAATTATTATAGATCCATCATTCATAGTATCCCCGGTTGCATCTTGCGCATTACCATTGACTATAATATCCGCTCCATCCATATATGCACCTAAAGCATTACCAGGAGTTCCGTTAATTGTAATTAACTTACCTTTAATGCCACATCCGATATAACGTTGACCATAAACTTCATCTAAAACTATATCTGTATCAGAAGTAGTTCTAATTTGCTCATTTATATCAGTATAGTAAGTGTTACCTACTGTTATTTTCATATTATCCCTCCTGCCAATTTAGCTTTTCTCGCTTTTTTGTCAAATACTAAAAGCTGCGGACTAACTGTTAATAAAGCACTGTCAATTTCAGCTAGAGGAGTTTTTTCTCTAATAATTGAAGTATATATACCTGCTCTGCTTATTTCTCCAATTAGAATATACCCTTTTAGCAAACCGTCTACGAAAAACATTTTCTTGTAATTATTTTCATCTGAAAGCTCAACACATTCGCCTTCCATGCTGCCTGCAGTTATCATATGCAGTCCAAAGAACCCAATAGCATTCATTGGCATTGCTGAATCAAAAATTTTATCTCCACCAGCCATATTTATTCCTGCTATTTCACCCTGCATATATGCATTTGGCAAAAGTGCGAGTATTTTATTTTGCTGTGTACATATGTCAAAACTTTCGGTACAATCACCTGCTGCATATACACCCTCTATTGAAGTTTCCTGTCTATTGTCAGTAACTATACCTCTATTTACATTTCCCCCTGCATCTTTTAAAAGCTCTGTATTTGGTCTGACGCCAACTGCTACAATTAATACATCATAAGTTAATTTCTGACCTGATTTTAATGTAATAGTATTATCCTTAACTGACGAAGCGGCATCATTCAATATAAACTGAATATCTTCCTTTTCAATGTGCTTCTGAACAAAGTCTGCACCCTTTTTATCAAGTATACTCGGAAGTATTCTATCTGCCATATCAACAACAGTAATGTCTTTACATATCTCATGTAATCCTTCTGCAGCTTTTAAGCCAATAAGTCCAGCCCCCATTATGACTACCTTTGAGTACCTGTTTATTGCTGCTTTTACCTCTTTTGCACTATCCCATGTCATGAAGGTAAATGAATTCCGAGCCTCACTCAAGCCTTCAATAGGCGGAACAAAGGGTGCGCTGCCCGTTGCAACCATAAGCTTGTCGAATTCAACTGAACTACCGTCATCAATAATAACCTTCTTTGCACTTGTATCTATTTTTATCACCTTTTTTCCGAGAAGCGCTGTGCAGTTATTTTTTTCGTAAAAATCGCTGTTTCTGTAATACATTTTATCATCAATTACACTGCCTTTAAGCCAATATGATATAAGAGGACGAGAATAAGTAAAATGGGTCTCATCCGATATAATTGTAATTGAAGAATTCTTATCAATGGTACGAATACCATTGACACAGCCAATTGCTCCAGCAGAATTGCCTATAATAACATACTTCATCTTAACCTCCCATGTACGCGTGAAGTGCGTACGCATATAGTATTGAAAAGCCGCTTGCGGGTTTTTCCAAGCATGAAATTTGAGTATGATGCACATAAACAATTTTTCACACTATTCACTCCCTTTCCTCATATACAATAGCTAAATTTGGACAATTGTCTGCACACGCAGGTTTGCCATTCTCAATGCAAAGATCACATTTTTTAATGGCTTTTTCTTTTCCTGGAAGTACAGAGCCAAAAGGACACACAAGAATACAGGTATAACAGCCAACGCATCTGGACTCATCAACAAAAACCCTACCTTCCTCATCCTTTTGCATTGCCCCTGTTATACAGGATTTCACACATAGGGGCACTTCACAATGTCTGCAGGAAACTGCAAAAATAATGCTATCTCCCTCTTCTATTGTCAATCTTGGCTGAGGTTTCATTTCTCCAGAGAATGCCTTTACCATATCCTTTTGGCCGCTGTGTGCAAATGCACAATAATACTCACAAAGATGGCAGCCTAAACATCTATCCTCATTTACATATATTTTTTTCATTCTAACCTCCCATGCCCATTTCTGGCACAAAAAATAATTAAAGTTTCGTGGAGACCCTACTGACAAAAACCACTTGTGGTTTTATATGACACACAATTAAGCTATTCCTTTGGAAAAGGCACTTGTGACTTTTCCAGAGTGACAATGCACCATGTTTGCACAAATAAGCTATTCTTTTGGAAAAGGCACTTGTGACTTTTCCCGAAGTGACAATGCACCATGCTTGCACGAACTTAATTGTCACTTTATTCGCCAGCGTGCATAATGCCTAGTATATCAAGCTCTTTTTGATTTAATCCAATTCCCCTTAGCATCAGACGGTTACCCTTCAAGCTCT
This sequence comes from Bacillota bacterium, assembly GCA_023441625.1. Lineage (GTDB taxonomy): Bacteria > Bacillota > Clostridia > Acetivibrionales > DSM-1351 > Ruminiclostridium. The sequence goes on from JAEZOA010000060.1 coordinate 22,812, forward strand.
CAATTGCGTTAATTCCCATACCACCGAGCATTTCTTTTATCTCATGATCCCAAGCATGAATTAGATTTACCAAACGCTTGTATCCAATATCAGGGTTTAATCTCTTAACCAAGTCAGGTCTCTGAGTTGCTATTCCCCAGTTGCATTTGCCGCTATGACAAGACCTGCATACATGACAGCCTAATGCTATTAATGCTGAGGTTCCTATATAAACAGCATCCGCACCAAGTGCAATTGCTTTTACAATATCTCCGCTATTTCTAATGCTACCAGCTACTACCAAGGAAACATTGTTTCTTATTCCTTCATCCCTAAGCCTCTGGTCAACAGATGCAAGTGCTAGCTCAATTGGAATGCCAACACTATCTCTAATTCTTGTTGGAGCTGCTCCTGTACCACCTCTATAACCATCTATTGCAATAATATCAGCTCCTGAACGTGCTATACCAGAAGCTATAGCAGCAACATTATGAACAGCTGCTATTTTTACGATAACAGGCTTTGTGTATGCTGTAGCCTCTTTTAAGGAATAAACCAGTTGCCTTAAATCTTCAATTGAATAAATATCGTGATGTGGCGCTGGCGAAATAGCATCACTGCCAATAGGAATCATTCTAGTTTTTGAAACATCCTCTCCAACTTTTGCACCTGGTAAGTGCCCTCCAATACCTGGTTTTGCGCCCTGTCCCATCTTTATCTCAATAGCAGCTCCAGCACTTAGATACCCTACATGCACTCCAAATCTACCTGACGCAACCTGAACAATTGTGTTTTTTCCATATTTATAGAAGTCCTGATTCAAACCACCTTCACCAGTGTTGTAACAGGTTCCTAGTTCTTCAGCAGCTCTAGCCAAACTCTCATGTGCATTTCTGCTAATAGAACCATAGGACATAGCTGAAAACATTATAGGTACATTGAGCTTCAGTTGAGGAGATAATTTTGTCTTTAGTTTACCATCCTCATCAAATTCAAGTTTTTCTGGCTTTGCTCCCAATTGTACTCTTGTTTCCATTGGTTCTCTTAATGGATCTATAGATGGGTTTGTAACCTGACTGGCATTTATAAGCAGCTTATCCCAATAAATTGGGTACGGTACAGGATTACCCATTGAAGATAAAAGCACTCCCCCTGTATCTGCTTGCTTGTATATTTCTGTAATTGTACGATTATTCCAGTTTGCATTTTCTTTGAATTCATTCTTGTACTTTGTGATGCGAAGCGCCCGAGTGGGACATAGCGAAACACATCGTTGACAATCCACACATTTGACCTCATCAGCTATCATCACATCTAATTCCTCATCATAGCTGTGCACCTCATTTGCACACTGACGTATACAGACCTTACATTTAATACATTTTTGTTGATCTCTATTTACCTCATACTGAGGTGCATATAAGTTTATACCCATTAGACCTCACCCCCTGTTAACGTTGCAATTACAGGTTCTCCGCCTTTTGGACTCCATATTCTGTCCACCTGCGGATATATAACCCTAATTGCACTTTCCTCACTTGCTACCACCACTAAATCGTCTTTTTCTGCTGCAACCATTGAGCGGAGCTTTAGTCTATCATTTAGTGCCATCATTCCGCCCTCATATCCCAAAATAATTGAGAAAGGTCCAGTTATAAGTAAGCTAGCGTATACATTTCTAATAGCAGTAAATTTTTCTTTCATATCCTCTGGCATTTTATCTATCTCACTCCAGAAGGGTGCTGCAATTATAGCCGCACAATCTTTTAGTGAAATACCTTGTCTTCGGTTAAGATAATCAAATATATAAGTAATTACCTCAGTATCAGTAAGAAGTGAACACTTGTAACCAAACATCTCCATAAAGCGTCTATTTGCATCATATGAAGAAATCTCACCATTGTGCACTATAGTATAATCTAGTAACGAGAAGGGATGTGCTCCTCCCCACCAACCTGGTGTATTGGTTGGATATCTTCCATGAGCTGTCCAACAATATCCGGCATAATCCTCCAGCTTGTAAAACTCCCCAACATCTTCAGGAAATCCTACAGCCTTAAATACTCCCATGTTTTTTCCACTTGAGAATACATATGCTCCCTTGATTTTTGTATTAATCTTTAATACACTTCTTGCAACATATTCTTTTTCATCAAGCTGACTTACCTCAAGCTTTCCATGCAACGGTGATACAAAATATCTCCATATAAGAGGAGCATCTGTAATTCTAGGATGCTTTCTAGTAGGAATCCTACTTAAATTAATGACATCAAAGTGCCTATTTATAAATTTCTCAGCATCTTCTCTCGCATCATTACTATCATAGAAAATATGAAATGCATAAAAATCTTTATAGTCTGGATAAATACCATATCCTGCAAAACCTCCGCCCAAACCATTTGAGCGATCATGCATAACTGATATTGATTTAACTATGTTTTCCCCATTAATGCGTCTGCCAGCCTTACTAAATATTCCTGAAATTGCACATCCCGATGGAATTCTTACTTGACCTTCCTTCATCAACAATTCGACCACTTCCTTTACTAGAAAAAATTAAATAAATAATCAACAACAGAAAAAATAGTAACAAAAAAGCGCACTCAGAAATCATTTTTTAATGTAATGATCTTGAGAACGCCATTGTTCTGTAACTATTAATTTATCTCTACAACTCACTTAACCTACAAATTTTAATACAAAATTTATAAAATATCAATATGTTTGTACCTAAAGTCAAAGGTTTTAGACCGAGATTGACTTAAATAATAAAGCTTTCCTCAATTCATATTCTACTAAGAAATTAAACATCCGTCAATAGTTTTTGCAATTTTAATTTTCAAAACTTGCAAAAATATAAAATAATTTATTTATTGGTTTTTAAATTTTATTCTTGTATCCACATCTCTGCCTGTTAAAAGAGAGACTGTTGTCTAAAAAAACTTTTATAAAAAGTATTGCTATTTTGCAAGCTGTGTATTATAATGAATTTAAATTATAGATGTACAGCAAAGGCGCTGTGTCAACAAACATTACATATGTTTGCTTGGTACAGCTTTTTTATTTACCATAAGCAATGCTGGCTTGCCAACTTGCGTTGATTTAGCAACCTGATATTATGAGTATAAAATTTACGTTTTGCTAATTATTTTGCAAGTTGAAGAACAAAATAAATTAATATTTGATATTGAAAATTAAATTATGGAGGCGTAACATGATAAATTCTAATTCAAATGATTCCATTAAGTATATAGCTAGTCTTGCAAAACTCTCACTTAATGATGAAGATATTCAGTTTCTTGCCAAGGATATGCAGGACATCATTGGCCTGATGGATGAAATTAAGGATATAGACACTGATGACATAGATGCAACTGAGCATATTTCACTTGTTACTAATAATATGAGAGAGGATATCCCTGGTGTCTCTTTTGATACTGACAAAATAATATCCAATTCTAAGCATTCAATTGATAATTGTTTTGCTATTCCGAAGATGATTGAATAAATATAACTACGTGCTAACGTACGTGAATAGGAGGAAAAATGGATATTGCTAAACTAACTATAAAAGAAGCCCGAAAACTTCTTGATACTAAGGAAATAAGTGTATTAGAGCTTACCTCTATATATTTGGATAGGATTAAGCGCTTTGATAATAAAATTGATGCATACCTTTCTGTTAGCGAGGACAGTGCTTTTGTTCAGGCTGAGGTTGCACAGCAACAAATTAACAGTGGTAAAAGTTCATTGCTTTGCGGTATTCCACTAAGCATAAAGGATAATATTTGTATTGAAGGTACTAAAACCACCTGTGCATCAAAAATGCTAGAGGATTTTATAGCCCCTTATACTGCCACCTCAGTAAATAAGCTTCTTGCTGACAATGCAGTTATTCTTGGAAAAACTAATCTCGATGAATTTGCAATGGGTGGTTCAACTGAGAACTCTGCTTTCAAGAATACTAAGAATCCTTATGATTTAACGAGAGTACCTGGTGGTTCCTCTGGTGGTTCTGCTGCCTCAGTAGCTGCATCCCTTGCTCTTGGTTCGTTAGGATCAGATACAGGCGGCTCTGTAAGGCAGCCTGCAGCATTTTGTGGTGTAGTTGGCATGAAGCCCACATATGGGCTTGTATCAAGATATGGTTTAGTTGCCTTTGCTTCCTCCTTTGATCAAATCGGTCCAATTGGAAAAACTGTCGAGGATTGCGCAATTATATTAGATAGCATAAGTGGACACGACATAAAGGATGGAACTTCATTAAATTATAATGGCGATTCATCCTATAGCTCAGCTGTTTATGGTGATATAAAAAACTTTAAAATAGGCCTGCCAAAAGAATATCTGACAAATGGTCTAAACAGTGAGGTAAAGGCTGCCTTTTATAAGTCATTAGACTCTTTAGAGAAGCTGGGTGCCAAGATTGAAGAGTTTTCAATGCCTAGTTTAAAGCATGCTGTTCAAGCTTACTATTTAATGTCCTCAGCTGAAGCCAGTTCAAATTTATCAAGGTTTGACGGTGTAAAATATGGATATAGATCTGACAATTGCAAATCTTATCAAGAATTAATAGGCAAGTCCAGAGCAGAAGGTTTCGGAAGAGAAGTTAAGAGAAGAATTTTGCTAGGAACCTATGCTCTAGCTTCTGGTTATTATGATGCTTATTACAAAAAAGCACTTAAGCTTAGAACACTAATAAGTCAAGGTTTCAAGCAGGCTTTCAATAAATATGATATTGTGCTACATCCTACAACTCCTGAAACTGCCTTTAAGCTTGGTCAGAATACTGATGACCCATTAACAATGTATTTAGCAGATATCTACACTGTTGCTGTAAATATAGCAGGGCTTCCATCCATTTCAATTCCATGTGGGTATGATTCAAATGGACTTCCAATTGGACTCTCATTTACCGGTAAGCCACTTGGGGAAAAGGAAATTTTTAGAGCTGCAAGTGCTTTTGAGGCTGATTTTGCAAATGAATTCAGAATTCCGTCTATATAAAAAGTCAAGCAGTAAAAAGCCACAAAGTGTCTTTATATAAGTATTTTACTACGTGCAAAGCACGTTGATGGAGGTTTGTATGAAATATATTCCAACCATAGGATTAGAAATACATTGTGAGTTATCTACAAAATCAAAAATATTCTGCGACTGCCCAGTGAGTTTTGGTGGAGAGCCAAATACAAGATGCTGCCCGGTTTGTACTGAATGCCTGGTACACTGCCAGTTCTCAATAGAAAAGCAGTAGAATACACTATCAAAGCTGGCTTAGCATTAAATTGTGAAACAAATCAGTTTTCAAAGCTAGATCGCAAAAATTATTTTTATCCCGATTTGCCAAAAGCCTATCAAATTTCTCAATTTGACCTGCCTTTTTGCAAAGACGGTGGACTTTCAATAAATACACCCGAGGGTGAAAAGTTCATAAGAATTGAGAGAATACATTTAGAGGAAGATGCTGGAAAACTGCTGCATGACGGCTTTGATAAGTATAGTCTTACTGACTACAATAGGTGTGGAGTTCCATTAATAGAGATTGTAACAAAACCTGATTTATCTTCCTCAGATGAAGCAAAGGAATTTGTTGAAAAGGTACGTTTAATGTTACTTTACTCTGGAGTATCGGATTGTCGTATGGAGGAAGGCTCACTTCGAGCGGATGTCAATGTTTCTATAAGACCTTATGGTACTGATGAGCTAGGTACTAGAACTGAAATGAAAAACATAAATTCTATAAAAGCTATAGCTAGGGCTATAGATAGTGAAATCCAGAGACAATCAGAGCTTCTTGATGAGGGACGAAAAATTACTCAAGAAACCAGACGTTGGGATGATAACAAGGGAGAGAGTAAAACCCTCCGAAGTAAAGAGGATGCTCACGATTATAGATATTTTCCAGAGCCAGATGTACTTCCTGTTACCTTTACTAAAGAGGATATTGAAGCACTGCGAAATTCATTACCTGAGCTTCCTAATAAGAGATTTGAAAAGTATACTAATATCTTTGGGCTTAATGAAACAGATGCAAACCTGCTTCTTACCTCAGTTAGTCTTTCAGACTTTTTTGAGAGTACAGCCAGAGAATGTGGAAACCCAAAGTCTGCCTCAAATTATATTATTGTAGAGGTTTTGAGAAGATTAAATGACAGTGGTCTATCTCCTGAAAATATCCCTTTTGGTGGAGACATTTTGGGTCGACTTATTAAAATGATTGAAAACGAAGAAGTCACAGCTACTAATGCAAAAAAAGTATTAGCTGAAATGTTTGATAGCGGAAAAGAACCTGAAGCTATTATTGCAGAAAAAGGCTATAAAGTAATAAGCGATACCCTTGAAGTTGAAAATACTATCAAGCATATATTATCAAACAATGAGAAGGCAGTAGCGGAATTTATTGAAGGTAAAGAAAAAACCTTTGGTTTTTTAATGGGCCAGTGCTCAAAGGCTTTAGCTGGACGAGGGAACCCAAAAGTGCTTCAAGAAATTCTTAGAAATGAGCTAAATAAGCTTAAAGGAGGTATATAGCCTATGATATCCATTCAAAGCTTAGCAATGAAATTTTTTAGTCCCGACAATTTACAAGACACCTCGGAACTGACTATTAGCGGTTCTATTTATAAAATCCGAAACATGAGTACCTTTGCCTTTATTATTCTTAGAACTGGAAGGCATTTAGTCCAATGTGTATTTGATTCCCAAAACTGCAATTTTGAATTAAATGAGCTCCAAGAAAATGATAGTGTTGAGGTTAAAGGAACTATTAAGCTAGATGAAAGAGCTACTAATGGCTTTGAATTATGTTTAAGCAGCATCAGAGTCCTTTCCTCACCCTTCGCCCAAATGCCAATAAGTATTAATAAGAAAGGTATGAAAATATCTCTAGAGACCAATCTTGAAAATCGTCCCTTTGTTTTGAGAAACCATAAGCAAAGAGCTGTTTTCAAGCTCCAGGAGGGAATTGTTTCGGGTTTTCGAAATCATATGCTTTCAAATGGCTTTACAGAAATACATTCTCCCAAAATAGTTAAATCCGGTGCTGAAGGTGGTGCCAATATATTCAAGCTAGATTATTTCGGGCAGAAGGCCTATCTGGCTCAAAGCCCACAGTTTTACAAGCAGACTATGGTTGGTGTATTTGACAGAGTATTTGAGATTGCTCCTGTATATAGAGCAGAAAAACATAACACCTCAAGACATTTGAATGAATATATTGGCTTGGACTTCGAAATGGCATACATTAAAGATATGTATGATGTTATGGCAATGGAAACCAGCATGCTGCAAGCAGTTATGGCTGAGTTAAAAACAAATTATTTAGCCGAGCTTAATTTATTAAATGTAGATTTACCTGAAATTAATTTTATTCCTGCTCTTACTTTTATAGAAGCTAAGGAATTACTAAAAAGCTTAGGTCATAAAATAAAAAATTATTATGATTTTGAACCTGATGAAGAACAAGCAATAAGTGATTATATTAAAAAGGAATACAATAGTGAATTTGTATTTATTACTCACTTCCCTTCTTCAAAACGTCCTTTTTATGCAATGGACGACAAGGATAATCCAGACTATGCACTTAGTTTTGACTTGTTTTTTAGAGGATTGGAAATCACCACTGGTGGTCAGAGGATTCATAATTATACCGAACAAGTACAGAAAATGAAGGATAAGGGCTTAGACCCAGATGAATTTGAATCATATCTTATGATTCACAAATATGGAATCCCACCACATGGTGGTCTAGGAATAGGACTTGAGAGACTATTGATGAGACTTCTGCGACAACAAAACGTAAGAGAAGCGTCTTTGTTTCCAAGAGATATGTCAAGAATTAATCCATAGCCAAATTGACCTATAGATCACCTTTAGATTCTATATGGATTTGAAGCACAATTAAATATTTTTTTCTGAAACAAAGGCGTTTCACTCCAATTATTTTAAGGGGTGGAATGTCTTTTTTAATATTAATGCAATTGTATTGCCACTATTAAGGTTTAGATGTTTACAAGTTACATTTGTTTAGTCAACCTCAGAGACTGAGGGAAAAATTATTAAGGAGGGGTTAGTATGGAAAATCGAGTTAGTGAAATTTATGGAAGCAACGTGTTCAATGATGCAACAATGCGTGAAAGACTTCCAAAAGCAACATATAAGTTGCTTAAAAAGACAATTGATGAGGGTTTAACACTAGATGTTTCTGTTGCAGAGGTTGTTGCTAGTGTTATGAAGGATTGGGCTATTGAAAAGGGAGCAACACATTTTACTCATTGGTTTCAACCAATGACTGGTATCACTGCTGAAAAGCATGATTCGTTTATTTCACCTACATCTGATGGTCGAGTGGTTATGGAGTTTTCGGGAAAAGATCTGGTTAAAGGCGAACCCGATGCATCTTCTTTCCCATCAGGTGGACTTAGATCTACTTTTGAAGCAAGAGGCTATACCGCTTGGGATTGTACTTCCCCAGCTTTTGTAAAGGACGGAACTCTTTATATTCCAACTGCTTTCTGCTCATATACAGGTGAAATGCTTGATAAGAAAACTCCATTACTACGTTCAATGGAGGCTCTAAACAAGCAGGCTTTGAGAGTTCTGAAGCTTTTTGGAAGCTCAGCAACAAGAGTAACCACTACTGTTGGACCTGAGCAGGAATACTTCCTAGTTGACAGAGAGCTTTGGAATAAGCGTAAGGACTTGATTTTTACCGGAAGAACACTATTTGGAACTAAGCCACCAAAAGGACAGGAATTAGAAGATCATTATTTTGGAAATATTAAAGCAAGAGTTGCTTGCTTCATGAAGGACCTTGACACTGAGCTTTGGAAACTAGGCATTGCAGCAAAAACTAAGCACAATGAAGTTGCTCCTGCTCAGCATGAACTTGCACCGATATTCTCCACTTCAAACATCGCAACAGATCATAATCAGTTAACAATGGATATAATGCAAAAGGTTGCTGTCAGGCATAACCTTACCTGCTTATTGCACGAAAAACCCTTTGCAGGTGTTAATGGTTCTGGTAAACACAATAACTGGGCAATGTCTACAAATGAAGGACAGAATTTGTTAGAGCCAAGCTCTACTCCACATGAAAATATACAGTTCCTAGTTTTCCTTTGCGCTGTAATTAAGGCTGTTGATGATTATCAGGATTTATTGCGTCTATCCGTTGCTTCGGCAGGTAATGATCACAGATTGGGTGCTAATGAAGCTCCTCCTGCTATAGTTTCTATCTTCCTTGGAGACCAGTTAACTGATATTCTTCTACAATTAGAGAATGGCAAGGCTAAAGGAAAGAATTACAATACAATACTGGAAACTGGTGTTGCAAGTCTTCCTAAGCTTCCCAAGGATGCTACTGACCGTAACAGGACATCACCTTTTGCCTTTACTGGTAACAAATTCGAATTCAGAATGTTGGGTTCCTCAGCTTCAATTGCTGGTTCTAACTTTGTTTTAAATACAATAGTTGCTGAGGTTCTACAAAAATTTGCTGATAGATTGGAAGCTGCAGATGATTTTACAAATGAAATCGGAGTATTAATCTCTGAAACTGTAAGAGATCATAAGCGCATTATATTCAACGGAAATAATTATTCTGATGAGTGGGTTGTTGAGGCCGAAAGCAGAGGGCTATCAAACTTAAAAACAACAGTTGAATGTATTCCAACCTTTATCACTGATAAGAATGTAGCAGTATTTGTTAAGCATGGAGTACTTGGAAAATCAGAAATTGAGTCTAGATATGAAATACTTCTTGAAAACTACATTAAGACCTTAAATATTGAGGCATTAACTATGCTTTCAATGGCTAAAACAGAGATTTTGCCAGCTGCAATTAAATATAGTAAGGAGTTGTCAGATACTATTAATTCAGTGAAAGCTACTGGTATGTCAGTTGAAGTTTCTGCTCAATCCTCAGTATTAAAAGAGTTATCTCCTGTGCTAAGTTCTTTCGCTTCAAATATTAGTTCATTAAAGAAAGCAGTAGATAAAGCAGCTTCTGATTCCTCTAATCTGCTTAAGCAAGCAGAAGCTTATTCGAAGATTGTCACTTATGCTATGAATGCTTTGAGAACTGATGCAGATAAATTAGAAACAATTATTCCAAAGGAACTGTATCCTTTCCCAACATATGCTGAGCTGCTATTTAATATCTAATTAGTTTTCCAAAAGGGACAATGGTGATAATTAGAGATCATTGTCCCTTTTTACTAACATAAGCAATGTTGGCTTTCCAACTCGCGACTTTCATATTTAATTATATAAGAAAATGAGGAAATTTTATGAAAAACACTTACTACATAATGTCCACCTGCCTTCTTCTTATTACCTCGACATTTTTTATTGCAATTCCAGGCAGCAATATCCCTCTAAGAATTGCATTACATCTTATATTTTTCACAGCATATTTCATATTTACATGGCAGAGTATCACGAAAAGATATAAAAAATATACAAATAGAATTAACAAGCTAAAAAACGACTTAAAAAGATTTAATTTTGAAGTACAGGTTACCTCAAGTCAGATCTCTTCTGTATCTGAAAGTATAGCTGTTACTTTAGACGAAAACAATGTTTTTGCTAAGTATGTTTATGATGAAGTAAAGGAAATGTCCAATAATAATGAAAGAGTAAATAATAGTATTTCGAATACTCTTTCTGAGGTTAAAAATATAATTTATCTTCTAAACAATGCTGAAGATATAACTATGAATATGCTTCAAAAAGGAGTAATCTCTAAGGATACAGTTAAATTAAGTCTAACAGAAATTTTACAGATAGTTGAAACAATTGGTGGCATTCATGAATCTTCAAATATGATGCTATTAAATATGGAAAGTCTTAAAAAAACCTCAGGTGAAGTTGTCCATATACTAGAAACTGTAAAAAATGTTTCAAAACAAACTCAGCTTTTAGCACTAAATGCTACTATTGAGTCTGCACGAGCAGGTGAACACGGTAAGGGCTTTGCTGTTGTAGCCTCAGAAATTCATAAGCTCGCAGATGATACTGGAAAATCAGTAGAAAATATTAATTTATTAATAAAAGCTATCCAAACTGAAGTTGAAAGCGTTTACAAAATTGTTCGAGAGAATGCTTCCCGGGTAGATGAAGGAATGTCTGCAACTAAAAATATTGAAGTCAATCTTGAAAGGATAGATTCATCCTTTAATGATGTTTTTTCTATGATGGATGAAATAAGCTCAATATCTAAGAAAGAGGTACTTATTGCTCAGAATGTTGGCAATCAAATAGAAAATGTGGAGGATATTGTATCAAAAACATCATTATCAGTTGAAGAAGTATGTACCTGTGTCCATCAGCAAAAACATAACATGGAGGAATTTTCATCTATGGGTTCTAGTTTAAATCTTGCAGCTTCTAATCTGGCAGAGTTATTTTCAAGTGAAGCTGATTCCCTTGAGTCAATTAGTAATGATGCTTTAGATAAGGCTCAAAATTCTTTATCTATAATTTATGAGGAAATTTGCTCTAGAAGCGAAATTATCAACACAAGGGATAGTTCTGTACACGAAGCTATTCTAAGAGAATTTATGGAGAAGTATAGCTTTGTTGAAGCAGCTTGGACCAATGACCGTAAAGGAAGATTTATCTGTTCAATCCCTAAGGCTGGAATAGCTAATGCAAATGTACGTGAATGGTTCAAGCAAAGTATCAAGGGTGAAAACTTCATCTCTTCAATATATATTTCAGCTATAACAAGAAATCCTTGTATCACGGTATCTTCACCACTTAGAAATACTAGTGACGAAATTGTTGGAGTAGTAGGAATTGATATAATAATTAAATAGTTTAACCCAGCCTCCATCAGTCCGCGGGGATAACGGTTTTCTCACAGCCATTTTCACTAATCAAAAAAAGCATGGGTTAGAACTTAATTACTCGGATAATGTGATTATGAAAATCAACAAAATACAGATTGCTGTTTGAATCCATTCTTAATCCATGTACACATATACATGCATCAAGAGCATAACCACCATCGCCGGAAAATCCTTTAATACCATTTCCTGCTACTGTATAGACTAAATCCTCCTGTTTTATATCAATTATGCGGATACGGTAAGCCCCTGTATCCCCAACAAATATGTTCCCGTCAGAATCAACTTCTACAGCATGGGGAGCTTCTATACCAATAGTTCCCTTATCATGCACCAGCCCTCCTATAAAGCTGTTGTATCTACTATCAAAATCAACAGCTGGACCAGGTCTTCCTTTTCCAAGGACTGTTGATATTATTCCAGACCTGGCATCAACTTTCCTGACAGAAAAATTAAGGCTGTCCATAATGTATATATTATCATCTCTATCTATACCTAAACCATATACATCATTAATTTGAGCCTTATCTGCTGGTCCACCATCACCACTATAGCCATGAATTCCTGTACCAGCAAAGGTCGAAATAATGCCGTCGCAGCTTATTTTTCTTATCCTATCATTTTTATAATCATTAAAATACACATTACCATGTGAGTCGACAACAACACCTGCAGGGCAATTTAGCTTTGAATAGCATGCATAAATGTTATCTCCATTAAATCCGGCATCACCTGTACCTGCAATAGTACTAATTATTCCTGTTTGAGCATCTACTTTTCTTATCCTTTGGTTGTAAGTATCAGCAATATAGATGTTTCCGTAAGCATCTACAAATACACCTTCCGGTCCATTAAGCTTAGCATAGACTGCAAGCCCCCCATCACCTTCAAAGCCTTTTTGACCACATCCAGCGATAGTAGTGATAATTCCAGCCGTCGAGTCTACCCTCCTAATAATATTATTATGTATCTCAGCAATAAAAACATTATCAAACTTATCAATCGCTAACCCGGCTGGTCCATTAAGCTGGGCTAATTCAGCTTTTTCTCCGTCACCACTATAGCCAGGAATACCCGTACCGGCGTATCTTTGGATTTTCCCTTTTGTCCACTTTGTATTTAACATACTATCATCTCCAATCTAATTCGGATAGAATAATATTATTACAATAAATATGACAACTATATGTCATATTTTAGTATATGTAATTTACCTTTAATATTATTTTATGGGCTTACATGGTGATATATTGTAATAATATAAATAAACTGGTAATATGGTTTTTGTGTAATAGCTGCATTACAATTATTGATTAAAATTGAAGGAGTAATTCGTTATGAAGAAGTTACCTTTGTTTTTAGCCATCCTTGCATTAATGGCTTTTTTTACATCTTGTACTACCAAAGAGTATGAAAATTATCAAGAACTTGATAATGGTTCAAAGTTAAAGCAAGGTAGTAAAATTTATTCTTTTTATAGTGCATTGCCAAAAGATTCTCTTAGAAATAAGCAGATTGGAATAGTTGATGGTGACAAAAAACATAAAGTGTTTGAGGTAACAGGTTTCTCATCTGATGAATGGATTATAGAGTATTACGATGTAATAATGTCAGTTTATAATTTATATAAAGCAGATACAGTAACTGAAATTCCTGATGAATTGAAACAATAGCCACCAATAAAATTAAAATATATTTGTTATTAACACAATTTATTTGCACTAATTTCTTTAAATCCTCATATACTAAATAGAACATATAAGAGACAATGACGTCAGTGATGGTATTGTCTCTTTTGTTTGAAAAACACTTTGGAGGAGTTTATATGTGCTCAATTCTTGGATTGATTAATTTTAAAGATTCTACTGAAGGTATTGCTCAAGATGTTCTTAATGATATGGGTAATACTATGGGTCATAGAGGGCCTGATCAAAATGGTTTCTTTAGGGATAATTTTGTTTGTTTCTCCCATAACAGACTGGCTGTTATTGATGTGGAAAATGGATTACAGCCTATGACTGTTTCTTTTGAGGGCAAAAGTTATACTATCATTTATAATGGTGAAATATATAATGCAAATGAACTCAGAAGAGAACTTATTGGCTACGGTGTCCGTTTTAGTACCAATTGTGATACTGAGGTTGTTTTATTCTCCTATGCTATCTGGGGTATGAACTGTTCAGAGAAATTGAATGGCATCTATGCTTTCGCAGTATATGACAATACAAAAAAACAAGTTTATTTATCCAGGGACAGAATGGGTGTAAAGCCTTTCTTTTATACCCTTCAAGGCAATACCCTTATCTTTGCTTCTGAGGTTAAAGCCATCTTAAAGCATCCTCAAGTCAAGGCCGAGCTTGACAGTGAAGGTATCTGGCAGTTACTTTACCTTTCTCCAATGCGTCCTTCAAATAATGGAATTTTCAAAAATATATTAGAGATTGACCCAGGTACTCATGGAACCTTTAGCGAAAACGGCTTAAATTTATATAAATATTGGACTCTGAAGGCATATGATTTAGAGGATAGCGAAGAGACCATTATAGAAAAAACCAGATTTTATTTAACTGATGCTATTCAAAGGCAGCTAGTGTCTGACGTTCCTCTCTGCACCTTTTTGTCAGGTGGCCTAGACTCTTCAGTAGTTACAGCTGTCGCACGGGCAAATGACAGAACAGGAAACTCATTATCCTCCTATTCCTTTGAATATGAAGGCAATAAGGGGCATTTTTCATCTACAAGCTTTCAGCCAGAATGTGATGATGAATATGCTGTATGGCTAGCTAACTATCTTGGAACAAATCACACTGTACTTACTGTTAGTCAGCAAAAAATAGCAGACCTTTTAAAAGCTTCTGTAGATTACAGGGATTATCCTGGAATGGCTGATATAGACTCCTCTCTGCTATATTATTGCAGTGAGGTAAAGAAAAGACATACTGTTGCATTAAGCGGAGAATGTGCTGACGAAATATTTGGTGGGTATCCTTGGTTCTACAAATCTGAAATGCTAAATCGCGATTTCTTCCCTTGGATTCATGACCCAGAATCAAGAGTATTTCTATTTAATTCTGATTTTGCTAAACCAAAGCAGGGTTTCGACTTTGTAAAGCAAATGTATCTTGAGAGTAAAAATTCATGTCCATTAACAGGTACTGAGTCAGAAGACATGCGGACGAGCAGAATTGCTACCTGGCTCTCTGTGAATTGGTTTATGACTTCACTATTGGAAAGAAAAGATCGTATGTCCATGGCAAGTGGTCTTGAGGTCAGAGTTCCTTTTTCCGACCACAGAATTTTGGAATATGTATATAATGTACCTTGGAAAATTAAATTTAAAAACGGAGTTGAAAAGGCACTTCTAAGGGAGGCAATGAGTGATTATCTGCCTGACAGAATTCTCAACAGAAAAAAGAGCCCTTACCCTAAAACACATAACCCGGAATATGAGTCGATAGTTATCAATATGTTTGAGGAAGTACTGTTAGATTCTAGCTCTGTACTAAAAGATATTCTACACCCAGATACTCTCCCACTCTTAAGGTCAGGAAGCAATATTACCTGGTATGGACAGCTCATGGGGCGTCCACAGCTAATTGCGTGGCTGATACAGCTTGATTATTGGTTTAAGGAATATGGGGTGAGGATAGTGTAGATAACACATCTACTAGTTAGTCTCCTTTATCTGAAGGAGACTAACAGTTGTTAACATGCTACGAAATACCCTAACCAAATGTTCTGACCATTATATTAATTTACATTATTGCTTTTTGAAAATCTATAATATCCACTTTTCTTCCAAATTTTATGGCAATTCCTTTGTAATGCGCACATTGGTCATATCCTAATTTCCTAAATAATTTTATACTTGGAATATTTTCACCTGAAACGGATGCAACCAAAATCTCAAATTGGTTTTCTTTTGCTATTTTCTCCATATTATTTGCTATTTCAAAACCCAATCCTTTTCCTGTAAACTGAGGTTTTAAATATAACCCTACCTCTACAGTTTTATCATATGCCTCTTTTTTTCGGAATTGTGTTAAGAAACAGAAACCTACTATTTCGTTATTCATATAAACAAGAAATGTCTTATATTTGTTATTATTGATAAACACTCGGTTTTTGAACTCTTCTTTTGTAATTTTATCAAAATCGAATGTTGCGGTAGTAGTCTCGATATAATAATTATAAATATCTAATGCTGTGTTGAGGTCTTTCTCTTCAACTTCAATAAATTCAATTAAGTTTTTCACAATGGTTTTCTCCTTCAGCATTTATCACATTGTAAAATGAATACGAATTATTCCTTATTCTAATACTATCTCGTATAGATGCCTGTGTCAAATTTATGAAAAATAAATAAATATAAGCTGTTTTGCAGTCAATGAATTTTGTAGTGCCATGAACAATTAAATGTATATACCACACCAACATCTGACTTTATTAAATTTCAATTTCTTGTTCATCTTGTTTTGATACTTCCTGGAAGTAATTAGTAGTTGCTATTTCATTAGCCATTTTTACTATTTGAATATATCTCTGTATTTCGGCCTCAACACTTTCAGCTACCAATAAAACCATTTCTGTTGGATCTTTTTGAGTATGATAGCTTGTAAAACAACTATAATATTTTTTCCTGTCACTATATTTTATATTAATTGGAGGATAGCCATGCTTCATTAATTCAAAGTTTAAGAGAAGCCTTCCTGTTCTCCCATTACCATCGATAAACGGATGAACCACCTCAAAGTCCAGATGGAACCTTGCTACTCTTTCAATTATATGATTAGAATTATTCTGATCATAATTTTGAATTAATTGCTCCATTCGTATTGGCACCAAATATGGCTGTGGAGGGGTATGTGCGGCACCCATTATTACAACCGGAACGCGTCTATATACTCCTTTGCTATCCCTTTGATCCATTAAGACTAGGCTATGAATATCTTTTATTACTTTGTCAGAAAGTTCAGCTTGTTCCTTTACCAGTTCCTCCAAATATAGACAAGCTTCTCTATGCCCTATTACTTCAAAATGCTCCCTAAGTGATTTCTCCCCAATTGTAATTCCTTCATTTATTATTAATGCTGTTTCTTGTAATGTAAGTGTATTTCCTTCAATTGCATTTGAATTGTAGGTGAAATTAATAAGGAACTCTTCCCTTAACCGCTTAACTTCACTTTTTGTGAGTGGCCTATAACTATTAAGTTCATTTTTTAAAGTATCAATCCTAGTTAATATTTGTAGGCTACACATTATTAAATCCTCCATTTATGCAATCAATCATTTATGCACATTTATATACTTCTGATTATATCACATTAAAAATTACCTTTAAATTCTAATACTCTCTAACATACATTATACCCACATTACAAGTTTTGTCACCCTATAGTCTCATTGAGCAATTTATTATTGATTTGTAATTTTATCCTGATAGACAGTCTTCTTATTTATTTAAACGCACCGAACACTCTTTTTATAATAAGAAGAAAGCCGATTAGGAATTAACCCAATTGGCTGTGTTTCAGATACATATTTAATTAACTTAATTGGAATTTACATTATAATTCAATATCTATTTTATACTTGTCATCAATAAGCACATAGTTTGCATTGTACTTTTGAGCCATTTCTAATACCTGTGCATTATCTTCTAACACATTTTCCAGAGTGCAATACTCATCATCCAAACGATTTTCAATGGCACTTGCATATCTCTTTATGTCATTAAAATGATTTCTAATGTAGTTCTCGCTCATAACAAGGCAATAGTATCTTATATTATCAAGATATTCTTTCGGAAAACCCTTTTCCCAATCAAAAGGAATATAACACCCCTCAACAATAAGGTTTTGTTTGTTTTCTATGGCTGTTTTAATCATTTCACGAACAATAGGCCATAAGTATTTCGTTAAATCATCGTCCTCGCTTAAAGGAGTAAGTTCTGTTTTTCCGCTACGAATTAAACCCATTTTCAAATGGTCTATTGATAAATACGGATATTTATATTTTTCGAGCAGTTTCTGTGCAAGAACAGTCTTGCCAGTGTGTGATGCACCTGTTATCAAAATAATCATCTTTCTCATCCTGTTCTACAAATTCAAATTTGAGCACTTCTACTTTTCATACATACTCATGTTTGCCATTATCTCATGGTAACTGGGGACTTCTTCGATAACTCGCCCTCAAAAGTTGCTCCGTTTATCATAATTCTTGTTTCTTCTGGTCGTTTAGGCGAGAAATATGTAAATACAACCCGACTCATATCTAATGCCTCATTTAAAAAAAGATATTTCTACTTAAGTGGAATTGTAACTGTATCTTTCTCTTTATCAAATTCATCAGTCCAATTATCTGCAGCCTGTAAAGTAAGTGTCGATGCCTCATCACTGATATCGGTTCCGCCAACACATATGAATATTGCACCTTGCTTGTTATAATAATCAGCCTGTGCATAAAGAATGACTTTATTCCCTAAATCATCATATCCAATCAAGTTTATATTTCCTATATCGCCATACCCCTTTCCTTTAGATGATTCATATTTTGATGCATATAATACTTTTTCATAGCTATTGGAAACAAACTTTTCAAATGTTATGCATCCATTATCATCATATTTCAGAACATCATCAAGCATAATAACTTTTGTATCCCTTGCAATTTTATCACCACTAGCCGCAAAATTAAATTCCCACTTACCGCTGATTTCTTCACACTTCTCTCCACTACCCCTAGGCTTTTGAATCCTAGATATTGCAACCTTAAATATATGTTTCTTTTCCCAATCAATTTGACCTATATAATATTCAGTAATACGATTCTCTGTATAGTTATCTGTCTCCTGTCCAATACCACTTAAGCCTACAATTGGTACTTCTTTACCGTCCATAAAGATTTTTATTGTATTATCTTTAGGATTATAACTGTTAACTTGATTAAAGTCGTATCCAGAGCCTATTCTATTTCCATATTCATCTCTTTTCATCTTAAGCCCATCTGAAATATTCATTGAGAGAATCAACTTCTCTTCAGATACAATTATATCATTCAAGGTTACAGTAATACCATTATCTGTCACAGAACCTCCAATGATGGTAGTATAATCCTCTACAGTCTTATTCATTTCCATAATACTAGCAATCGACTGATAGGTATAAGCGAACACTTTTTGTCCTAATCCTGTCATAAAAACTGCAATTAACGCTATTGCCGCTATTCCTGCTGTAAAACCTTTCATTTCACTATTCATCCTGCTGTTTTTATTACTAATATTCAAAACTAGGCTTTCGTCAAAATGAATATTTTTCATTCCGCTGTCCAGTGCTTTTTTAATATCATTCATACTGTCCATCCTCCTTAAAATTCAATTTCAGCTGTTCCCTTGCCCTAAACAGCCTGACCTTTACGGCTGATTCCTTTAATTTCAAAACTTTTGAAATTTCAGCTATTGACATTTCCTGATAATAATATAGCAATATGACCTCTTTATACTTGGGTGTCAGTTTGCTTATCTCATCAAAAACCTCCTGCCTGTCCATGAGTCCATTATAGTCTGCATCATATATCAATTCATGAACATTATCAAAGTTCTGCCTCTTATACCACCAACTTTTCAACTGATTCTTGCAAAGGTTAATGGCTATCTGCATAATCCATGTTTTTTCGGAGGATTCCTTTCTGAACTTATCATAGTGCTTCATAACCCTGATAAATGTTTTCTGGGTAACATCCTCTGCCAAATGATAATCTTTCAGATAGAGATAACACATTCTTAAAACACTGTCTGCATACTTACCCATTAATTCACTGACGTTCTCATTTGTTTGTTCTTCTATGGTTTTATCATTAATCGGTGTCAAAATATTATCCATCTTGACCTCCTTTCTACTTATTAGACCACTTCAAAAGAAAAAAGGTTACAAAAACACCTTATCAGTATTGCTGTTAGTATTTTTAACAAAAATAAGGACTGACAAAGCAGTCCTTTCACTCTCTATATAAATATTCTTCATTGCAATATTAAACTGATATTCAACACCCAACTATTTTACAACTTAACTCCATAAATTGGAATATTAATCGTGATATAAAGATTATGTACTATGATTTTTTTACTCCACTAAATCAGATATCATCCTATATGTATACTAATCAGCTTTTTTCAAGACATAGTACTGTGGGTTTTTATGAAAATACTTATAGTCTCCCAATTTCCATTCAAAAATTAAATATTTTGAATTTCCAACAGTTTTAATTAGATATTTACTTGCAGTCTCATAACTCTTATTTATTATAAATCCCTTTGTCCATGTAAAATAACTATCAGTCATCCCTCCTTCACTAATATTAAACCCTTTGAAAAAAAGGTTTTCATATTTCAAACCAGTTTCAGTAGTAAAATCCTCAATATTATTAATCAAATCTACACTTTTCCACACTCCGATTATATCCTTATCATTTTCAAAAGCTATATTTACATTATCCTTCACAGAAAAAATATTAAGCAGCAATATTGCAGATATTATCAAGCCAATTATTGCACCTATCAGTATAGTAGCTTTTTTAATAATATTTTTAATACTATATTTAACTATAATGCCTTCATTAACTATAATATCAGGCTTTTTCAATTTAAGCTTCCTAAATCTTAAGCCAATGTATAGCCCAAATATTCCGAGTATTCCCACTGTTAAAATACTCGTTTCAGGTGTTCTTGATCCACCCGTAAAAAAGTTATTTTGAAAGTCAAAATTGAATAATGTTTTGTCAAGTAGTAATTTTTGAGCAATATTCCATGCCCAGTGAAACCCAACTGCGAACATAAGAGAATTAGTTTTAATTATGACAATACTCCAAAGCACAGCAACTAAACTAACGTTAATAAAACCAATAAAAAAGCTGCTACTTGCCGAATAACTAAGTAAATGTGGTAATGCAAATATTAATGTAGATATTATAATAGCCTTTCTTATGGAATACTTGTGCATCAGCCTTTGAAGCATATATCCTCGCATTATTGATTCTTCTAATAATGCAACCATTAACATAACAAAAAGTTGAGTCAGAAAATTATTTAAAATCAAATTAGTGCTGACAAACTTATATGAAATAGTACCAAAACCGAATAGTACAACTAACAATGGATACAATGAAAAACTTAATAGGCCTATAATAAAGCCTTCTGAAAGCAATTTCCACCCTCTAGTATCCAAATGAACTAAAAAGGACTTAATACCTTCATTATGTATTTTCTTTCTAAAAATTACTACTAAGGCTAAAACAGTAAATCTTATAAGCACTCCAACAATTCCATTCATATGTTAACTAATCCCTTCTATCATTTTCTTTAGAATTCCATATTAAGTTATGCACTACACAATAAAGAACAAATATTATCAATACCCTATTTTACCATATATAACCATAATTAAACACAAAAATAGTATATTAAGCTAATACTATCAATGTATCAATGTAACTCGCTCTTTAAAAAATGTAGAAACAGTATATGTACCAAGTTTTCTGATATTTCTTTAAGAGTATCTGGACTCCTGACCCTCGACACTTAAAAGCTGACTTAGATTTACGTTTATATATAGCCTCTGCTTATGCCTTACCTATTTTCATAAGCATTTTTACTATTCTATTATAAAATCGAGCATAGATGACGTCCTTTCTATATGAATTAATAGGTGTTACATGTCTTTCACAATTTGTTCTATACTGATATACAAGCTACTCATTTTGCGGCTGAACTGAAGGCATAAAAATACCGTAGATTCATTTCTGAATAATACGGTATTTTTTCATTTTAAATATTGTTTATGACCCTTTACATTGCAAAAACTTATTCTTCAATAAATTTAACTAATTCGTCGTTAAATTTGTCGCGTTCATCGTAGAAAGTCGCATGTCCACTGAATTTAAATGGTATAAGTATTGAGGTTTTAATAATTTGGTTTTGTACTTCACCTAGTGAAAATGGAACAACTTTGTCATGGATGCCATGAATAATTAAAGTTGGAACATTTATTGTTCCAAGATCAGAAAATAATACTTCATTTATCCAAGTATTTGCAATAGCTGCCGTTGACCATCCTGCTGCCTGTAATCCTAACTGGAAGAACCAATCTGATAATGCTTCACTTATACGCTGGTAGAAAAATATATCACCGAAATCCCGAAGCATTTTAGGTCGATCATTATATGTTCCTTGAATAATTTGTAGAACTACTTCTTTGTCTATACCATAAGGAAAATTAGGACGCTTTATAAGACTGGGAGCAGCCGCATCAAAAAGAGCAAGTTTCGACACACCATATCCGCTGTGTCTAGCCATGTATCTTATTGCAATAGCTCCACCTGTTGAATGTCCTCCAAGTGTGAAATGTTGTAGTTTAAGTGCATCAACCACACATCGAACATCATCGGCCAATCGATTATAATCATATCCGCCCCAAGGCCTATCTGAGTTACCGAAACCTCTTGTATCTATTCCTATACATCTGTATCCCATCTTTGGTAGCTGGTTAAACTGATATTCAAACAACTTATTGCTTCCAGGCCAGCCATGTAGAAATAAGATTGTCTTCATTCCCCTTGGGTTAAGGTCCTCTACGTAGATGTTTACATTTGCTTCAACAGTAACATAGTATCCCACAAATACCTCCAAATAATAAATTTCTTCATTATAATATCTATTCTCTTGAACATATAATTATGAATGAATAAACTGATTAAAAATAAAATAAAGGTATCACTTTAAATTTTTAATTACTACAAATGGGTCAGATCCGTATGTACCAACAAAAATAATTCATCCAATAACTCTGTCTATGTATCATACTTGTATCAACTGAGTCAATTTCTCACTCTTTAATTTCGACAAAACCTATATTATATGTTTTAGCATATGTATATGCCGCAGAATCTTTGTACCCAAAGATGTTGAAATTAGGATTTGTATTTGAAAACGGAAAAAAGTCAATTGTTGTAACACTTTTTGGGATTGTGGCACTCATTAAGCTTAAACAGCCATCAAATGCACTTTCGCCTAAGGTCGTTACACCTTCAGGAATATTTATATTTTTAAGGCTCGAGCAGTTCCAAAATGCAAAATTACCAATTTTCGTAACGCTATCAGGTATGATTATTTTTGTTAAGTTATTACAATACTCAAATGCATGGTCACTAATTACAGTCAAACCATCAGGAAGAGTTATACTTACTAAGCCTGAGCAACTAGAGAATGCTCCATTCCCAATACTAAGTACACTTTTAGGTAATATTATATTCTTTACACTGACACAGTAAGAAAAGGCATCTCTTCCAATGTTCTTAACACCTTCATTTATTGTAATATCCGACAGATTTAAGCACGACATAAATGCGTAATTGCCTATTGAAGATACATTTTGGGGAATTATAACTTTATTCAAACCATAACATGCAAAAAATGCATTATTACCAATTTTTGTCACGCTTTTAGGGATATTTATTGTTTTTAAGCTATAACATTCTCTAAAAGTTTCATTGCAAATTTCAGTTAAGCCATTAGATAAAGTTAAGTCTGTAAGACTAGAGCACCATGCAAAAGCATGATTATCAATATATGTGACACTATTAGGTATAGAAATGCTTTTAATCCTTGAACATGTTGAAAATGCACTTTGGGCTACTTTGGTCACGCCTTTAGGTATTGTATATTGACTATCCGCTTTGCCAGCTGGATAACATATAAGTTCGGTTATTTTTTTATTAAAGAGAATACCATTTTTAGATGCATAGTTCTTATTTTCAGAACTTACATTTATACTCGTTAATGACCCACAGGCTAAAAATACATCACTTCCAATACTTTTAACATTTTTTGTAATAGTTATACTTGTTAAGGCACAACGTTTAAATGCATTATCACCAATAGTCGTAACACTATTAGGAATATTTATAATTGATAAACTGTTGCAGCGTTCAAATGCACTATTGTCAATTATTTTAACAGAATTGGGTATGGTTATTTTTTTAAGGCTTCTACAATCACAAAATATTTCTTTACCAATTGTACTAATCCCTTTTGGCAGATTTACATTTGTCAAATTATAGCAATTACCAAAAGCTCTATCCCCTATTTTTGTCACACTATTTGGAATATTCACACTATTGAGCATGCTATTAGCAAATGCACCTTTGCCTATGCTTTTCATACCATTTTGTATCGTTATTTTAGTTAAGCTACAACCATCAAGTGCCATATCTCTAATGCTTGTAACACTTTTAGGTATACTATAGTTCGAGCCTTTCTTTGCCTTAGGATAGCAAATAAGCTCTGTCATGCTTTTATTAAATAAAACTCCGTCTTTCGATATATAATTTTTGTTTTTTACATTAACATCTATTTTTGATAATTTATCACAATTAGTAAACGCCAAATCACCAATTTTTGTTACACTACTTGGGATTGTAATGCTTGTTAATTTATAGCAACAATCAAAGGTGTTATCCCCAATAGTTATGACATTGTTAGGAAGGGTTATTTGAGATAATTCAAAGCAATATTGAAATGCGCCATCACCTATTGATTCTATATTATTTGAAAGAGTTATTTTTGAAAGTTGGTTACAGCTTTTAAATGCATTATCTCCAATCATTGTTACACTATCTGGAATAGTTATGCTTTTCAAAGTTGAGAAATTCTCAAACGCACTAGCTCCAATTATTTTAACGCTATTTGGGATAGTGCAATCTCTATTTTGTTTCGAACACCAAATAAGCTCTGTCATGTTCTTATTAAAAAGGATACCATCTTTTCCAAAATAATATTGGTTATCCAAATCAACATCTATATTTTTTAAATTGTAACATTCAGAAAAAGCACCCCCTTTAATTATAGCTACACTGTCTGGGATGTTTATATTTTCTATTTGATAACTCAAAAAAGCACCTGCGTCAATAGTCTTAACAGTGTTAGGGATAGTAAAATCTTTATCTACCCTTCCTTTTGCATAACAGATAATTTCTGTAACATCTTTATTGTAAAGAACTCCATCTTTTGATGAATAATTTTTATTTGAGGCAACAACATAGATGCTTTTAAGGAAATTACATTTTGAAAACACCTTAATATCAATAGCTGCTACACTTTTGGATATAGTTATATTTTCAATTTCATTGAATTCAGCAAAGGCGTCTTCCTTAATACTCTTCACATTATCAGGAATAACTACAGTATCGCTATTTCCAGTATATTTTACAAGCACTCCGTCAATAATTTCAAAATCTGTTTCACTTGCCAAGGCATTTGCAGGTAATACTAAAAATACTACTAACATAATAATTAGAATACTACTAAAAATCATAATTGGTTTTTTCATTGTTATTCCCTCACTTAAGTAAGATTTATCCCCAAAACATCCTTTTGCTTTTCTAATGTATCTAATTTATGCAATCATAAACTTTGATAGTATTATTTATATTATATAAATTTTTTGCTATATTTACTATACTTTTACATTAAAGCATCTATCTGAATCATGAAAAAATCGCCTGGCTGATATAGCTGGATTATTGGTTCAGAGAGTATAAGGTCAACATAGTTTGAAAATAACTAAGAAAGCTGCCTACAATAATGCTTTTAACATTACCCAGACAGCTTCCATTAATAAGTTTTTTCTGTACACCAAATTAAGCTTGCTACTTATTTCCCAGTCAATTTATTTACCAAATCTGCTAGAATAGCCTGAATATCTGCAGCAGTAACCTCTGCCTTAGGATTAAAGTTTCCCTTGTCATCTAGTTTTATGACACCTGAATTTACTACTGCCTTGACTTTATCCTTTGCATACGAGCTTACAGCATCTAAATCAGATATTTTTGTTTCATTACCACTCAATTGCATTCCATTCATGCTAGCTATTTTGTATATGATTATTGCAAGCTGCTCCTTTGTAAGCTTATCATTCTCGTGATAATTGCCCTTGCCATCACCAGTTAATAATCCCTGTTGCTTAGCAACTTCCAATGGGTTTGGAACACCTTGCAGTACAATTTCAAACAACTGTGCTCTTGTTAAGGCTTCCTTTGTACCTTGGTCTATTGAAATTATCGTATCATAAAGTTCTTTATTTTCAGTTAATTTCTGTAAGCTACCTACGGTTGAGTAGGCTCCATTTTTCAAGAAATTTTCAACCATCACCGATGAGTCTTTTACATCCTGAACAGTAACTGATTTAATTTCTCTTAGAATCTTTAAGTAGTCTTCTGTAGAATTCCCTGAAAGATACCTAAACATTTCATATTGAGCCCCCACCAGCTCACCACTAGGCTTAGAATAATCACTAAAGGCTTTAAGTATGAATCTGTCTAATTCCTCTTGCTTAAGCTCTATGTCTTTTAAGAACTTAGGTAATCCCTCATATATTTCAAAGGTCTCCTTGATTTTAGGATCACGATAGGATGCTACTAATAATCCGTTTGAACTAAAACTTACTATATTGTCGTAAGCTCCATTTCCAAATCTGATTTTTGGTGTAGTATAGTTTTCATTTATTAGAGATTGGATTGGAGTATATTTACCACTAAAAGTAGTCCCCATTTTTTCATAGGTAGAGGATATCATGTTATATTGCACAGTTGATTCTATTGCAATACCTTCTCTAAGTGCAGGCTTTGGAAGTTTTGAATAATCCTGTTTAGTTATCGGTTTAGCAGGTAATGCATCTGTTATTCCCTTAATTGTGTTTTCATATTTGCTTATATGGCTTTTATTTCCTGAAAAACCAACTACCATACCAGACTTATTAAGCACCAGCTTGCTAATTCCCTCCAGCTCAGTGATAACAGACTTAGAATCCGAAACCAATGTTTTTTCTAATTGTGTTAAAAAATTATAGTATTCTATGCCAGAAATATAGCTTTGGTAATTTATACTGTCATCAAATTGGGAGAGACTTCTATTTATCTGAAGATTTATAGGTCCGTTTGTAAATGAAGTCTTCAAATTTGCTATTTCTGATTTAACCTTACTTAATATATCTTCACTATTATCAAATTTAGTATTTAAAAGAATATCTTTTACCAGTTCTACCTGTTTGTCATATTCACCTATCAAACCCGTCCAGGAAGCTGACAAATATGGTGTATATTGCTTACTGTCCTTTTGCTTAATTGCAGTTAATGCAAAACCAGCACCATTTAAATATCTAAGATTTATTGTGTTTAGCTGCTCATTAGTATATGTTTTAGTGTCAAGACTACCTAATAAGCTGGTGTACAGCTGTAAATAGTGAAGCTTTTCCATTGGCACAGAGGATGTATCTAGTAATATAAAAGTATTTTGTGTCTCTCCAACACCTGCTTCTGCTGATAGAAGTCTAACTCCATCAGCTTCAATTTTTTCATTTATCTTGTAGGTTTTAACCTCTTCAGGCAAATCTGCTACCTTAACTACCTGCAAATCCTCGATTACAGCTTTATCAGTTTCCTTAGTATTCCATTCATTATATAACTTAGTATCAGAAACTATTTTTTCTATTTCTTCCTTGCTCATAGAAGCCTTTAAATCTGATAAGTATTTTTCATCACTCTTTGCCTGTTTCTCTGCAAGTCCCGCTTCAGGAATAGTTGTGACCAATGCAGCGTGGTTATTATTTACTATATACTTTATTAGCAAGTTCTCAATATAATTGCCTTTTGCTTTGGTTCCTATATTTTTAATGTTTTGAATCACATTGCTTAAATACTTCAAATTACCAGAACTTCCCCATTAATATGCCATTACATATGATAGGTTGATTCCCACATTTCCCATCTCAGTGAAATTTGAGTTACTAAGTAAAGTTACTGATATCATTGCATCTATAGCAGCTTTATCAAACCCAGCTTTCGCTATATCATTCATACAAGTATCTACCAGTGTTTTGAATTCTGCAGCCTTACTCTCATCAGCATTCTGTGCAGTAAAAGTAAGTACTTTCTGAGCTGTAGCCTCACTGAAAGTGACTGAAAGATTTCCTCCAATTTGTTTTTGGCTAAAAGCTTGTTTTAGCTTAGAGGTCTCTTGATTTAGAAGTGCTGCAATAAGACTTACTCCAATAGAATCTTCTTCTGAAATATCTGTTAATGCGTAGGCATAAGCAATTTGAGAAGCATTTTTGGTATTTGAGGAAGCAGCAACAGGGAATTTAAAGGTTTTTTCAGCCTTTTCCTTCAAAGGAGTTACTTTACCCGTTTCTATTTTTATATCTTTTTTATCAAATTTAGATAAATATTCATCATTAATTAGCTTTAGAAAATTCTTATAATCAACATTACCATAGAGCACCATTACTGAATTTGACGGATGGTAATAGGTTTGATGGGTCTTAATAAGTTGTTCATAAGTTAAATCCTTTATATTCTCAGGAATACCTCCTGAATTATTAGCCTGTACGCTATTTGGAAACAGAGTTGTTAAAACATTTTGACTAGCTGCAGATGAAATATTTCCAAGTGCGCCCTTCATTTCATTATAAACTGTTCCATTAATAGTCAAGGGAGCATTGGCATCCACCATCTCATATCTCCATGCTTCTCTCAAAAATATATTCTTATCGCTATATATTGATGGATTAAACACACAGTCTAAATAAACATCTGTTAGTTTAAGTAGCTGAGCCTCACTCATAGATGATACTGGATATGTAGTAGCATTTTGAAATGTACCTGCATTTATATATGTACTATATGTTTGATTTGCTACAGTAAACAAAACATTCTTTAATGGATATTTTTGTGAGCCTGATACTGATATGTGCTCCAGAATATGATTAACACCAGTATTATCAACAGCAGGAGTTTTAAAAGAAATGTCAAAGGACCTGTCAATATCTTTGTTCTGTATATACATAAGCTGTGCTCCTGTTTTCTCATGTTCAAACAAAACAGTCTTTGAATTAACTAATTCCATATTCCCCACTTCTAATGTTCTAAAACCCGAAATGACTTCTCCAACTTGAGGAAGTGACTTAAGTGTAGTTTCAGCAGCATTTGCATCAACTGTGAACTGAAAGCACATAGTCAAAATCAGACATAGCGCCAATGTTAATGAAAGTACTTTTTTCATTCTTTAAATTCTCCTTTGGTTTTTTATTATTGATAATCCAAATTTCTTTTCCACTTTTAAATTATACGTAGTAGGCTGGTAAAATGTATATCATCTTCCAATATTTATTTTAGCATAATAATTACTCCTTTTGCACAAAATAGTCGCTGTGATGTTTATTTTATAGTAATGAGGAGAAGATTATGCCACAAAATCTAATAGAAAAAGCATTTTTAAAGCCTGCAGAATCGTATTGGATAGCCTCTACACCAAAAACAGACTATCCAACCTTACAAGATAATGTAAAAACTGATATCCTAGTAGTTGGTGGAGGTATTACTGGAATAACTACCGCATATCTTCTTCAAAAGGAAGGCTTTGACGTTGTAATAATTGATACTAGCAGAATTGCTCTATCAACCTCTGGACATACTACAGCAAAAATAACCTCTCTACATGATTTAAAATATGCAAAACTTATAAATCAAATTGGCATTGAAGGTGCACAAAAATATGGAGATATAAATCAAAATGCAATTTCAATGATAGAAGAATTAATTTCAAAAAATAGTATTCAATGTGATTTTAGTCGCCAACCGGCATATGTATATACACAAGAGGAACAATATCTTGATAAAATAGAAAAGGAAATAACAGCTGCAAACTCTATAGGCTTACCCGCTTCATTTAAAAGAGAGCTTCCTCTACCCCTCTCAGTAGAAGGTGCTATATGCTTTGAAAACCAGGCACAGTTTCATCCTAGAAAGTATTTGCTTGCTTTAGCAGAAGTATTTGTGAAAAATGGTGGGCACATTTATGAGAATACAACAGCAATAGACATACATGAGAATAAGGAATGTATGACCTCTACTAGAAATGGATTTAAAGTATTTTCTAATAAGGTAATTGTAGCAAGCCATTTTCCCTTCTATGACGGAGGTGGGTTTTATTCTGCAAGAATGTATCCTGATCGTTCATATTTAATTTCTGCTAAAGCTCCAGATAAGTATGAGGGTGGAATGTATATATCCTATGAAAACCCCACGAGGTCAATAAGGTTTCAACCTCTCGATAAAGAGGACCAACTTATATTAATTGGCGGAGAACATCATAAAACGGGTCAAGATAGCTGTGAAAAAGAACATTACTCTAATTTAATAAAATTTGCTGAGCTGAATTTTTCAGCTATTGAAGTCCCTTATCGCTGGTCAGCACAAGATTATACCGCAATGAATGAAATACCTTTTATAGGACACATTACTAGTGGTAGAGAAAATATTTTTATTGCTACTGCCTTTCAGAAATGGGGTATGACTACAGGCACTGTAGCAGCTATAGTTATAAAAGATATTATTACTAATGGAAAAAGTGAAGTTGAGGATATCTTTAAGCCTTCAAGATTTACTCCTGTTGCCTCTGCTAAAAACTTTATTAAAGAAAATCTGGATGTTGCAGATAACCTTATATCGGGAAAATTGCAATCCCCTCCAGAGAAATTCAGTCTGGAACTTGGTGAAGGGAAATCAGTAACCGTAGATGGTAAGCTGGCAGGAGCATACCGTGATATGGATGGAAATATGTATATTGTAGATACCACCTGTAAACATCTTGGATGCGAAGTTCATTGGAATTCTGCAGAGAAATCCTGGGACTGCCCCTGTCATGCTTCAAGGTACAGTTATGATGGTACCGTACTTGAAGGTCCTGCATTGAAGCCACTGGATAGACTTAGATAACTTTTGATGGCTAATCCATAAAAGTAATGCAACAAGTGTATCCAAGCCGTCATTATTTTTCTGAAAAACAAATGGGTATAAAAAAAGCGCCTATGATAAGCGACTTACTTTTACGACATATAAAATTTTTTATGATTCTTTATGTTCCTTCATCATGCCTTGAATATTCTAAACTATTTGTTTTATTTCAGAATTTTTCAAAAGATAATGTCCATTACAATCTTCACACGTCAGACTTGCAAGCTTTAGCTTTTTTTTGTCTTTTACGGGTAGATTGTATATTACAGCACCACAGCTACTACATTTAATTGTTATAAACTTATACAAATACTTTATTTTCTCCTTTCAATTTAATTTTATATATTATTGTCCTAAATTTTATTATACTGCATATTTATTACAGCATGATTAACATAATATTAAGAATTCATTAATTATGCATAGCTAATTGCTTTTCCTTTTTCTGCACTACTTGTTCCTTCTCTATGAGCGGCTTAAGCTTACATTTTGCTTTGCGTTTACTTAATATAAACGGTAAATACAAAATTATCCACAGCACACATCCCAATAAGAATGTAGGGATTAAGTATCCTGGACTCCCAAAATATTCCGCAAATAGTTCCATTGGAGACCCCATAGCAGGATATCTTAAAAAGAAGTAATTCCCATCTGTTATATAGTTTACTGGTGTAATTAGTAGTGAAAATCCTATTAGCATTCCTATAACCTTTGGCAGTTTTCTGATGTCAGGTCTGAATCCCATGCTAAAAATTAAGAATATAGGAATAAAACAAATTATCCCATGTCCTAGCATTGAGAGTATATATATAAACGAAAATGATGGATAGTAAAAAACATCCGGAGTTAACAAGGCCATAAACGCTGGTGCCAAGCCCATTGCATATGAGTATTCCATCAACAGCTTATTCCTACTGAGGGCCATTATAGGAAGAATAAAACACATTAAACTACATAAATGCAAAGGAAGTGTATATCCAAGTGAAAACTTTCCAATACTAGTGTACCATAGCATTTGAGCTACTTCTATAAAAGGTAAAAGTAAGCTGATTAAGATAATTAATCTCCACTTCTTTTCTATCCTCTTTTCTTTAAATAGCAAAGTCAGTACAGTACATATACAAATTACTATGCTAACTGCTAATAAATGCTGTGCTGAAAATAGTGTATTATGTAATTCCTTTGGAATATTATCTATGTAC
This sequence comes from Bacillota bacterium, assembly GCA_023441625.1. GTDB lineage: Bacteria > Bacillota > Clostridia > Acetivibrionales > DSM-1351 > Ruminiclostridium. Next base: position 54,685 of record JAEZOA010000060.1, read on the forward strand.
GCAAAGAAGTATTCTGTCATTGTAGCTCCTCCACAACCTTAATAAGTTGTACCACTAATTTATATTCCTAATATTTATATTTTATCCTTGATTTTTTAGTTATAAATTGTGATATTCAGATATCATCACCTTCATTTTAGCAATATTTGAGGAGTATCTCGCAAATGCTGGCAAGCAAAATGCATTTATTTCTTATATAATATTAATCAATTGATAAAATTTTCTTGATTGATATCAATAACATCTAGCGGATAATACATACAAATGAGGGCAAAAGATATGGCTACTATCGATAATTTTACACCCCAGGAAATGAAAAAAAGTTTATTTTTAATTACAGCTGCCGTTATATTTGGCAAAATATTTTTTGTAATAACTCTTGGTGCACCCTTCACAGGATTTTTACGAGCCTTAGGTGCAAATGACTTATTATATAGTATCATTGCTGCCACTCCGTACCTGGGTGGTGTTTTTCAAATTTTTGCTTCCTATGCCTTAGAAAAGTCGGGTAAGCGAAAATTGATATTTCTTATTTCAGGTTATGTACATAGGCTCATATGGATACCAATTGTTTTAATACCACTGCTAATCCCACAAGAGAATAAAAATATTGCTCTTATATTAATTACCATGCTTATCGCTATTTATTCCATTGCAAATTCAATTGTAAATATAAGCTATAATTCATGGATGGGCGATATAGTACCAGAAAATGTAAAAGGAAGTTTTTTTGGTAAAAGAACGGCAATATCCGCAATAACAGGCATTATAGCCGGCGTAGTATCAGGAAAATATCTCGATAATATGCAATCCCTTTTAAGTTTCGCAATAGTTTTTGTGATAGCAGCTATTTTTGGTGCTTTAGATACCAGCTGCTTTATTGGTGTTAAGGACCCACCACTAAAATCTCTAGGAAACAGTAGTTCCTTTATTTCAATGTTAACCGAACCCTTTAAGGATAAGAATTACTTAAAGCTAATAATATTTATTTCAAGTTGGAATTTTGGATTTAACTTTGCAATACCTTTTCTCAATATATATATGATTGAGCAGCTAAAAATAGGTTATTTCACCATATCAGTTTTCCAACAGCTGCTAGCTGGTATTACTACAGTTCTTTTTATTAATAAAATTGGACTACTCTCAGATAAATATGGAATTAAGCCAATAATTCGGTTATGCTGCTACTTTGTTTGTATATTGCCTCTGCTATGGTGTCTGGCTACACCAAACAGCTACATAATTGTTATGTCAATAAGCTTTCTTATCTCTGGACTTTTTCAGCAAGGAGTAATACTATTATCAAGCAATTTCTCCATATGGCTGGCACCTGCTAAAAACAGGTCCATGTTTTTAGCAAATTTTGCACTAATTACAACACTTTCAAGCGGAGTTGCATATATTTGTGCTGGAGCTTTTATGGAGAAGTCACCAGGCTTTATTTATAAAATTAATAATGCTTTATTTGGTAGTCAAGTATTAAGCAACTTTCACATTTTGTTTATTATTTCAACCATTCTCATGATATGCTCAGTGGTTTTTGTACTTCCAATGGTGTATGATAAGGATGAAAAAAATTTCCATCTCTTTAGGAGACGGAATTCTCGTTAGTGTCTATATTTACCTATCAAAAATTAACGACTTAAATATTGCAAGATATTCTCTTAAAAAAACATTGGGATATATATACCAAGGTGTAGCTGAGCTAATACTATAGGGTTCAAGTCCAACCCTTTTGGCAAGAAGCTTAGACCTGAACATGTGAAAATCATTTGTTATTATTATTACTTTTTCTAGCTTTTCCCCAAAGGTTTTTTCATATAATTCTTTTGAATAAATCATATTTTCATATGTACTGGTGGATTTCTCTTCTTTAATTATCATGCTCTCTGGAATACCATGACTAACTAAATATCGTTTCATACCCTCTGCCTCAGTAATGGTCTCACCATTGCCTTGTCCCCCAGATACTATAGCCCTTGTATCAGGATTTCTATTTAAATATTCTATAGCATAGTTCAAGCGTTCTATTAAAACAGCCGTTGGCTTATCCTCTTTTAATCCAGCTCCTAGAACTATTATACTGTCAACCCTCTCATTTTGTTCCGAAATAGCTGAGGTAAGAATTACAGTTATCACTACAGCAAATGAAATTAGCCATACTGTAAAGAGCCCAAGAATCACTTTTCCAACCTTATTATAAGATTTCTTGTTGTTTTTATATAGTTGTGTTTTTGTAAATAATATCCCTAATATTATACCCGTTCCACAAATAGCTGGGAGCAGGATACCCACATCCTTACCACCACTTGTGCTTGATATGAAAATTGTATCAAGTATACCTATCAAACCTAATACAAATAGTACTATTTGAACAAGCCTTCCTTGTTTCACATCTCCACCTGCCTTTTAACTTATTCATTAAAAGTCTAAATACTTGCTCTCTTTATCCGACTCAGTAAAGATATATTTTTTTCCATCCTCGGTTTTGCTAAAGGTTCCATTAAAATTAAAATGATCTGCTACCACACCAGCTACGCCATCTACAGTGACTTCCATTTTTTCAATATCGGGAATATTCAGTATGGTCATAGCCAAAATATTTGTATTAGTAATACCGCCAGCACTTCCATTATTAAAGCTAAGTGCTACTTCCTTTGGTAAATCTACTGTAATAGCCTTGCCATTTATTATTGCATTATTTATGCGTAAGTTTGTTGATTCTAGTACTTTATTAATAGCTGATGTCTTATCCTCTTGAAATAATTTCTTGTCAACTGTTACTGTGCGTATTTCTTTAACATTATCATAATCATCAGCATCAAAAAAGTATAGCTTTAACTCAATACTTTCTGGCACCTCACTTTGTTCACTTGCGCTTTGGGAGGCACTTGCTGTGGAAGCTGCAGACTGACTTATATTTGTAGGAGATACTGGTTTATCATTATTCTTATATACTGTTGTTGCATATATGAGCAACGCCACTAGAATAACAATAAATATGAGTAGTATTCCAACAAGAACCTTTAATTTGTTTTTGTTTGTCATATTCCCTCCATGGACCATTAAGTATGGCCGCAAAATTAATAATATATCTGTAACCACAATACATATCTATATTATACTATACAAAAGGCTTATTTTGACATTAGTTATACTATTGTAACAAAAGCTTTAAAATAGACTTTATCATTTGTTTCGTTAACCCCTTCAATATATATACAGCCGACCTTTAGTTCAGAGATATCCCTGTAGAAAATAATTGTATCCCCTGCAACCGCTTCGCTAATATAGCTCACTTGAATTGATTCAACTCCATATTTGCCATGCTGCTCCAATGAAAAACAATCCATAATATAATCAATATATTTCGAATTGTTTAAATGTCCATTAATATCTATATCACTATAGCCAATACGCTTCTTATATACTATTTCAAGCTCCCCTCTTGGTTTAAGCTTACTCATACGTTGATTAATAGCTTTCTCCTGTAAAAATGGAGGATTATTGTACTCAATCAACTCAGTTTTTTTAATTTCTCTTTCTTCTAAGCTCATAATAACCCAACTAGATATTGCCCTAACTAAAACCTTACCCTCTGAATCTTTAACAAGAAAATTCCTTTCAAACTCCAGTTTCTTTGGCTCATTTGGCCAGGTTTCTATTAAAATATCCTCTTTCCATTCCGGCATCCGTTCAACCATAACCAGTATACGAACAATAACCCAAGCAACACCATACTTTTTACTTATGTCATTAATACCTATTCCTAAGCTTTCCGAATGTAAACTAGCAACATCCTGAAGGTAATTAAATAAAGAGCTTAGCTTAAGTTTCTTGTAATAGTCAGAGTCTCCGTAATCCACATGATATTGTTTACTAAACACTGATAGTGCTCCCATAACCATACCTCCTAAAACCCTAGCTTAAATAAATACTTTCCAATAACATGGTCAATAGGAACAGAGCCTATATCTCTGCTATCTCTACTCCAATTTCTATTGTCACCCATAACAAATACACTGTTTTCAGGAACAGTTATCTGTTCATTTGATTCATAATTCATTTCCTCTTTTATATATGTTTCTTCTAAAGCCTCACCATTTCTATAAACCTTATTTTCTTTAAATTCTAGTACGTCTCCAGCTTTACCAATAACTCTTTTAACCCAAAATATTTCCTCTAATTCCTCCTCCTTTTTGAACTTAGAAAAAAGGATACTATATTTTATTGGGTCAGTTACATTATCCAGAAATGTCCTCTCACGCTCTACCCTGCTATCAATTATAACTATATCCCCATAGTCAGGACTACTATGAAATATATTTTGAGTTTTGTTTATTATTATTTTATCTTTATCCTGCAAAGTATTTTCCATTGATGGCCCATCTACACTTGTAGGCTGAAACAAAAAAATAATAACTAATAATGCTACAACTACCGATACTACAATTGTTCCAATCCAACTAAATACTTCTTTTAAAATTTTCATTATTTATTTAAGTCCCCTCTGTTTATATCTGCAAACTTAAGTCTTCTTTATTTAACCTTAATCCCAAAGATCTTTTGGGCATAGCTCCCTACTACAATGGTGTCGTTATATATTGCAGGTGAAGACTCAACATTTAGCCCTAGTGATATGGAGTCTAAGATATTCCCTGTCATAGGATCTACAAGGTGCATTAATCCAGCGTAATCACTATAAACCATATAAGTCTTGCCATCAGAGCTTTTAAAATCAACAGGCGAACACCAGCTGTAAGCTGCAAGCTTCTTCTTCCAAATCTCCTGTCCTGTTTTTTTATCTAGTGCAACCATAGTACCATCAGTATTTGAACCTGTAAATGCTATATTGAAAATTACCATATTGCTTATATCATCTTTTCCTAAAACAGGAGTACCAAGTGCACCACCATTTATATAGTAATTATATACACATTGATAATCCTTTTGCCAAATTACTTCGCCTGTAAGGGCGTTAAATTTCCTAATATTGCAATCAGCATACTTATTTTTCCCGCCATCTCCACGCTTATCTACCTGATTTGCTGTATAAAGGAATACTCCTTCGTCGGTTTCTTCTATTACAGTAGTAGCATCCGTGTCATCCCCAGTATCATAAATCCAAACCGGCTTCATAGTATTTAAATCAAGGCATTGCATTGTACCGCCATTATCATTAAAATACATAAAATTCTTGTATATTGCAGGTGAGTTTTCTATACCCTGTTCATCATTGTATGGGCTTCTATAACGATATTTAGTTATTTGAGGTGCCATTGTAAGAGTTCCTGCATTTTTATCAAACTTTGTATTAAGCTTTACTTTATATACCAGGCCATTCTCACCGCAGTTTAGAAGAGTATCTGTAGTTTTATCCAATAGCGCAGAGCTGTCATTTGCTCCCCAACCTCTAAAAGCCACCTCATCTCTCCCATATAAGGAGTATATTTCTTTTTGGTCAATCAAGCTGATAAACCTATACTTATATTCAGCAAACTTCCCATTGTCTTCATTTATACCCATCCCTGTATATAGTATTGGATATCCCCTTGGGTCCACCATTGCTGTTCCCTTTATAGGATACCCGATTTCTATTTTGTTTCTTGTTGGTTTACCAGTTTCAAGATCAAGAAAATAAATATTACCATCAAGAGCTGGATATATTACCTCAACTAAGTCCTTAGACTTCATTTCAGCATTTATATTCATAAGCTTTCTAGCATCCTCAGACCAATGAACTAAAAGTGGCTGTCCTGTCCAACCAGTTCCGGGCCATTTGCTTCCATGTGCTGAAATAGCTCCAAGCCCTGTTTTTTCCCAAACTATTTCAAGCTTCTTTTGGCTAACTGTTCGCGTACCAAATGAAGCATTATCTCTATAGTTGTTTCCTCTAAAAGCAGTTACACCTTCAAGCTCTGAGTATTCGTCAGAAGCACCAAACTCAATTTTATCTTTTTTCTTAATAGCATAATCAGTTATTGGCGTGTTATTTCTAAATATCCATGACTTCATATTAGTCCCATTTGGAAGCAGGTTATCAAGTGCATATTCCAAGAACGCCTTTGCACCATCAAAGGTAGAGTCTTCACTCCAGGAAGTCTTTAGCTTTTCTGGATCTGTTAACTCTGCAGGCATGGGATCTGCTACAGGCTCTGGCTCTGGCTCCTGTTCTATTTCTTCTGACTCTTGTGTGGACGTTGAAACAATAATAGAGTCCGGGATATGAATATATTCATCAGAATTCAGCTTCTTTTCATATGCGAACCATACTCCTGCTGCTATCAAGGCCAATATTAAAATTGCTAAGATTACTTTTAACTTATTTGTTGCTCTTCTTTTGTATCTTCTTCTCATAAAATCCCCATGCCCAGCATTTCGCATAAGAACATAAACAACGCAAGTTGGCAAACCAACATTGCTTATGTTAAGGAAATGTGTATTTCCTTGACATAAATGGCATGGGCTCGGTACCTCCTGATCTATTTTAATTTTTTTCAAACTTTTAGTTTCTTAACACTTACTTTATTTTAACACCATATATTTTTTTTGCATAAGTTCCTACCACTATCATATCATTATAAATTGATGGTGAAGCTTCAACATTTCCACCTACAAAGATTTTATCCAAATCTTCTCCTGTTTTTGGGTCAATCAAATGCATATCTCCTGCAAAGTCACATAAGATTAGGTATGTCTTCCCGTCATCAGACATAAAATCTACAGGTGAACTCCAGCTATATGCCTCAAGATGTCTCTTCCACACCTCTTCACCGGTCTTCTTATCTATGGCAACTAGAGTACCGTCATTAGTGGTACCTGTTAATGCAACGTTAAAAATTACAATATCACTTATATCATTCTTGCCAATTACCGGAGTCGCTAATGCTCCGCCATTTATATAATTCTGATAAGCACAGGAATAATCCCTTAGCCATACAAGTTCACCAGTAAGGGCATTAATTTTGCGAATATTACAATTTGCTCTTGATCCTGCCTTGCCCCTCTTGTCAATTTCATTTGCAGTATACAGAAATACCCCATCCTCTGTTTCTTCTATAGTAATGGTACTATCTGTATCATCACCCGAATTATATATCCAAACAGGCTCAAGTGTATTTATATCCAAACACTGAATAGTTCCACCATTATCAGCAAAATACATCAGGTTTCTATAAAATGCTGGTGAATTTTCAATTCCCTGCTCAGCACTATAGCTACTCTTATAACGATACTTGGTAACAGTTGGGTTTATTGAAATTGTACCGGCTGTCTTATCAAATTTAGTATTAAGCTTGGCCTTGTACACCAAGCCATTCTCACCACAATTGATAAGTGTATCTGTATATCTGTTAATAAGTGCAGAAGAATCATTTGCGCCCCATGACCTAAAAGCAACTGGATCTTTACCAGAGAAAGAAAATATCTCCTTCTGATTTATCAAGTCAAATATCCTATATTTAAACGAACCTGTTTTACCGTTATTTTCGTTCAAGCCCATTCCAGTATAAAACAAAGGATATCCTCTAGGGTCAACCATTCCTGTACCTTTAACAGTAAAACCAATATTCATCTTTGGTCTTGAAGATTTACCTGTCTCTAAGTCAAGGAAATACACATTTCCATCAAATACTGGATAAATAACCTCAACAAGATCTTTCGTTTTTAAATCCTCGTTTATATTCATTATTTTCCTAACTTCTTCAGACCAGTGAACAAGAAGAGGCTGTCCAGTCCAACCAGCACCCGGCCAATAACTACCCACCCCAGAAACAGCACCAATTTCGTGTGTCCATACAATCTCTAACGTCTTTTCATTAACACTACTGGTTCCCCATGAGGGAGCAGTTCTATAATTATTCCCTCTAAAGGTAGTTACCCCCTCAAGCTCTGAATACATATCTGGTGAACCAAAGGCAATATTGTATGAAGGCTTGTAATCTTTAGTCGTTTTGTTATCTACAAGCTGCCAGTACTGAATATTACCACCATCCTTAAATGACTTCTTTGTTGCACCATTATTTAAAATAGCTTTTGATAAAAAGCTCGCAGGATTATTCCATGAAATAAGCAGTTCATCTGGATTTGTGCTCTCAGCTGGTTCTTTGTCTGGTTCCTTGTCTGGTTGTGTAGTTTGTGTAGCTTGAGACTCAGACGCTGTAGCTTTAGACGGTGTGGATATATCCGAAGAATTATTCCCAGTTGTAGTTGTTGTAGGTGTTCCCATGTCTATATTACTCCAAGGTATCTTATCAAAATATATAAGGACCATAGCTACTAATACTAATACCAAAACACTTAAAAGGACTATCAATACTGGTAGCAAATTATTTTTCTTTGTTTTTCTATTCTTCATTTAATCCTCCATGCTATAATGTGCCAAGTATAAATACTATATCGGTCACACAAAAAGTATTAAGAAATATCTATATTACTATTTTTTTCCAAAATGGTATTTTGTAATAAACCATCTATCTATTATATCAGAATAGGTAATATATTTGTATTGTATTTAATTTAATTTAGTATAATACTTTAATTATTGGAAAATAATAAAATATAACAAATAAGAATCTTGAACAATAAAATTCAATATTTATAGCTAATTTGAGCAGGCTCAAAGAACTAAAATAAATTATAAAGAGGAGGACCGAGCCCATGCAAGTACTTTATTGGAGTTTTGTTCAAAATGCGGGGCATGGGCATTATTATGGGAAAGAATAAAAGTACAAAAACAGATGGTGTTGAAAACTTTGCCAACACCCAAGATTTAGACGAAAAAAAACGAATACCACGTGGTACAATGTCAAGCGGTAATCCAAATACGCACAAAAAATAAAAAAATATTTCCCCATTGATTCTTAATAGCTCTAAATACTTTATAAAAATTTATATTAAAAAAGAACCTATATGAATAACCCTTATTGGTTTATTCTATAGGTTCATTTTAAACGGAATCCAAATATCTCTTTAGCTTATCGTCTAGCTTTAGGAGTGATAAAAGATTTAATTAATTGTCGTTTTTGTATAATAAAAAAACGCCATTGAAGATATTTATCCCAATGACGTTTTTTATTATACTATTTACAAATTAGAAAATAATTACTTAAATTATATCTTATCTCTTTGTATATTTTGTATGCAATAGCTTATGCGACCTATGTCCTCCAGCTTCACCAAGATATTCTGAATACAGCTTTTGAATTTCAGGATTATCGTGTGATTTTCTCGTTTCACAGGATATATCTATGTCATAAAGTCCTTTTATTCTTGCCGCCTTAACCTGCTCTGTAGTGGATTTATCCTTTATAATTGGCTGTCCTCCACCATTTATACATCCACCTTCACAAGCCATTACCTCTATGAAATGATACTCTGCTTCTCCAGCCCTTATTTTATCTAATAATTTAGCAGCATTGCCAGTCCCACTTACAACAGCAACTTTTATATCCATGCCTGCAACATTTACAGTAGCTTCCTTTATTCCATTTAGTCCTCTTACAGCGGTGTATTCAATGCAATCAAGGGATTTACCAGTAAGTTTGTCAGCAACTGTGCGAAGTGCTGCCTCCATTACTCCACCAGTGTTGCCGAAAATAGTTCCCGCTCCAGAATAAGCTCCGAGAATACTATCACGCTGTCCATCTTCCAACTCTGCAAAATTTATACCTGCCTGACGTATCATTCTTGCAAGCTCTCTTGTTGTAATTACTGCGTCAATATCCTTTAATCCATCAACCTGCATCTCAGACCTGTCAGCCTCATATTTCTTTGCAGTACATGGCATTACAGAAACAACAAACATCTTCTTAGGGTCAACATCAGCCTTTTCTGGATAGTAAGACTTAGCAATTGCACCAAACATCTGTTGTGGTGATTTACATGTAGATAAATTGTCTAGGAAGTCATGATAATTATGCTCACAGAATTTAATCCAGCCTGGTGAACAGGAAGTTATCATTGGAAGCTTTCCACCATTATTTATTCTATTAAGTAGTTCTGTACCTTCTTCAATTATTGTCAAATCAGCACTGAAGTTTGTATCAAATACCTTATTAAAGCCCAGTCTTCTAAGGGCAGTAACCATTTTACCTTCAACATTTGTACCAGGTTCGAATCCAAACTCTTCTCCAAGTCCTACTCTTACTGCAGGAGCTGTTTGAACAACAACATGCAGTTCTTGGTTTTCAAGTGCCTTCCATACCTTAGCAGTATCATCTCTCTCAGAAAGTGCACCTACAGGACAAATCTTAATGCATTGTCCACAATTAATACAATCATGCTCAGCAAGTCCTTCTTCAAAAGCAGTTGTGACTGTTGTATGCGCTCCACGACATGCAAAGTCTATTACTCCCACATCCTGCTGCTTTGCACAGACACTTACACATCTACCGCAAAGTACACATTTGTTAGGATCTCTTACTATAGGTCCAGTTGAATCAATATGGCCTTTATTAACCTTTCCTACATAGGGAAGCCTATCTATTCCATTGTCATTGCAAAGAGTCTGCAACTCGCACTTCAAATTTCTCGAGCAGGATAGACATTCTCTATTATGATTAGACATAATTAGTTCTAAAATATTCTTTCTTGCTTCTCTAACAGTACTTGTAGAAGTCTTAACAGCAATTCCTTCAGACACTTTAGTAACACATGCAGGATGCAAACCTCTCCAACCTTCAACTTCAACTACACATACTCTACAGGAGCCAGGCTCATTAATGCCCTTCATGAAGCATAGTGTTGGAATGCTTATGTTAAGCGTTTTTGCCGCTTCAAGTATAGTAGTATCTTTTGGTACTGATAACTCAATACCATCTATAGTTATATTAATCATATCCATAATAACCTCCATCTACGTGCTTTAGCACGTAATTAAATAAGGAACGAAAAACACGATAGTGTTTTTCTTGCGTGAAAATGCACGATGTTCAAACAAATGATTTTTCCCGCTATATACCTGCCTTTCCAGACATGCTACATACACCAGTTCTACATTTTCCATTAATGTGCTCTAGGAATTCTTCCTCAAAGTACTTAATAAGAGTAATTACTGGTACCGGTGCACTCTGACCAAGTCCACAGAAGCTTGTGGTTTTCATTGTTTGAGCTAAGCTCTTTAATTTATTAAAATCATCAATAGTTGCTGTACCCTCTGTAAATTTCTCAAGAATCTCAACTATTCTATAGTTTCCTTCTCTACATGGAGTACATTTTCCACAGGATTCTTCTTCAAAAAATTCCATAACTGCTTTTAGATAATCAACTACACAATTACTATCATCAACAACAAGAACAGCTCCTGACCCTAATGAAAAACCGGCTTTTTTTAAGTGATAATAGCAAATTTTTGTATCAATCAGGCTTGCTGGGAAACAGCTTCCTGACGAGCCACCAAGATGAACAAATTTCAGATTGCGTCCGCTATCCATTCCTCCACCTAAGTCATATATAAGCTCTTTTAAAGTCATTCCAAAAGGAATCTCGTAAACTCCTCTATTTTTAACGTTTCCTGACAGGCACATTAACTTTGTACCACCACTAAATTCTGTTCCAAGTGAACTAAACTTATCCCCACCATCTTTTATTATCCAAGGAATACATGAATAAGTTTCAACGTTATTTAAAATAGTTGGCATTTGATACAAACCACAATTTTTTATATAAGGTGGTTTTTGTCTAGGTCTTCCTGGTTTACCTTCAATTGATTCTACAAGTGCAGTATTTTCTCCACAAACATATGCACCTGCACCAGAAACAACCTTGAGATTAAACTCAAAATCTGTACCTAATATATTATTACCTAAATAACCAGCTTTTTTCGCATTTTCAATAGCACTATTAACTATTCTCTGTATTGCAGCATATTCGCCTCTAATATATATATATCCCTCTTTTGCGCCCATTATATACGCGCCAATAGTCATACCTTCTATTAACTCAAATGGATCCTCGGATAATATATGCTTATCTTTAAAAGTACCTGGCTCTCCTTCATCTGCATTACAGACCATATATTTAGGACCTTTTTTGATTGCATAGGCTTGCTCCCACTTTATTCCTGTTGGATATGCAGCACCACCTCGACCAAAAAGGTTTGCTTTCTTAATTTCTTCAATAGCATCTACATGCTCCATAGTCATTACTTTCTTCAAGCCTTGGTATCCGCCTGCCTGAATGTATTCCTCTACGCTATCAGGTTTAATCTTACCAAATCTTGCACTCAATACCTTATCCATTATGTTGCCCCTCCCTATAAGAGTTTACTATCTCAGACAGCTTTTCTTTAGTGAGATTACCATAAACCTTCTCACCAATCTTGATAGCAGGAGCTATATCACATGCTCCAAAACAACTTGACTGAATTAGTGTAAAAAGACCATCTTCAGTTGTTTGACCAGGCTTAATATTCAGCTTTTCTTCAAGAAGCTGTAACACATTTTTTGCACCTGTAACATGACATGGTCCACTTTTACAGACCTCTAACAAATGCTTTCCTCTTGGCACAGTTCCAAACATTGAGTAGAAGGTAATAACACTATATACCCTACTAACTGGCATATTAAGCTCCTGTGCAACATATTCAACCCATTGATGTGGCAGTGAATTTGTTCCCGAAGCATTCTGTAGTTCTAACATTACTTGAATTAGATTGTCTTTTGAATTGCCATAGCGATTCAAAATCTCTTTAACCTTTTCCATTTCAGCCTCCTATGAGCCCTAATGACTCCCTCATTAATAACTTCATTTCCTTAATTCCTAGATATAGGAAAAAGCTTTTATAGAGCCACCCTCATAGCTCTATTGTTGTACTTTGTGGTACTTTGTATACATTCTTATGCCCAAAAAATAATCTGACTAATACCGTATCTTTAATAAGTGTTTATTTAACAATGTCCATTATTATTGTAATTTCTAATAGTGACATTGTCAATGAAAGTTTGACATTTTTTTCACAGAATTTTTAATAAATTAAAAGGGTAATTTTTGTTATTAAAGTCTATAGAAATTTCTATGCAATCAAATATATGAAATCATGTATACATGCTCAAGCACTTTACATCTAGGCATTAATGTATTAAAATAAATACATAAACTAATAATCCTAGAAGTCGGGTTATGATTGGAGTGATGGTCATGTGTAATTCTAATCCAATAGATTTAAAGCATCCAAATTCACACCATGCAGAGTGCTGCACCTGTATGAATGGGTATCCGAAGAATTGTGACTGCGGGGGATTAATCCACGTTGAAGAAACCGATAGTGAAAGCTTTGGCTCCCTTTTTGTTTTTAGATGTGACAAATGCAATTTTGTTTTTGATATTCAAGAAGAAGAGTATTAATTGATGTAAAAAAGGGGATACTGCTCAAGAACTGGCAGTATCCCTTTTTTGTAGTAAATCATATGCCCAGATTTTCAAGTTTGTTCCTTCATTTGTGTTGTTATTACTTGATATGTATTATATAATTATACAATATTATAGATGATTGGAGTTGAAAGGATGTATATATTTTCTTGCTGATAATTTAGGCATAACTGTAAATGTCAATCATAAACTGCACAAAAATTTTAAAGTAAAAGTGCACATTATTTACAATTTGTTTGCAGAAGAATCTCTCTCCTCAAAAGCATCATAAACTCCTTTTAAGCGGTATGAAGGTCCA
>JAEZOA010000105.1 GCA_023441625.1 Bacillota bacterium
ATGCAGTTATAATTTGATTGCGTACCTCCACGATAAATTTCATTATTATTTTTGCCAAAGGTTGGCGTGGAGGTTAGCTCGAAAGAATCAAAATGCAGTTATAATTTGATTGCGTACCTCCACGATAAATTTCATTATTATTTTTGCCAAAGGTTGGCGTGGAGGTTAGTATGTCACCAGCTTTTTCATATTCCATTGCAGTTTTTTTTATTGTTTTTGTGGCAGCCTGCTCTGTAAATCTACTAGAACAGCACTATATATTTCAGCTTTTGGGTATTGCATTCTTATTTACATATATAGTTATAAACTCTGCAATTTTTTTAGAAAGCAATCCACATATAACTCTTCAGAGCTTATTTTATAGGTCGTTACCATCTCTCTTTGGCATTTCTGCATGCCTTATCTGTTTGACCCTTGGTGTTTGGATTTTTCCTGGGATAAGGAAAAAATTTAAAGATTAACATATAATTATTATATATTTATATGTTATAATGATATATGTTTATTCATAACTTGATATGCATTACACAGATGGGTATTGTCATTTTTTATTTTTCAAACTAGCTTATAAATCAAAATAATAATATATGTACTTATAAATCTAACGAAGGGATTGGTGTATAACATGAATGAAAAGGTAAAAGATATTGCGGTCAGAATAAAGGGATTAAGGTTATTAGCTGGATATTCAGAAGAAGAGGTGGCTAAATCTATTGGACTAAGTCTGGATGAATATTTAAAATATGAAAATGCCCAAGATGATATTCCGGTCAGTATACTATATGAAATAGCAGACTATTATAAAGTCGATATGACAGAGATTTTAACAGGCACGTCACCAAAGTTACATGATATCAGTTTTGTAAAAAAGGGTGAAGGCTTGCAGGTAGAAAGATATGACCAATACTATTTTGAGAGCTTGGCATATAAATATTCCAATAGAAAAATAGAACCATTGCTGGTTGTACTTGATCCAAATAACTCTCCAGAATTAGTTTCACATAAAGGACAGGAATTTAATTTTTGCTTAGAGGGCAAGATGCAGGTAGTAATTGGTAAGGAAAGCTTTAATCTGGAACAGGGAGACGCATTGTATTTTAACTCCACACTTCCACACAAGCAGATTGCTTTAGATGGAAAAACTGCTAAATTTTTAACAATAATATTGCTTTAATAAACTAGATAACAAAGTTAAATTGATAAATGAATGTAGAAAAAATTGGTCAAAACGTATTGGAGGATTTACAAATGAGTTTGGAAGCAAGATATTTAGAAAAAACTGAATTTAATTCATATGAGGATTTTAGCAAGAATTTTAAACTTATTGTTCCCGAGAATTTTAATTTTGCCTATGACATAATTGATGAATATGCAAAGAATGAACCTGAAAGACTTGCTCTTGTTTGGTGTGATGACAATGGAAATGAGAGAAAGTTCACATTTAGTGAGTTAAAGTATTGGTCTGACAAAACAGCAAATTACCTTACCTCAAAAGGCATAGGTAAGGGTGATAAAATAATTTTTATTCTCAGGAGAAGGTTTGAATTTTACTTCTTTTCATTTGCTGCCTCAAAGATAGGTGCAATTTTTATTCCCTGTACAAACCAGTTGATGAAGAAGGATATAGTTTACAGAAATAATGCCGCAGGGGTAAAAGCTATTATAGCCTATAATGCAGACGGTGTTATTGAACACGTAGATAGCGCTAGGGTTGAGTCACCAACAGTGGATACTTATATTATGGTTGGCGGAAGTAATGAGAACTGGTTTGATTATGATAGTGAAATAGAAGATGTTTCTGATAAATGGACTAGGCCAGAGGGTGATAACGCTACAGTAAATAGTGACTTGATGATGATATATTTTACTTCCGGAACTACTAGTATGCCAAAGATGGCAATGCATAATTTTACATATCCCTTGGGGCATATTGTTACAGCTAAATATTGGCATAGGGTTGAAGAGCTTGGATTACACATATCTGTTGCTGATTCGGGCTGGGCTAAGTTTGGATGGGGTAAATTATATGGACAGTGGATATGTGGGGCTGTGCAGTTCCTTTATGATATGGATAGGTTTGACCCATGTAATTTACTTGAGAAAATAGAAAAATATCATGTGAAGACTTTTTGTGCACCACCTACTATTTATAGGTATATGCTTCAGCAGGATATAACGAAATATGATTTGTCATCACTTAGTCATTGCTCAACTGCCGGGGAACCCCTTAACCCAGAAATATTCAATAGATTTAAAAATATAACTGGTCTAGAAATTCTAAATGGGTTTGGACAAACTGAGACGACAGTTATTGTTGCAAACTATGAATGGCTTAAAGTAGATCCCGGCTCAATGGGCATGCCCAACCCAGCTTATCAAATTGACATAGTAGATGAAAATAATAACTCCTGCCCAGTTGGTGAGGAAGGGGAGCTAGTTATAAAGGGTGTAGATACCGCAAAGCCCGCAGGACTGTTTTGTGGATATTATAAAGACCCAGAAGCGACTGCAAAGGTATGGTATGATGATATGTATCACACTGGTGATGTTGTTTATAGGGATGAACATGGCTTTCTATGGTTTGTTGGACGAAACGATGATGTTATAAAAGCATCAGGCTATAGAATTAGTCCTTTTGAAGTCGAAAGTGCCATTATTGAGCATCCATCAGTTGTAGAATGTGCAGTAACTGGTGCACCTGATAGTGTAAGAGGTACTGTTGTAAAAGCTACTATTATATTAGCAAAGGGTTATGAGCCAACAGAAGAGCTTAAAAAAGAGATTCAGGATTATGTTAAGAAGGTTACTGCTCCGTATAAATATCCTCGAATTATTGAATTTGTAGATGAATTACCAAAGACAATTAGTGGAAAGATAAAGAGAGCTCAACTCCGAAATGATGACCATAAGAAATTTGAGTCAAATTAATTGTCATTTAATTATAGAACATTTTTGGAAGATTTTTAAAGGAAGAAGGAAATACCTAAGCTTGAAAGCACTAAAATAAGTAATATAAGGGGGACCGAGTCCATGTCAGTACTTTAGTGGAGTTTTGTGCCAAATACGGGACATGGACATATTGATGAACGAAAGAACAATAAGAGTACTTGAATTTAATAAGATTATTGATAAGTTAAAAAACTTAACTGCATCAGAATTGGGGAGAGAGCTAGTAGAGGAGCTCGCTCCTCTAACTGATTTTAAAGAGGTTGAAAAACTTCTCATAGAAACTAATGATGGAGTAAGCTGTATAATGAGACGAGGCTCACCTCCTCTAGGTGGAATAAGTGACATTAGGGCAAGTTTGAAGAGACTTGATATTGGTGGGATTTTAAATCCTGGTGAATTATTACGACTGGGGGGAGTTCTTCGTGCAGCAAGGAATCTCAAATCCTATGTAAATGATCGGGTAAATGAGGAAAATACCAATGTTATAAATGAATTAGTATCTTGTCTAGAGTCAAATCAAAGGCTTGAACATAAAATTGAGCAGTGTATTTTAAGCGAAGATGAAATAGCTGATAATGCCAGTTCAACACTAAACAACATCAGACGTCAGATTAAAGTTCATCAGGCCTCTATTAAGGACAAGCTAAATACCTTGATTCGTTCAACGAAGTATCAGAAATTTATACAAGAAGCTGTTGTTACCATCAGAGGGGATAGATATGTTGTTCCTGTAAAATCTGAGCACAAAAATGATATCCCTGGTATGGTACACGACTCTTCCTCCAGTGGAGCTACACTTTTTATTGAACCAATGGCTGTAGTAGAGGCGAATAACAGCATAAAGCAGCTGAAAATGAAGGAACAAGCTGAAATTGAAAGAATTTTAGCTGAGCTATCTCAAGATGCTTCTCTAATATTGCCTCAATTAAGTGCAAATATGAGCATTATGGCCAAGCTTGACTTTATTTTTGCAAAGGCAAAACTATCTGTTGACTACAATTGTGTGTGCCCGAAGGTTAATCAAGAAGGCAGAATTATTATAAAAAAAGGCAGACACCCTTTACTTGATGCTAAGAAAGTAGTTCCAATAGATTTTTGGATAGGTGATAAATTTAATTCTTTAATTGTTACAGGACCTAATACAGGCGGTAAGACTGTATCCTTAAAAACAGTTGGACTCTTTACTCTAATGACACAAAGTGGGCTACATGTTCCTGCTAATGATGGAACAGAGATGAGTGTATTCGAAAAAATATATGCTGATATTGGTGATGAACAGAGTATTGAGCAAAGTCTTAGTACTTTTTCCTCCCACATGAAGAATATTGTTGAAATACTTAAGAATGTAAACAGTAAATCTCTTGTTATGTTTGATGAACTAGGTGCTGGTACAGACCCAACAGAAGGTGCTGCTCTTGCTATGTCTATACTTGAATGTCTTCACCAAATGGGTGCTACTACGCTTGCAACTACACACTATAGCGAACTAAAGGTATATGCTATTTCAACAATTGGTGTTGAAAATGCTTCCTGTGAGTTTGATGTTGAGACATTACGACCTACTTATCGTTTGCTTATTGGAGTTCCAGGAAAGAGTAATGCTTTCGCAATTTCAAAACGCTTGGGACTGACAGATGATATTATTGAGAGGTCCAAGGAATTCCTTTCACAAGAAGATATTCGCTTTGAGGATATATTATTAAGTATTGAGAAAAACAGAAGTGAAGCTGAAAGAGAAAAGATGAGGGCCGAAAGCTATAGACTAGAGGCTGAGAGACTAAAGAAGGACTTAGAAACTCAGAAAAGTAAGCTTGCTGCCCAAAAAGAAAGTGAACTTCGAAAGGCACGTGAAGAGGCTAGACAGATTCTGATGAGTTCTAAAATAGAAGCCGAAGAGCTAGTTTCTGAGATGAAGAGACTGGCAAAGGAACAAGAAGAAGCAGAGGTTAGAAGACAAACCGAGGAACTTAGGCAAAGGGTAAATAAGAGTATAAGCAGCTTGGATGACTCACTTGTAGAGTCAATTATGCCAAGGCAAGGCTTGGTTAAACCTCCAAAGAACTTAAAGCCGGGTGATACAGTTCTTATTGTAAATCTCAATCAAAAGGGTACAATTTTAACTGTTCCTGACAAAAATGGAGAAGCTCAGGTACAGGCTGGTATTATTAAAATAAATGTACATGTCTCAAATCTAAAAATGGTAGATGAGCAGAAGCAACAAATTAAAAAAACCGGGATAGGCAAGATAGGCTTGTCAAAGGCACAGAATATGTCCTCTGAGATTGATTTGCGAGGTATGCTCCTTGATGAAGCTATAGAAAATGTTGATAAATACTTAGATGATGCCAGTATTGCAGGAATGGGTGAAGTGACTCTCATACATGGAAAGGGAACAGGTGCTTTAAGAGCAGGGTTACACCAATATTTAAAGAAAAACCCACATGCGAAAAGCTTTAGACTAGGTAAGCTAGGTGAGGGAGAAACTGGAGTAACTGTAGTCGAAATCAGATAGAAATCATAACCCAGAGTTGTAGCAATACTTGGATTTATTTCACATAAATTATGCATAATAAATGGTACAGGTATGACGTACATGTATGACAATATGCTGAATATAAGGCTCGAGGTTGACATTTCCCTTATAGTAAATTAAAATAATTAGTGGCTTATTTACTTTTATATTAGATATTGACATTTAATGGAAATAATTTTTATTATAGAGGTTTAAAATTAACAGAGGCCACGAAGGAGAAATTTTGTGGATATTAGACATGATGTAAAAAATATAGCTATAATTGCGCACGTTGACCATGGTAAAACAACACTCGTTGATGCAATGCTTAGACAAAGTGGTATTTTTAGAGAAAATGAGGCTTTAGTTGAAAGAGTAATGGATTCAAATGACTTAGAGAAAGAAAGAGGAATAACAATTCTTTCGAAAAATACATCAGTCCATTATAACGGAACTAAAATAAATATTGTAGACACACCTGGTCATGCTGACTTTGGCGGCGAGGTTGAACGTGTATTGAAAATGGTTGATGGAGTACTTTTATTAGTTGATGCCTTTGAAGGTGCTATGCCCCAGACAAGGTTTGTTCTAAAAAAAGCACTTCAGTTAAATTTGAAGCCAATTGTTGTTATAAATAAAATTGACAGACCTGAAGCAAGACCTGACGAGGTTGTAGATGAAATAATTGAGCTTTTCATTGAGCTTGGGGCAGATGATGACCAGCTAGAATTTCCAGTAGTATATGCATCATCAAGAGAAGGCTTTGCTGTTTGTGATTTGTATGGAGAGAGAATAGATTTAAAGCCATTATTTGATGTTATTATCGATAAGGTGCCTTCACCAAAGGGTAATATGAATGGAACTCTACAGTTGCTAGTTTCTAATGTTGACTATGATGAATATGTTGGAAGAATAGCTATTGGAAGAGTTGAAAGAGGCTCTATAAAGCTAGGACAACAAGCTATTGTATGTAAAAAAGAGGGGCATCAGTTTAATGCAAAGATAACAAAGCTTTACACTTATGAGGGGTTAAAACGTGTTGAAGCAAATGTAGCGGAGCTTGGTGATATTGTTGCTGTATCTGGAGTTAGTGATGTAACCATTGGAGATACTTTATGTGATGTTGGTGCACCTGATCCATTACCATTTGTTGCAATTGATGAGCCAACCCTATCAATGACCTTTAGTGTAAACAATAGCCCATTTGCTGGTAGAGAGGGCTCTTTTGTAACTTCAAGACACTTAAGAGATAGATTATTCAAGGAACTTGAAACAAATGTAAGCTTAAAGGTGGAAGAAACTGATACAGCTGAATCATTTACCGTTTCAGGCAGAGGCGAGCTTCATCTTTCTATATTGATTGAGACTATGAGAAGGCAGGGCTATGAATTCCAGGTTTCAAAGCCTAGAGTAATAAATAGAGAAATTGATGGCGTTATAATGGAGCCTATTGAATACTTGATGATTGACGTTCCTGAAGAATTTATGGGCGTAGTAATGGAGAAGCTTGGACAGAGAAAATCTGAGATGGTTAATATGACATCTGCAAATCAGGGTTATATGAGAATTGAGTTTAAGATACCTGCAAGAGGACTAATAGGATATAGATCAGAGCTAATGACTGATACAAAGGGAAATGGAATAATGAATCACGTTTTCCATAGCTATGAACCATACAAGGGTGAAATTCCAACAAGGCAGAGAGGGTCGCTGGTTGCTTTTGAGGACGGAGAAGCCATTACCTATGGATTGTTTAATGCTCAGGAAAGAGGAAACCTCTTCATAACACCTGGTACAAAGGTATATGAAGGTATGATAGTTGGAGAAAATGCCAGATATGATGACTTAGTTGTAAATGTTTGCAAAAAGAAACACGTTACTAATATGAGAGCATCTGGTTCTGATGAATCACTTAGACTTACTCCTCCTGTAGTGTTCAGTCTTGAGCAGGCATTAGAGTTTATAGCAGATGATGAGCTAGTTGAAATAACCCCAAAGAATATTCGTTTGAGAAAACGCGTCTTAGATTCTGAAATGAGAGCAAAGAGTAGAAATAAGCTGTAAGCCAATATAGACAAATCAAGGAGTCAAGGAATATTTGACTCCCTTCTTGGACATGGCAGTAGGCGTAGGAGAATATGGACAAATGGGCAAAATAATATTATAGTATATATTATAGATTTACTATAAACGAATAACTAGATAGTTATAGCCCTATTTGGTTCAGTTTTACTATTTAGTTTTTTCTTTAGATTGGAGTTATATGGCAATGAATAGAAAATTGAAGGTTTCTTTGTTAGGAATTTTATTGGTTGTTATTGGTGCATTTCTAGCAATACCAAAGATATTGGATTACTTTGGTACGTTGATTAGTGGCTTTAATGCTGTGTATGGGGGCTTAAATGCGCTTTTAACAGTAATTGGGATTCTCTTAATCTTAATTGGTATATTTATTATATCTGCTGGGTTAAAGAAACTTACATTTATTTTAACTTCACTACTTGTTTTTTTAATTATATTTTTTGTTGGAGCAGCATACTCTTACAGAGTAACAACCTCATCTGACGATGATGTTGTTACCGAAATAAAAATAGAGTCAACTGAAGCTGGTGCAGTTAAGGTTGATATTCCTATGGGCTCTGATACAGGAGAGATTGCAGATATACTTAATAAAGAGGGGATTATTAGCAACACCCAAATCTTTAAGCTTGTTTCAAAGATGAATGGTTTTGATGGTAAGTATCAGGCAGGTATGCATGTTCTGAAAAAAGACTTAGAGCTCAATTCTATAATGAGAATACTGATAGGAAAGCCTGAAAGTGTTAAGATTACTATCCCGGAAGGCTTAACTTATAAACAGATTGTAAATACCTTTGTAAAGAAGGATCTCGCTATTGAGGATGAATTTGACTCTGCAATGAAATATGGTAAATATGATTATGATTTTGCTAAACAAATTAAGAATACAAATCATCGTGAGTTTATTCTAGAGGGATACTTATTCCCTGATACGTATGAATTTGGAAAAAGTGTTAAACCTGAGGCAATTGTTAATGAGATGCTGAGAAATTTTAATAATAAAGTTACCAAGGAACACTATGATCGGGCTAAGGAATTAGGAATGTCTATGGATCAGATTATTACTCTTGCATCAATTATCGAAAGAGAAGTAAGCTCCAGCAGTGATAGAAGATTAGTTTCAGCAGTATTTCATTCGCGATTAAAGCAAAAGGATTCAAATCTGAAAAAATTGCAGTCCTGTGCAACCCTGCAGTATATTTTCCTAAATGAAGAGGGGAAGGTACATGAGCTTATAACTTACGAGGATACAACAGTAGATAATGCATATAATACTTACATCCATGCTGGACTTCCTCCTGGACCAATTTGCTCTCCTGGTATTGATTCAATTAATGCGGCATTGTATCCTGATGAGGAAACTGAATATATGTATTTCTTGTCTACAGGTAATGGTACTACTAAGTTCTCTAAAACGTATCAGGAGCATATGAAAGCTATGAAAGAATATGGCTTGGCAAAATAAAATAAAACCTTATTGGATTGCGTGCAATAAATTTGAGATGTAATCATTAAAATTAGTTAGGGTGGCTACTGGCCACCCTAATTTATTAAGATGGCTGAAGGTGAATAATTAATATTGAGTAGAGTTATGGAAGTCGTCTTTTACCAACTAATTTGAAGGATATAAAGAGTGAGAGATATGATTAATTACGATTATATAATTGAATATATTAGAGCTACAATAAAATCTAACGAGGGACTGCTTGCAGAGTTAGAGGAGTATGCTGCTCAAAATCATGTGCCAATAATACAGCCGGAGGTTGCTGCTTTGATAAAGGTTATAGGTAATATGAAGCGGCCAAAAAGGATACTCGAGATTGGTACTGCTATTGGCTATTCATCTATATTATTTTCTGGGTTTTTAGAGGAAAATGGAATTATTGATACGATAGAGCGAAATGAAGAAATGATTGACATAGCAAGGAAAAATATAAAATCAGCCGGTAAGCAAAAAAATATTAACGTTATAGCAGGAGATGCTATTGATGTGCTTACATGTTTGGACAAAAGCTACGATATGATTTTTATTGATGCAGCAAAGGGTCAATATAGTGAGTTCCTAGAGCAGAGCAAGAGAATGCTTGTTCCTGGAGGGATATTAGTATCTGATAATGTTTTGTACAAGGGTATGGTTGCTAATGATAAGCTTGTGGTAAAAAGAAAGCGGACAATTGTTACAAACATGAGGAGTTTTCTAAAGACCCTTTGTGAGGATAATAGTTTGGAAACTAGCATTATTCCAATTGGAGATGGAGTAGCATTGAGCTATAAGCGAGTTCAAGGTTAGAAGAAAGTTTGTATAAGTAGGTTTGATAAAAACATAGTTCTAATAATTGGAAAACTTATTTGGAGGATAATATGAAAAAGGTTGAACTTTTGGCTCCTGCTGGGAACCTGGAAAAACTTAAAATGGCTATTTTGTATGGAGCAGATGCAGTATATATTGGAGGACAAAGGTTTGGACTAAGAGCTTCAGCCGATAATTTTTCTGTTGAGGATATGCAGCAGGGCATTAAATTCGCACACGAAAGAGGTTGTAAGCTTTATGTTACAGTAAATATTATTCCTCATAATCAGGATTTGGTTGGCTTGCCGGAATATATAAAGCAATTGGCTGAGCTTGGTGTTGATGCAGTAATAGTATCTGACCCAGGAATATTCTCCATTGTCCGCAAGGTGGCACCTAATATGGAGATACACATAAGTACACAGGCCAATAATACAAACTATCAAAGTGCAAACTTCTGGTATGAACTTGGAGCAAAACGTATAGTTGTTGCCAGAGAACTTTCTATAGAAGAGATAGGGGAAATTGGTAGCAAAACGCCAGAAGGGCTAGAAATAGAGGCTTTTATTCATGGAGCAATGTGCATATCCTATTCTGGTAGATGTTTGCTTAGTAACTATATGGCTGGAAGAGATTCAAATAAAGGTGCTTGTTCACACCCTTGCAGGTGGAAGTACCAGCTTGTGGAGGAGAAGCGACCAGGAGAATATTATCCAGTATATGAAGATGAAAGAGGAACATATATATTTAATTCCAAGGATTTATGTATGATTGAGCATATTCCACAGCTTATTGACTCGGGAATATTCAGCTTCAAAATTGAGGGAAGAATGAAAAGTTCTTTCTACGTGGCTACAGTTGTGAGTGCATATAGAAAGGCTATTGATTCATATTTGGCTGACCCTCAAAACTATACTTACAAGCCTCAATGGCTGGCTGAACTTTCAAAGGCAAGTCATAGAGAGTACACAACAGGCTTCTACTTTAATAAAACAACCGGAGAAGATCAGATTTACAATACTAGCTCATATGTTAGAGACTATGACTTTGTAGGCTTGGTATTGGAATATGACAAAGAAACTAAAATCGCAAAGATTGAGCAGAGAAACAGAATGATTGTTGGTGATGAAATAGAAGTTATGAGCCCATACAAGGATTATTTTGTCCAAACAATAGCTTCTATGAAAAATGAAGACGGAGAGGACATCAGAACAGCCCCCCATGCACAGATGATTGTTTATATGCCAATGGCACAGGAGGTTGAACCCTTTGCTATTTTGAGGAAGTAAGAAGGAAGAGTTAACATATAATTTAATATTCATAAGTAAAGCTCTAGTTGTGTCAATGGATTTTGATGTGGGTGGGGCTTTTTGTGTTGCGAAAAAATTGCTTACTTAAATTACAATGAAAAATAACTAATTATTATACATAAAATATATTATTTGTATTTGTAAAAAAATATTAGAAAAAATGTTAAATAATAGTGATTAAACAAGTAACTTGTAGTATTATATATTACAAAGGGTAACAATGGGAATTCTTACAAATACATTTTAATAAAAACTTTGAGTTCCTAATTGTAAATTCCAACAAACCTAAAAATAATTTTGTTTTAATTACAGTGATCTATTTTAAATTAACGGAAGGAGAAAGTAATGAGACTTAGAATAGAATTGGAGTTAAAAAACGAATGTTTACCTCTAGACTACCGTCCAATCATAATTAGTCTATTTAAGCATTGCTTAACTGAATATGATAATGGTAAACATTTTAGTACATATTACGATATAGGGAAGCACAAGCCATTCACTTTTGCAGTAGGGATACCTAGTAGCAAATTTACAAAAGAGATGATAATAGTTCCAAATAGAAAAATTAATATTACATTTAGCACAAGTGATATAGGTACTGGTATAGTATTTTTTAATGCTCTATTAATACAAGAGAATAAAACCTATCCTTTGTCACACGATAATGCAATGATTATAAAAAGTATATTGATAGAAAAAGAGCTTGCTATCACTACAGATACTATAGAAGTTACTTTTAAATCTCCATTATGCGTAAGAGAACACGAAAAAGAGAATAACAAGGATACATATTATTCTTATGAAAAGGAAGGTTTTAATGAAGCACTTCACAAAGTATTAGAATTACAAATAGCGAATTCTAATACTTTACCCACTTCAATTTTAAAGGGTTTTTCCATGATACCTTTACGATGTAAAAAAACTGTAGTAAGACACCATTCTCAATTTGTAGAGGTCACTGTAGGAAATTTTAGTTTGACAGGCAATATAGCACTGCTAAATCATTTATATACATGTGGAGTTGGAAGTCGAAAGTCAAGTGGTTTTGGAACAATTGAAATTATAGGGAAGGAGGCATTATGAAAAGCATAATTAAAGATGGAAAATTTAATACTCAAATGGAAGCATCTGATTGGAGATACAGTGCTAGTATAGTGGGATTAATGAAATATTTTAATTATCTTGTAGATACAAAATGCGAGGTGGAATCAGATTTATATGAAACTAATAATGATGTTATAGCATATAATAGTGAGTCTATTACAGAAGAGAGATACTTGTTATTTGTTGAGAATTATTTTGAAGAATATATGCATCATAGAGATGTTGAGAAAATATTAAGTAATAACGAATTTACTGATGAACAATTAAAATTGGTAAATGATAAACTTAAAGCTAGTGCTCCTATGAAAAAAGTTTTTGAAAAGTATAAATTTTCAGGTGAAAATAAGGATGCTATATTACAAAAAATTAATGAAAATAGACAAGAATTAATAAAAGAAACATATAAAAACAGAGAAGAATTGTATAGAAAATTTGCAAATACCGATAGTTTATTAGTAGAGCGATGTGAAATTTGTAGAATACAAAATTATCACGTTGAAGACTTTTCTAGAAAAAGTAAATCTATTTCATATAATTGGGATTTCAAAACATATAAATTTGAGGATGAAAAGGAATTCGATTTTATTCCATTTGCATTTTCAAAGTCATATGAGGCATTCTTTATAAACAACAACTACTCTATAAAGCAGCTATTCAATACTAATAATTTGATAAGCGATAGTGATAATCCTAGAAGTACATTATTCTGCGAACTAAAAAATTCTGCTAATTTCATAGACTTTGATGTTGAGGTAATTACTAAAGGTAAATTTAAAAATAGGGACAGATTTGAAAATAAAAAATATTTTGAAACAATGTATATTAGAAAAGATGCCATTAAAATATTTAATGTAATAGAAGATTATAAATCTATTAAAATATCATATAGAGTAAATGACAACTATACTAGGTATCTTGAAAAGGAAGTAACAGATAACATTCTAAACAATATAAAACTTGATACCATAATAGAAATGTTATTAAAACCAATGCAGGATACTGAAAAATACAAGTATCCAAATTATACATATAATATCAAAACACTTATAGAAATTAATACATTGATTTATGGAGGGGACAATATGGACAAGCAAATGGAATCTGCTTATGCATGTGCTAAAGAAGTTATAGTAAAAATTAATAATGAAAATAAAGTAAATAGTTATAAGCAAAAGTTACTCAGTGCTATAATTTTTAAAGATAATGATAGGTTTTTTGAAATATTATTACAGTTATCTTCATATTCTGGAGTTGTTTTTAATTTCGCCTATTATTTGTTTGAGGATTTCGCCGGAAATAAAAACATAGCGTATACATTTCTAAATGCACTTAATAACGAGTCTAATAAAGATAATGGAGGGAAATAAAATGAATAAAAAAGCATTGACACTTACAGTGGTGGCAAATATGACATCAAATTATGGAGAGGGTCTTGGGAATATCTCCAGTATTCAAAAGGTTTTTAAAAATGGAAAGAGCTATGCAACAAGGAGTAGAGAGAGCCTTAAAAATGCTATAATGGTACAAAGTGGTATGTATGGTGACTTGCAAACCTCTGTTGATAAAGCTACTCAGAAATATGTTTCTGGAGAGCTTAATGCCACAAATTGCAGAGCCTTAGAAGGTGGATATATGAATACCACCGAGAAATATATCCGAAAGAGTTCCTTTTATTTAACTGATGCAATTGCCTGTGATGATTTTGTAAATGAAACAAGATTCCATAATAATTTGTTCCTTGCATCAAACTTTGCAAAAAACAATAAACTAAATTTACAAGAAAAGTCTGACGCTGGGAAATGTGGGCTTATGCCATACCAGTATGAGTATGATAAATCCATGAAAATATACAGTATAACAATTGATCTTGAAATGATAGGAAAAGATGAAAATTTTGATGTATCAGAGTCAGATAATAGAGAAAAAGCAGATCGGGTTATTGCTATATTAGATGCAGTTGAAAACCTCAATTTAGTTGTCAAGGGGAACCTAGATAATGCTGAACCATTATTTGTTGTAGGTGGATTAATTGATAGAAAAACTCATTATTTTGAAAATGTTGTAAAGGTGAAAGAAGGCAAATTGTTAATTTCATATGATTTGAAAGATAGAATAGAGAATGGCTGTAATGCAGCACTAGTAGAAGGTGGAAATTTCAAAAATGAAGCTGAAATTAAAAATGAATTAGCAGCAATTAGTGTTGCTAAATTCTTTGAAGTTTTGAAGGAGCAAGTCGAAGAATATTACGGGGTTAAAATATGAAGGTTTTAAGAATTATACTAACTCAAAGCAGTGCAAATTATAAAAAAGAAGAAACCGCTTTAAATAAAATGACCTATCCGTTACCCCCATTTTCAACGATAATCGGTGCATTGCATAGTGCATGTGGTTATACAACTTATCATCCAATGGATATAAGTATTCAGGGAAAATATGAGTCTATGCACAAAGAGCCGTATACGGATTATTGTTTTTTAAAAGCAACAGAAGATGATAGAGATATTTTAGTAAAAATGAAAAATAAGAATCTTTTGTCAACCGCATTTGATAAGGTGGCTAAGAAGAAAAAGCCAAAAGGAAGCAGTTTTAGAAAAGGAATTACAATAGATGTTATAAATAGGGAATTGCTTGAAGAATATAGAGGATTGAAAGATTTAGCAGAAGCAATTACTGAATTTAAAAAAAATAGAATTGACAAGGCACTAGAGCTTATAAAAAAACGTAAAAAGACATTATCTGATAAAAAGAAAAAATGTGATGGGGATTCACCAGTATTGCAACTAATTTCAAAAAGAGAAAAAGAGATAAAGGAATTAGAGAAAACAATTAACCAAAGATTTAAAGAATACAAAGAAAAGGAATATGAAATACCTTATTCAAGGTTTGCAAGTCTTACCACCTCTTTAAAGTACTATGAAGTTTTAAATAATGTGGAATTAATTCTTCATATTAAGAGCGATAAGAAAACACTTGCTGATATTAAAGACAATATATATAATTTGAAATCAATTGGTAGAAGTGAGGACTTTGTAGATGTTAAAGAAGCTTGCTTTGTGGAAGTAGTAGATAAAATCAGCGATGAAATCATTAGTGAATATTCTGCATATTTAGATTATGATCTTATAAAAAATGAGTCTATAAATTTACGATCAAAAAATGGAATGTCAGCAGATGGAACTAAGTATTATTTGAATAAAAATTACGTTATTAAGGATAATAAACGGATATTTGAAAAAAAGAAAGTTGTGTATGCATCCAAATATGTAGCAGATGATGAAAGTGAAAATCTTTATTTTGATGTAAGTAAAGATAAGTCATACATAGTTAATTTTAATTAGGGGTGGTATTGTGGATTTATCTCTTTACAAAGCAAAACCTGAAAAAACTATAAGGCAGCACACCGACGAATTATTGGAAAATCTTAATATATTGCATAGCTTGGACTACATCAAAAATAAGCATGTATATGAGCTAACAAAAAAAGCCTGTGAATATCATGATTATGGCAAAGCTAATAGGGAATTCCAGAAAAGAATAAAGAACGGTACAAAGTTTGATGAGAATACAGAGATAGCACATAATGTGTTATCTCTGTACTTTATGGATAAAAATGATTTTGAAAATATAGAAGACTATTATAAGGTTGGGGTTGCAGTTCTGAATCATCATGATTACTGTGATAATTTTAGAACAATAGAAAATGAAAAAAATAAAGAATTAATACAAAACCTATTAAGCGAATTTAAAGTTTATGACGTTAAAAGAAGAGTTACTAAAAAGTTAAGAGATATAACAGAAAATGACGAGGCAATACTTATTAAAGGATTTCTTCATAAATGTGACTACAGCGCCAGCGGTGAAATTAAAATAGAATATGAAAACGATTTCCTGATTGCTGGACTTGAGAATTTATTAACTAAATGGAAACGTAAGAAAAATGATTCCAATTGGAATGAGCTTCAACAGTTTTGCATCAAAAATACAAATAAAAATATTGTGGTTGTTGCACAAACTGGAATGGGAAAAACTGAGGCAGGACTCCACTGGATAGGCAATAATAAAGGCTTTTTCATTCTACCATTAAAAACAGCAATAAATTCCATATATAAAAGAGTTAAAGAAGATATTTTAGAGAAAAATCATATTGAAACTAGATTAGCCCTGCTTCATTCAGATTCATTAAGTTATTACAATAACGACAAGGATGATAAAACGGGCAATCAAGGCGAAATGGATGTTATGGATTATTATAATCAGAGTAAACAGCTGTCTATACCTCTTAGTATTTCCACTTTAGATCAATTATTTGATTTTGTTTTCAAATACCAAGGATATGAACTAAAACTTACTACTTTGTCTTATTCAAAAATAGTCATTGATGAAATTCAAATGTATGGGGCGGATTTACTCGCTTATTTAATTTATGGCATTAAAATGGTAAATAAACTTGGGGGTAAAATTGCCATTCTAACAGCGACATTAGCTCCATTTATAAAAGATAAATTAAAAGAGGGAGAATACCCAATTGAGTTTGAAGAAAGTACGTTTATAAATGATATGGAAAGGCATAATGTGAAGGTTTATGATAGTCAGATTGATGCTGAAAGTATTTATGATAAATTTTGTGAAAATAAGCAAAAACAAAATAAATGTAAATACATAAGTAATAAAATACTTGTAGTTTGTAACACGGTTAAAAAAGCACAACAAATATATAATGAGCTTATAAAAAAAGGAGTACAAGATATAAATATACTACATAGTAAATTTATAAAGTGTGAAAGATCAGCAAAAGAAAAAGCGATATTAGAGTTTGGGGAAACAGAAACTACTGGGGACTGCATCTGGATATGTACACAGATTGTAGAAGCAAGTCTGGATATAGATTTTGATTATTTGTTTACTGAGCTTTCGGATATAAATGGACTATTTCAAAGGATGGGAAGGTGCAACAGGAAAGGTTTTAAAGCTATAGAGGAACCTAACTGTTTCATATTTTTAGACATAGATAAGAACCTTTTGACTAATGGAGATAAAGGATTTATTGATAGAAAAATCTATGAATTGTCAAAAGAGGCATTGAACAATGTAAATGGAGTACTTACAGAAAATGATAAGATAAGCATTATAAACAATTATTTAACATCAGATAATTTAAAAGGCAGTGATTTTGACGTAAAATTTAATCAATTTACAAGATGGATAGCCGATTTACCTCCCTACCAAATGGATAAGGAAGACATAAAGTTAAGAAATATTATATCTTATGATGTTATACCTAATGTTATTTATCAAACGCATAAAGATGAGATAGATGAATACTCTAAAATATTATTAAAGCAGATTCACCCTAATATTGGGAGAGAGGAACTAGAAAAAATAAGACTAGAAAAAGTAAGATTAAAAGAAGAAATTAAAAAGTATACTGTGCCAGTTGGTAGATTTGATATTTATATTAAAGGGGCTTCAAAGATACTTGTTAAGAAGGTTCAACTAAGCAGATATGAATATATAGATGTTGTAGATTGTCAGTATAATGAATTAGGGTTCATTCGATTAACAAGCGAAGAGGTAAAGGGCTTAGTAGATAACTTTGATAATTTCTTGTAAAGGAGTATAGGGATATGGACAAGCCAATTAGTGGAACTATGATTTATTATTACGTTGTTTGTAAGAGGAAATTGTGGTATTTTTACAATCAAATACAAATGGAAGCTGATAATGAAAATGTAAAAATAGGCAAAGTTCTTGATGAAAATAGCTATGAACGAGAAGAAAAGCATATAAACATTGATGATATTATTAGTATTGACTATATTAAGAATAAGGGTATTTTGCATGAGGTCAAAAAAAGCAAAAAAATAGAGGATGCAGGTATAATGCAAGTTAAATATTACCTGTATTATTTGAAACAAAAGGGTGTAGAAGGTATAAAGGGTAAAGTTGATTATCCACTTCTTAAACAATGTATTGACATTGAATTGACAGATGAAGATGAAAAATACATAGAATCAGTATTAATTGACTTGAAAGGAATTGTGAACAAACCAACTCCGCCAATACTTGAGAAAAAAACTATTTGCAAAAAATGTGCTTATTTTGAATTGTGTTATATTTAAGAAAGGTGGGATTGCTTTGAAACGTAGCTATTATATATATAATAACGGTGAAATACAAAGAAAAGATAACACTTTGCGATTTACCAATAGTGAAAACGAGTATAGAGATATTCCTGTAGAACAGGTTGAGGATATTTATATAATGTCTGAAATGACTTTCAATACTAAATTTATAGATTATGTATCAAAATATCAAATTCCTATACACTTTTTTAATTATTATAGTTTTTATACCGGTAGTTTTTATCCAAAAGAAAGCTTATTAGCTGGGAATTTATTAGTTAAACAAGTTAGACACTATGATGATGAGCAAAAAAGACTATATATAGCGCAAAAATTCATAGAAGCCGCTGCTTCAAACATTTATAGGAATTTAAGATACTATAATGGCAGGGGTAAAAATGTTGAAGAAACAATGGTGGAAATATCTTATCTGAGAGAAAAAATATTAAAAACACAGACTATTAATGAATTAATGGGTATAGAGGGAAATATAAGAAAGCTATATTATTCAACTTGGAATATAATTGTTGACCAGAAAATTGATTTTGAGAAAAGAGTCAAGAATCCACCTGATAATATGATAAATACTATGATATCTTTTGTAAATGGATTAGTGTATACAAGAGTATTAGGAGAAATATATCGAACGCAACTTAATCCTACTATTAGTTTTTTACATGAGCCAGGATTCAGAAGATTTTCGTTAAGCTTAGATTTGGCGGAAGTATTTAAACCAATTTTGGGCGATAGATTAATATTCTCATTGCTAAATAAAAATCAAATTACTCCAAGCTGCTTTACTAAGAATCTTAACTATCTTCATTTAACAAAAGATGCATCGACAAGCGGCTGCAAGTTAAGGTTTAAAAATACCCGGATTGCTTAATTATGTCCTCTCCGTTGATAAATGCTTTTGTTGCCTCTGCTACAGTCTTTGATGCTTTACGCAGATAGGACTGCACAGCATGATAGCCGACAGCGTAACCGGCACAATAAGAAATACCAAGGGATTTACCT
The DNA here is from genome assembly GCA_023441625.1 of Bacillota bacterium. Classification (GTDB taxonomy): domain Bacteria; phylum Bacillota; class Clostridia; order Acetivibrionales; family DSM-1351; genus Ruminiclostridium. The sequence continues at coordinate 19,384 of JAEZOA010000105.1, forward strand.
TCCGGTACCATAGGGTGGTCGCCATACATGTACTTCCTCACCTCCATGAAGCCCACAACATCAATATTCTGCCCAATAATACTGCTCGCTTTTCTCAAATCGGTCTCATTAACATTTGACACCCAAGGCCCGATATACTCCTCGCCATACAAGGTGGATGCAAAACTCTCTGCCAGCCCTTCAACAGCGAGGTATTGGCTTAAGGTAACATTCATAAAATTCCAATTTATATTATTGAACAATACATTGTGATGAAATTCATGGGCAACACAGGAAGGTAATCTAGGAAGATTATACTCATTAGGCGCAATCATAATTTGGATATAACCTGGGCAAGAACCGAGACCAGTATATCCTTGGGTTTCTGCAAAAATCACTGGATTGGCTAAAAAAATCCCCAGCAATAAGTCGGTGGGCATCTGAATACCCGGTTTTTGCAAGTTGTTTTCTGCAAATTCTATTGCTTGTTGCGCTTTATTCCAAGCGTCCGAGTCACGTAATTGAGCAAGCATTTCCTTGGCAGTGCTATCTACACCCGAAAGTGTGAGGCAACCAAACGTGTTAGGATCACGGGGCATATTCATTCTTTCAAACATCGGTGCAAAATGTTGTATGACTTCTTTATCAAAAAAGTCAGCTCGTTCAGGGTCTGGTAGTGATAGCATCTCAGTGTATAGCTGGTATGTATCTAAAATATTAATTTTCACTTTTTTATTCTCCTTAATTTTTTTGAATATCTAATGGGTCACTAGTGATTAAGTATAGTGTAAGCTATCACGCAACGTAAGGGTCAATAGTTTCATTGAACTAATTATCACATACATTAGCTTGACAACATTTGCAATGTAATGTATCCTAAAAATTGTAAATACATGAATAATATGTATATAAGTAAAGTTATTTGTAGAAAGATTGAAGCTATAAAAAATTAATCAAGGAGGTACCTAGCCCATGCAATTTCTGTCGGACAAATATTTTCTAGATGTTCTTGAACGAAATACTGGGCATGGACATAATTATGCGCGTTTCTGCAATTGAAATAGGTACAAATTCTACAAAATTTATTATTGCCGAGTTGAATGATAGAGGCTCAATTGAAGTAATAAAAAGAACCAGCATTGTAAATCGACTAAGTACTGGGATGTATCTAGATAATAATTTATCTCCCTTAGCAATCGAAAGGTCAATAGAAATTATAGATAATTTAGTAAATGAAAGTAATAAGCACAAAGCAAAGCTGATATCTATATTTTCTACAAGTGTTCTCCGGGATGCAGGTAATAAACAGGTATTATTAGATAGGGTAAAGGAGAGCTTTGGTGTTGAAATCAATATTATAAGTGGAGAAAAAGAGGCGTATTATGCCTATACTGCATGTAAAGAGGTTGTAGAAAATAAAAATAATAGATTTGCTGTAATAGATATTGGTGGAGGCAGCACTGAAATAATTGTGGGAAATGTTTATAGTATTGAACAAAAAGTAAGTTTGGATATTGGTGCTGTTAGATTAACTGAGCTGTTTGTAAAACATGACCCTATAGAAAAGAATGAGCTTGAACAAATAACATTTTATATCAATAGCAAAATAACTGAGCTAGGTTCATTGGACTTAAGGGGACTTCAATTTATTGGAACTGGAGGAACAATAAAAAGTTTAGGAACTCTATCAGTGAAAGAAAATTATAGCAACGAAAGCAAAGTTAATGGATGGAATTTAAGCATTGATGATATTGAGCGTTTGTTAGGGGTTTTATCAAAGCTAAATACAGAAGGTAAAATTAGCTTAGTAGGATTAAATCCTAAGAGAGCGGATGTTATCACTACAGGGGTCTTAATATTATTCACAGTAATGAGAAGATTTAATATCGAGCAGGTTAAAATCAGTACGCAAGGCGTGCTGGAGGGATTTGTTACAGAATATATTAAGATGGTTGGGATTTCAGATAGTTTAGATTAAGCAAATGGATTGACTATGTGAGTAATAAGGAGGTCACCAGTAAAATGAATGATTATGAATTGCTAGATATTGCGCAAAAGTTTGGAACGCCATTGTATGTATATGATGGTGATAAAATTATCAAACAATACAATACACTTAAAAACACTCTACCCCAAGACTTCGAAATTTTTTATTCAATGAAGGCAAATCCACTTTTAGGAATATGCCAGCTATTCAACGCTCTGAACAGCTGTATAGAGGTAGCCTCAATCGGAGAGCTATATATGGCCTTGGCTGCTGGGTTTACACAAGATAAAATTATTTTTACCAGTCCTGGAAAGTCATTCGATGAGCTGGAATATGCAATTAAAGAACAAATTTATAGTATCAATGTTGAATCTACAGCCGAGGCTGAAATCATAAATCAGCTTGCTGCACAAAGAAATGTAAAAGTGGATATTTCTCTTAGAATTAATCCTAATTTTGATGCTGGTGGTTCTAGTATTAAAATGTCTGGTGTTCCGACACAATTTGGCATTGACCAGGCGGCAATAGCAGAAGCCTTTGGAACTCTTTCGTTATTGCCTAATATAAATATAATTGGAATTCATATTTATACAGGGACACAAGCACTCAATGCAGAGAAAATTCTTTATAGTATGGAACAAATTATCTCTTTAGCAATAGATTTATCCTACAACTATGGTTTTCCTCTGAAATTTCTGGATTTAGGTGGCGGATTTGGAATTCCGTACTTTAAGGGTGAAACAGCTTTGGATATGGTGAGCTTGAAAGAAGGCTTTTGCGTGCTATGGAATAAGTATAAGGAACGTTTGACTAAAACGAGAGTAGCTGTAGAAAGTGGAAGGTTTTTATTAGCTGAGTCAGGTGTATATTTAACTAGGGTCTTATATACCAAGGAATGTAGAGAGAATAAGTACATAGTTTGTGATGGAGGCTCGAACCAGCACGCATCATCTGCTTTTTTGGGAAGGCACATACGAAATAATTTTCCTATGCATGTTCTCAACAAAAGTGGAGCGGAAGAGGAGGTAAATATTGTTGGTTCTCTATGTACTCCAACCGATATACTTGGTCAAAAGGTAATACTTCCTCATATAGTTCCAGGGAACATTATTGCTATAGAAAAATCTGGAGCCTATGGGTTAACCCAGAGTCCTGGAAATTTCTTAAGCCATCCTCTACCAGCAGAGGTTATTCAATATAATGGAGAGACTTATACATTAAGAGAAAGAGGAACAAAAGAGGATTTCTTAAAGGGGCAAAATAAATTATCTCTGCTAACCTAAAAAATAAGAAAGTGTTTTAAATTAATTAATATGCTGAGGGTATAATATGCAAAAATTTGATTTAAATAACTTGACCTTTTTTACGAATAAGGATGGAAGTGTTGATAATGTTGCATTATCATTAAGCTGCTTCGATTGCTCCATTTATAATATATTAAAAAATAACAGAGCTTTTGACAAAGAATTAATTGTACCGCTGTTCATTAGAGATATATATCCAACCCTATGGTACAACGATAAAACTGGGGTGTTCAGGATTATTAATCAGAGCAGGAATATTAATCCTCTCTGGACTAATTACGTAAAGGTAGCACAATATGATAGACTACAGGACCGAGACTCCTTACGCTTATTGGAGAGCCTGTTGGATAAGGGCCAAATTGTCATTATGCAGACCGTTTTCGAATTAATTAAGTATTATGATAAGTACAACCCCAATTTTGATTTAAACGAGTATAATCAAGACATTAATCATGTAAATATTGTTTTATATCATGAGAATGACAAAATCTATTATGCTGAGAAAATACCATATTGTATAAACCAAGAAAATTATGTACCCTACCAATTTAATAAACAAATAGGAGTAATTAATAAGAGTGAAATAGTAGAGGCCTGCAACTACTTTTTAAGATGCTTTACAATCGAGGTAAATGAGCAGAACTTGATTCAAGATGCTTCAAGTCCAGAGATTTTAGCAAATTTTATTTATGCAATTTCTGATAACTACGCTGGAAATATTGAGCATATGGATGGATATACGAGATGTCATGGCATTGCTGCTTTAGAAAAGTTAGTTGAATTTTGTAATGTAGGTGTTGATATGAATAAGTATTTTCAAACAGAAGAATTTAAGCTGCAGGACAGAATAAATTTTGACATCTGGATGATACATGGTGCTAGATTAATGATATTCGAGTATATTAAGAGCCAGCCAACTTCAGCGTATATCAGCACATTGGCGGATACGCTTATTGAAGCTAAGGAACAGTGGGTACTACTGCAAAGAATTTTTAGTAGATTAATAAAATCCAGGTCAACCCGGTTAACTCCAAAAATAGGAGAGAGGGTTAAAGACATTATTGAAGTAGAAAATAGATTAAATATACTTCTAAAGAACTTTTGTAGGATAAAACTGTAGTATTGTTATAAATTTGGTATAATATTACTCTTGGTTTGGAAACAATTATATTAATGCTAATTGGATTAAAGATTTTTAATCCTCAAGCTAGATTATTTGTTTTCAAAAAAGGGGTTTTTTTATGTTTAAGAGAATCAAAATATTGCTTTTTGTATTTATTGCAATTTTTTCATGCTTGGTAACAAGACTGTTTTATATTCAGATAGTAGGTGGTAATTCATTAGCAGAGGAAGCATCTGCTCAAAGAACGAATAATGTTCAGATTGAAAGTGCCAGAGGAGATTTTATTGACAAAAACGGTATAAACTTAACCAGCAGAACACCTAAAATTACATTAGTATTGAAACCAGCTCTATTGAGAGACAAGGGTGAAGAGGTAGAACAAATATGCAGGTTAGTAGGATTGGATTCAGATAAAACAAAGGATAATATTCAAAGGCATAATACTCCAATTCTAGTTGAAGTTGATCAAGAAACAAAAACCATAATTAATGAGATGAATTTAGACGGAATTTCATTTATTAATTCCCTAAACAGATATAACACAGACACAAAGGCTAAGCATTTATTGGGCTATTTAAACCAGGTAGATAAGATTGGAAGTATTGGTTTGGAAAAGTTATATGAAAAGACTCTAAACTATGGAAATGAAGATTTGTTAACCATATTCACTGATGGTAAAAATGAATTGCTAAATGGTCTTGGATATAGGATTATAAAGGCCGAGGAAAAGAAAAACAAAAAACTCGATATAAGGCTTACTATTGATTATCATATACAAAGCATTGTTGAACAAGCCTTGGACAAAAGAGGATTGACAGGTGCTATAGTTGTTGAGGATGTTAAAAATGGTAATATTGTTGCAATGTGTAGTAAGCCGGATTTTGACCCTAATGATATTGAAAAGTACTTATCAAACAATAAGAGGCCGTTATTTAATAGAGCAGTAGCACAATACAATATAGGTTCAGTTTTTAAATTAGTTGACCTTGCTGCAATTTTTGAAGCTAACCCAAATTATAATATGCTTTTTAGCTGCCCAGGATATATTCGAGTGTCAGATACAGAGTTTAAATGCTCTTCATTTGAGAAGGGGGGGCATGGAACAGTTGATATAAATAATGCACTTGCAATATCCTGTAATGCGTATTTTATTAATATGTCACTTGATTTAGGTGAAGAAGAAATAATTTCAATGTGTGAAAAGTTAGGTCTAGGAAAAAACACTGGTTTGACAAGTCAGGGAATAGATGAGGCAAAAGGCTTGGTTCCATCCTTATCAGACTTGAAAAATCCGGGCGATATTGCCAATATTTCAATTGGTCAGGGACAAATTCTAGCGACACCAGTTCAAATTGCTGACTTAGTGGCTACAATTGCAAACGGTGGAATTAAAAATAATGTTAATGTTGTAGATTGTGTAGTAAATGGTGAAGGCAATAAAGTTAGGGACCTAAAAGTAGTTAGTCAGAAAAGAGTGCTATCTATTAGGACGGCTGACCGTATAAAGACTCTTATGGAGGAAGTAATCAGTACTGGAACAGGAAAACAGGCAAATCTGGATGGGTATGGGGGAGCTGGTGGTAAAACAGGAAGTGCAGAAACTGGACAATTTATTGATGGGGAAAAAATTATTCAAGCATGGTTTGCAGGGTATTTTCCATCAAAAACGCCAAAATACTCTGTGGCAATATTTATTGAAGATGGGAAGAGTGGAGGAACAGCAGCAGCACCAATATTTGCTGAAATTGGAACTGAAATCATGAAAAAGGGACTATAGATGGTGACTGCCAATTCATAACTCTATCAAAAGCTTTTACTATGCAGATATTCAGATGGATTAGAAACCAAACCTTATCCTATCCTTATCTGTCGGGATACCGTTGACCACTTTTTGCCACACTCCAGCTTGGAGTACTTCATATTGTTCAAAAGCACAAGGCAATCCGTTTGCAGTAGAAATGTCACTGCTATCCATAAGCTGAAAATGCAAATGTGGAGCAAAGGAGTTGCCTGAATGACCTACCCTACCAATAACTTCACCTTTTTTTACACCCTGGCCAACAGCTACCTGAATAGACCCTGTCTGAAGATGGACTAGCGCAGCATATACTTGGTCGCTACATTCCATAATGATGTAGTTGCCAGCAACAGCTTGTATGTCGTCTTTTTTTGAATCGAAATAATGAGCATTTTTATAAGCGTTAGACATATCTGAACGCAAATTCGTTCTTTCTCGTTCCTTATATCCATCCTCCGCTTGGACAATAGTCCCGTCGCAAGGTGAATATACTACTTGGCCCCAACAATAATATTCATTTAAGGAAACCCCAAAAAGAAGATATTGCAGGAAGCTAACGCGATAAGCGGGCCAACCCTTTCTTTCCCAATCCACTTGTATAAAATCATAAGCATATCTTGTTCCTAATTGGTCTGTTCCGTGACTTGGAATTTTTGACCCTGGAGTATTAGGAGATAGCCATTCTCCCCTCAAAGGAAACTCCATAATTATCGGTTCGATCGCTTTACTCATCTCATCTCTCCTATCTGGCCACTCTCCCTTTCATTGCTTGAAGTATAGAAAATTTTCTTGAGTTCATCAAAGTATTCGTCAAGTGTTGTAATGATATGGTTATAATCCGGATTTGAAGCTCCCAAATTTCTGATATCATCTAATATTTGATTAGTAAAACCTATATTGATCCAAATAATAAACTGCTTACACTTTTCAATATCCAGACCCGCTCTAAATTTAGAAACATCAATCATATCAAATATTTGATGGTTGCATGCTGATTGCTTTTTGTTGGCTCTTTTCTCAAGTTCTTTGTTGAATTCCTCAGATTTAGTTGCAATAGAAAGTTTGTCAAACTCAAAAACCCAAGGATATTGCTTTATCAGATCAATTTGAAGTAGATAGGATTGGCGTAATCTAGTAAAAACTTCTTTTTTCGAAAAATCCATTTTCATAAAATATTCTTTATCAAGAAGTTCAGCAAAGTAATCATATACAGACAGAAAAAGCTCCTGTTTATTATTTACATAGTGAAACATCAGAGCTTTAGAAATCCCTGCGTCTTTTGCAATTACATTTGTGGATGCGTTGTCAAATCCTTTTAGTGCAAATTCTTTTAAGGCAGCATTTAAGATAGCGTTGCGCCTTAGAGGCTCTAAATCCAATAATTTTGTAGTCATAAGTGAATATCCCCTTTCCTTTGTTTACCTATTAGGTCAATTTCATTATATTATCATTTACCTAATAGGTCAATAAGTAGATAGCGCCCATGCTCTCACTAACTTCAAATCTATATGCGTAAAAGGTTTCTATATACAATAAAGGATTTAATTGGGAAATAGTTAAATATACAGATGTGTTCCATATTGACATTTATGAAGTATTGTGATGATGTGAGGCGAGATATTTAGTTCCTGGAGGTAAGTGTGAAAGAACTTAAATAATAAAAGAAAGGGGGACCGAGTCCATGCCAGTACTTTATGGAGTTTTGTGCCAAATGAGGGGCATGGGCATAATTATGTCAATAATTATAAATAATATGTCATATGACTATAGTAGGATTATTGTTAAGGGTATAGAGTTAGAACCCATAAATAGTGTGTATCAAAAATCAGAGGATGGTGATATTAATAAAATTGCCAAAGTCTCTCCTGACAGTGGAAGTACAGCTGTTTTGTCCTACGAGCAAGGGCATGTGAGAAAAGATTATTTCTTTACTAATTATAATGACGTGGTTGCTCAGAATTATGGATTGATTTTTGACATTAGGGTATAGCGGTATTTAGTAATTAATCTTAATATAAAGGCAAAAATAGGAATGGTCTAAAATCAAATAGATTTAGGCTATTCCTTATTTTAATGTTATAATTACACATGGTGGGTATATTAACTATATAAAACTTTGTTGAGGTAGTTTATGGAACTAAAGAAGGTTGCTGAAATAGCCACATGTGCTGGTGAAATACTTTTAAGTAATGGAGCAGAAGCCTACAGGGTTGAAGAAACCATTAAGAAGATATGCAATTGCTATGGATTTGAAGGAGAATGTATATCTACATCAACTGGAATTTATATATCTGTTATAAATTCGGAGGGTGAAATGGTTACATCTATAAAAAGAATTAAGCAAAGAAATGTTGATCTTTATAGAATTGAGAGAATAAATTCCTTTTCGAGAAATCTGAATAATAACCCTTTATCCTATGAGGAAGCAAAAAAGGCCTTAGGAGAAATATATAACGCACCTAACTTTTCATTTGGAATAAGGATTCTTGCTGCATGTATGACAGCATTTGTCTATACTCTTTTTTTTAATGGAGCTATATTGGATGCGTTAATTTCAGCTGTTATCAGCTTTCTAATATATATTATGCTTGAAAAAACTTTTAAGGTTGGCTCATTTCAATTTTTGGAATACTATATAGCTGGTTTTTTGATTGGAGTAATCAGTGTTTTGGTACAATTAGTAATACCTGAAATTAATAAGGATAATGTTATTACAGGAGCAATTATAGTTCTTCTACCTGGAGTTGTGCTAACGAATGGAATAAAGGATATTCTTTATGGTGATTTCGTTTCAGGTACTGCAAAGTTTAGTGAGGCCATGCTTGTTATTATTGCTATAGCTGTTGGAATTGCAACTGCACTTTCATTATCTATGAAATGGATGTGAATTATATGATACTAAAGATAATTTTAGCTTTCTTCGGTAGTGTTTTTCCAGCAATACTATTTAATATTGATAGAAGGAAAATACTTGCCGCTGGTTTGTGTGGTGCTATTGGATGGACTTTTTATATGGTTGTATTTAATTTGACCAATAGTCCAATTGCAGCCTCCTTTGTTGGAGCAATTGTGGTTGGTGTATATAGTGAGACTTTAGCTAGAATACTAAAAACTCCTGCCTTTGGATTTTTAATACCGGGTATTTTTCCACTTGTTCCAGGATTTGCAGCTTATACTACTCTTAGATATATTGTAGAAAATAATCTGAATGATGCTTTTAATAAAGGAATTCAGACAATTGCTGTAGGTGGAAGCATAGGGTTTGGTATAATGCTTTCGACTGCAATATTTAAATTTATTTCAATGAAAAAGAGTAAATTAACATGAATTCTGTTTAATAAACAACGCAAGTTGGTAGTCAACATTGCTTAGTTAAAAGCAGGGATTCGTTATGAATCCCTGCCGGTAAATAGCTAATGATTTAACTACTTCAGTTTGAAACATGATGAACTTGCTAATTATTTCCCAAAAATAGTCATCCAATTACTGCCCTAATCATCTGTGGCCACCCTCTTGGAGCAGAAACAGTGCCTCGGACATTAACTCGACACAAGAAGTTATCCATTACGGGTTTGTGAGAAAAAAAGTTTGACAGAATCAAATTAATCATCTCCCAACGCTCGACATTTCAAATCCTTGCCTGCATCTAATAATGTCAATAAACATCGCTAGACATACACAATAACTATAGAGAAATAGAGTAGCCCAATGTTATCATCCCCCCAACTTTAATGGCTAAACATTTGCTATTAGATACATTGCTGCATCCAGTAATTATTATGGCATTATGCGAAACTAATATTCATATAAAATTTATCCATTTTTAAAATCCATATGTTTTTTATTGTTTTTGTTATTAAAATCCGAACTAGTATTGTCTGGATTTACATTTTTTTCTGATTTATTCTGAGAATTAGATTTTGAGGATATTTTGTGTCCTTTGCTGCCCTTAGCCATATAAAAACTCCTTTCCATTCTATTATTTTTTCAAATTCCTATACTTATAATTTCTAAATTGGGTATTTTTATTCAAGGACATTAAAGCTAACTATATGATTTGTAATCAAATCATATTTTTTATAGAGCTTTTTTCACATTTACACAAAAGATGATTTCGGGTGAAAGGAAGCTAAAGCTACAGCTATATCCTAGTTTGGCTTTCTCGGTAGTAATGCCATTAGTATTAATTTTTGTTTCTGGCCAACATAAGCCATTTGTAGAAACATTAAATTCATTACATACTAGCAATAGTTATTTATGGATTTATATGGGAGTAGCGATGGTTAGTTTATCTGTTAATTTTATCAGTATGAGCGAAAAATATAAGGGTGCTTGGATTTACAAGGTTTTACCTATAGAAAGTCCTGCAATTATTCTAAAGGGCGCATTCAAGAGTTTTTTATTTAAGTTTAATATTCCTTTGATAGGGATATTATGTATAATATTTGTTTTTCTATGTGGGGCAAGGATTATTCCAGATGTTATATTAATATTTGCAAACATGTTTGTTTTATCAATTTCCTTCTTTAAGGTATCCTCAAAACAATTGCCTTTTTATAAAGATTTTCAAAAGATGCAAAACGGAAATAATGTTGGAATAACCTTTTTATTAATGGCTACTTGCGCAGTTTTGGCAGGGATTCACTTTGCATTAAAATATGTAATGTTTGGAGTAACAATTAATTAATATTGCTATTTCAGCTATATTATCAATGGTGCTTTGGCATTTTAGCTTTAAGATAAAATGGAAGGATATTGAGATGTAAATTGGATGTCATTCTTGCTACATCAAATCAAATTGGTGAAATAATAACGACCATTAATAGTATTGCGGTCAAACAAAACTTTTAGCATTAAATGCATCTATTGAATCAGCAAGAGCTGGTGAAGCTTGTAAGGGATTTGCTATCGTGGCTGACGAAATAAGTAAACTTGCAGCTGCCTCCGAGCAAAATACTGCTATTGCTGATGAACTTATTCGCTGTGCAAGTGATTTGAAAGAAACTGTAGGAGAATTTAATTTAAAAAATCAAATGTAGTACTAGTGTAATCAAGTTAAATTCAAGTAAATTGTATAGATGTTTGTTTTGATAAATAGAAAAACAAAGGCTCCTACTGAAAATTACGGATAGGAGCCTTTGTTTAGTAGTAGCTTAGAATATTGAAGAGTTGTGTACAATTTGACGGAGGAAAGAGAGGAGTGCTGGCAAGTAAAATCTACGCAGTGTAATCGGCCAAAGTATTATTGTCTACCATTTCAAATAAAAGATTAACTACGGTGCTGTCAAGAGCTCCCATTTCTACGTCTTCGTACATTATTTTTTTAACTAAATCCATCTGCATTTTCGCTCTATAGGGTCTGTCAGAGGTCAATGCATCAAAGATATCAGCAACTGACAAAATTCTAGCATTTAATGTAACTTCTTCATTCTTCAAACCATCTGGATAGCCTTTTCCATTAAGCTTTTCATGATGGTGCTTAACTGCATCAAGGCAAGGAGCTAAGCAATTTAGAGGTTTGCATATTGTTTCACCAACGACAGTATGTTTCTTCATAATATTAAATTCTTCATCAGTAAGTTTGCCGGGCTTATTTAATATACTCTCTGGCACACCGACCTTTCCAATATCATGAATTACTCCACTGATTTCAAGGTTTATCAAGTCCTCGCCGTTAATACCTAACTTCTGACCCAGAAGTTTACTAATGGCAGCCACTCTTCTAGTATGACCATCGGTATAGGAATCCTTTGCTTCAATAACATTTGCAAGAGTTATAATCAGATTTTTCATATTGTCTACTTCTTTTTCGTAGTCAAGCTTTAATAAGCTGTATAGGCGCTCAATTTCATCATTGGAGCTTTTTAGCTCAACACACTTTAAACTTAAGTCATCAGATAATTGCTTTTTTTCGATTCCATTTTGTATTATTCTAGTCAAATCTGAATTATTCCAAGGCTTCTCTAAATAGTAATATATACCAACTTCATTTATACTTCTAATGGCATTTTCCTTGTCTGCATAACCAGTTAAAAGGATTGTAACTATATCAGGGTTTATTTGTTTTACATTTCCTAAAAATTCTATTCCATTCATACCAGGCATCATAAAATCAGATATTATTAAATCCACCTTTTTTTCAAGTAGTAACTCACAACTTAGGGCCTCTATAGGATCATTGTATACTATGACAGTATGCTTTAAAACCACCTTTATAAGTGTGGCTAAGGTAGATGTTATCATTTTTTCATCGTCAACAATTAGGATTGTTTTATTCATATTATATTTAGTCCTTTCAGCAATGTTATATAGAAATTAAATACCATAAATTTAAAACTATCAATAATAGATATTTAGATAATTGTACCATATTTTTTAAGAAATTTTACCTTATTTCTCATAAATCATCTTTATTTTCAAAAAATATGTTGGATTATATAACTATTGCTAAAATATTAATGAAAATGATATAATTTAGCAATAATTGGAGTAAGGGGGAGATTAGAGTGGCCATAAAAAACAAGAAAACACTCAAAAAAAAAATACGAGGAGTAATTAATTACTGCGTTATTTTTACAATAATATTATTCTCATGTTTTATTTTAGCCATAGCAGCATTTTTTTTACGGGTTCAAACTGAATTCATGTGTAAGTATTATACTGAATCTATTTCACAAACAATGAATTCCTCCTATTTTTTAAAGCAAATGAATATCACTGATATTAAAGCTTTAGACCCAAATTCTCAATACTGTAAAGAATGGTTTGCAAATATTGATAAACTTGCGAATCAAGGCTTAGATGCCAATTTTCACAATTCTTCCTTACAGAACTCAGATAGTATTTCGACAGATGAAGAGTTAAGTGTATTAAGTATGAATAACTTGATAAATTTATCAATTACACTAGAGGATAAGCTTATATATTCAAAAAATTCTGTTACTGGACCTTTTTTTGGCTCTACAAATAATGATCAAGAAGAGTTGGAAGTTAATAAAGAGGATAGTTTCTTGCTTAATTACTTTGAAACAACAACTCAGAAACCATTATTTGACTCAGCAAATAATCAGATAGGTATGGTGACTGCGAGTGTTAACAACGATTTTATTGTAAATGTTTTTATTTCAATCTTGGGTATCATAATCATCTTCTCTTTATTAATATTAATATTCAACAAAATAATTATTAGAATTATAACTACTCCTATTGTTAATCCTTTAAAACGTCTAAATGAGACTATAAACTCATTAACTGAAGGTGATTTTGATAATATAATGAACTCTAGAATAAATGTAAAACGCCCTTTGAGGGAAATAGAGGATTTAGCTTCTTCTACAAATAAAATGATTGATAAAATGAAGGATTTTAATGAAATATTGACTGCACAAAATGAGGAATTAGAAGCACAAAATGAAGAACTTACTTATTCTAAGAGTCAAATTCAAGATCAGCAGGCTATGCTTGTACAGATAGAGAACATGGCGTCTGTTGGTCAATTAACTGCCGCTATAACTCATGAAATAAATACTCCTTTAGGAGCAATAAACAGCAATTCACAAATGTTTGAGATGTTCATTAAAATGCTTAAAGATAACCCACAAATATCTGTAAACGAGGAGTTAGTTCAGTTAGTTGATTCCATGAATGAGATAAATGGTGTAAGTATTATGGCTTGTAATCGCGTTTCAGAAATTATAAGGAGTTTAAAAATTTACACCCGTATAGATCAGGCGGAATTCCAAGAAACTAATATTATTGATAGTATTAAAAGTGTTCTTATTTTGTCATCAAACCTTTGGAAAAAGAAAATTACTATTCACGAAGATTATGGTGAGTTACATATTATTAAGTGCTATTCTGGATTATTAAATCAAGTATTTATGAATGTTTTGGTAAACTCCATCCAAGCTATTGAAGGCAAGGGTGATATTTACATTAAAACTTATAATGATGAAGAGAAAATGTATATTTCTTTTAGAGATACTGGTACAGGTATAAGTGACGAAGATATTAAGTATATTTTTGATATGGGCTTTACAACTAAAGGAACTGGAATTGGAATGGGGCTTGGACTTGCAATAAGCTATAATATAGTGGAAAAACATAATGGAGAAATTAGCGTTAATAGTGAGCTTGGTGTTGGTACCGAATTTATTATTTCAATACCATTAACTTGGAATGAAAAAACATGATAAATTACACTACTTGGTACTTTCAGTACCACAACTGGTGGTCCAGGTACAGTAATAGGAGCAATTATTGGTGCACTGGTAATGGGTGTATTAAATAATGGCATGTCAATATTGGGTTGGGGCAGCGAATGGCAGATGGTGATAAAGTTGTAGTATTTGTAGGTTATGATGTTTACATTTAGGGTTGATTTAAAAGAAAATTATAGTATAATTAGTATGTAATCAATTGAATAAGTTATTGGTGCTCAATTATTGAGATAATAGGGAAAGTGGTAAAAGCCACTACAGCCCCCGCTACTGTAAGGATAACGAAACCTTTATAACCACTGGTCAAACGGGAAGGGAAGGGAGTAGAACGATCTAAGTCAGGAAACCTGCCAATTTCTAAGAATTAAGACGCTTCGGAGGGAGGTATGCTTAAAGGTCGTAGTACTAGTACTTAGCTTTTTATGTGTTTAACATAATCTTGGTGCTTATATGTGATTTTTAAACTTCTGCTTGTAAAGCAGGAGTTTTTTGTATTTTAGGAAAAGTATAGGCACTACTAAGTTTTTTGCCTATGGTTTGGCACAAGCGAAGTTTTCTTTATGGAGAGAATATATGAGTAGGTATAGAAAAATCATAATAATATTGTTATTTGTTTTGGTCGGATTAAGTGCTCTTGCCATACTTTTGGGAAAAGTAAATTTGCTTAAAATTGATACTCAGCTTGCTTATACAATTTTCTATCAGATTAGATTCCCAAGGGTCTTAGTGGCAATCTTTGCAGGAGGTTCGCTTGCTATAAGTGGGCTGATTTTTCAGGGGTTACTACAGAACCCACTTGCCGATTCTTATACATTAGGAATTGCATCAGGAGGTGCTTTTGGAGCATGTTTAGGGATATTGTTGAATACTAGCTTTGACTTAGGTCTTCCAATTCAATTGTTAGCTATTGTATTCAGTTATTTGGTCATTCTCATTGTACTGTGGCTTTCAAAAGCAAAAGGAGAACTTGAAACATCAAATATTATAATAGGCGGGATTATTGTAGGCAGTGTTTTTTCTGCAGGATTAAGCCTTTTAAAGACGCTCGCAGACGAAGATGTCGCTTCGATGGTTTTTTGGTTGATGGGCAGCTTGTCTTCTAAGCCTTTTTCAAGTGCAATTGTGCTGGCTATTGTCTCTGTTGTGGGATTATTAATAACTTCAAGATATATGAATGAGCTTAATATTATAACACTAGGAAGACGAGAAGCCCAAACAATGGGAATTTCATATGATTTTATCTATAGATTGTTAATGTTCGTTGCAGTTTCATTAACGGCATTTTCAGTGTCACTATGTGGTATTATTGGTTTCGTTGGACTTGTAGTCCCTCATTTGTGCCGGATCCTCGTAGGGGCAGATAACCGCAAGCTACTTCCTATG
This sequence comes from Bacillota bacterium, assembly GCA_023441625.1. Taxonomy (GTDB): domain Bacteria; phylum Bacillota; class Clostridia; order Acetivibrionales; family DSM-1351; genus Ruminiclostridium. The sequence continues at coordinate 35,177 of JAEZOA010000105.1, forward strand.
TCTGCTATTTTGGGTGCTGTATTTTTGTTAACAGCGGATACACTGACGAGGACAGTTTTGGAGCATGAATTACCGGTGGGTGTTTTGACTACCATGGTGGGTGGACCATTTTTTATCTACATTTTTATTACAAAGAAAAGGTGATATATGCTTAGACTTAATAATGTTCAATTTAAATATGGTAAAAAGAAAATCTTGAATGGAATTACCTTACAATTTAACAAAGGGAAGGTTTATGGAATTATTGGACCTAATGGTGCAGGAAAATCAACACTACTCAATTTGATTGCAAAGGATATTAAGCCAACAGGAGGAGAAATTCTACTCAAAGATCAAGATGTGTCTAGCTATAATCATAAAAATTTTGCCAGGATGCTTTCTTATATGCGCCAGAACATTCAAGTCAGATTTTCCTATACAGTGAGTGAGTTTATCAGTATGGGCAGGTATTGCTATGATGATTGCTCTGCTTCTGAAAATAAAAGGATTGTTGATTATAGAATTCAAGAAATGGATTTGAGTAACTATCAAAATACACCTTTAACAGAACTTAGTGGAGGAGAGGTGCAACGTGCTTTTTTTGCCAAAACACTAGTTCAGGATGGCCAAATTATCTTGGTAGATGAGGGTGTGTCTAATGCAGATATTTTCTACAAATTAAGATTTTTTGACATTTTGAAGAAAGAAGCTGCACTAGGAAAGCTGGTAATTGTTATCATGCATGATTTATTTTTAGCAAAGCGATATTGCGATCAGCTTGTGGTGCTCAACCAACAACAGATTTATGCACAGGATAGCAGTGAAAAGGTATTGAATCGTCAAATGCTTGATACGGTTTTTAAAGTAAAAGGTGATGTAGTTAATAATACATTAATATTAGATTAACGGAGCAAAGGCTGAAAGAAATTAAAAAAACATTGAAGGAGGTGCCAAGTCCATGCCATTTATTTCGAGGAAATGCACATTTCCTTGGTGTTCTTGTGCAAAATGTGGGGCATGGACATAGTTATGAAAAAGGGATTAAGTTTATTATTAGTTTTAATGATGTTTTGTATGGTGGGTTGCCAGAATACATCAAAGGTTGATACGACAGTACCATCTACTGTATCAGCTACTGCAGCAAATACAGAAATAAAGTTTATTGACGATAGCGGAAAAGAAATTGTGTTATCATCACCAGCAACAAAAATCGTCTCTCTTTATTCTGTACATACAGAAAACCTGTTTTCTTTTGGCTTGAACGAAGAGATTATCGGAGTAGGGACAAGTGATTCTTATCCCGAAGAGGCTTCAAAAAAGACACAATATAGTTTTAAGGATGATCCGGAGCTGCTTATTGCAGCTAAACCAGATGTGGTTCTGGTAAGAACCATGATTATTAATTCATATCCTGATTATATCAAAGCTATTGAAGATGCGGGAATTACAGTCGTTAACCTGTATTGTACTGAATTTGAGCAGTTTGATGACTATATAACTCGATTAGGTATGCTGGTAGGCAAAAATGATGAAGCAAAGAATTTAATATCTAAGTTTCATAAATCAATTGATGATATGAAAGCTCAGTGTAGTAAATTGGAGACCAAGAAAAAGGTGTACTTTGAAAGTATAGGTGATAAGTTTAAGACAGCCACGCCAAATTCTTTTGCAGGAACAGCACTTCAAATCCTGGGGCTTGAGAATATTGCAAGTGATGTGGTGTTTGATGGGAAAGCAACTGTAGTAGAGTATGGTGAGGAAGCGCTATTGGCTAAAGGCAAGGATATTGATATATATATTGCTCAAAAGGGAACGATGAACAAGGCTGTTTCAGTAGATGAGATCAAAGTCAGACCAGGCTATGATGCAATTAGGGCAGTCCAAGAAAATCATATTATCATTATTGATGAAAAACTGATTTCCAGTGCGACTATGAGATATATTGAAGGGTTAAAGGAGCTGTATTCTCAAATTTATGGAAAATAAGTAATTTATCCAAAATAACTTATTTAAGTAGGTAAAACATATAAACATTGTTTAGGGTGCAATACTATGGATGAACGAGTAGTAAAAGATGGCAAAGAGTTAAGATGCGGATATACAACAGGCAGCTGCGCTACTGCAGCTGCTAAAGCATGTGCTATTATGCTACTGAGTGAAGAAGTAGTGAATGTAGTTATAATAGATACCCCCAAAGGTGCTAGGTTGACTTTACAGGTAGAGGATATAGTTAAACAAAGGAATTGGGTCAGTTGTTCTATATCAAAAGATGCCGGAGATGACCCTGATGTTACAAATGGGATGAGAATTTCAGCAAGGGTTGAAAGAATACTAAATGGAATACAAATTGACGGTGGCGCTGGAGTAGGACGTGTAACAAAAGAAGGGCTGTCCTGTGTTGTGGGTGAGGCTGCAATAAACCCAATTCCTAGACAAATGATAAAAGAGGCTTTAAAGCAAGTGTCACAAGAATACAATTATAATGGAGGATTTTCAGTTGTTATTTCAGCTGAAAATGGTGAGGAAGTTGCAAAGAAAACCTTTAATCCGCGATTAGGTATAGTAGGTGGTATTTCAATATTAGGAACCAGTGGAATAGTTGAGCCAATGAGTGAAAAAGCAATAATTGAAACCATACGCTTAGAGATAAACAGTAAGATATTTAAAAATAGTGAATACTTACTTATTTCCCCAGGTAATTATGGGCGGGATTTTGCTTTGAAAGAATTTGGACTTGATATAGATTTAGGTGTAAAATGTTCTAACTTTATTGGAGAGGCTATTGACTATGCGGCATATAAAAAAGTGAAAAATATTCTGCTGATAGGTCATGCAGGGAAGCTTTGCAAAATAGCAGGTGGAATAATGAATACTCATTCCCGTGTAGCCGATTGCAGATGTGAAATATTTGCGGCGCATTCTGCATTGGCGGGTGCATCGCTGGAGCAAGTAGATCAGATTATGAATTCCATTACCACAGATGAAATTGGTGGGTTGTTGCAGAAGTATGAAATAGCTAATCAGGTCTATGAAAGCATATTGAAAAAAATAGAATACCATTTAAATCAAAGAGTTGCTTTTAACTGCAGAATTGAGGTAATAATGTTTACAAAACAGGGTGAAGCATTTTATCAGACACCTGGCTCACAGCTAGCAATAGAAAATCTAAAAAAAGTTGTGCAATGAAAATAGTCAAGGACTATATAAAGGACAAAGAAATATTATATTGCCCAATGCCTATGAGCAGGAATTTGGAACTTCTTGAGCATAATGAAAAAATATACAGAAATCCGGATCAGATTCCTGATGACTCAAGCTACTTTTCAATTATTATAGTAAAGGAGAACTAATTATGGTTACATTTGTTGGGGCTGGACCCGGAGCAGTTGATTTAATTACGGTTAGAGGAAAATCATTGTTAGAAGCAGCTGACATTGTTATTTATGCAGGCTCACTGGTAAATCCTGAGCTGCTGACATATACAAAAGAAACATGTCAGATATACAACAGTGCGGAAATGACCCTTGAACAAGTCATTTCTGTAATGGAAAATGGTGAAAAAGAAAGAAAGCAAACAGTAAGACTTCATACAGGTGATCCTAGTATATATGGGGCAATACGCGAGCAAATGGATTTACTCCTAGAAAGAGGAATAGAATATACTGTAGTTCCTGGCGTGAGTTCCTTTTGCGGAGCAGCTGCTGCATTGAAGGTAGAATATACTCTTCCCAATGTAAGTCAAACTGTTATTTTAAGCAGAATGGAAGGACGCACACCCGTACCTGAAAAAGAAGAAATATCGAGGCTTGCTTCACATCGTGCATCTATGGCATTATTCCTGAGCTCATCAATGCTTACTGAGCTAAGCCAGAGATTGATAGATGGAGGATATGAGGAAGATACTCCAGCAGCTATTGTATACAAGGCAACTTGGCCAGATGAAAAGATTGTCAGAACAAGTGTAGGAAACTTACCTGCTGCTGCAAAGGAAAACAACATCAATAAAACTGCACTTATATTGGTAGGAAGCTTTTTGGGTGGCGAGTATGAGCGCTCAAAACTTTATGATCCGTCATTTACACATGAATTTAGAAAGGCTTCACAGTAATGAAAATACAATTAGTGTCTTTTACAAAGCAAGGAGGACAACTGTGTGCATTGCTACAAGATGAACTAAATAGGCAGGGACATAATTCTGTGGGCTACAGCAAATATGATATCAATGGCATAAAGCCTTTAGCTTGTGACATAAAGAGTTTCACAAAGTATGCATTTGACACATACGAGGCCATTGTCTTTATAGGTGCTGTCGGCATTGCAGTAAGGGCTATAGCCCCATTTGTTAAATCAAAAAAATCTGATCCGGCTGTTTTGGTTATTGATGAGACGGCAAAATATGTTATACCTGTTTTGTCGGGACATATTGGTGGAGCTAATGATTTGGCACTGTTGCTATCTCATATACTTTCCGCCCAAGCGGTAATAACTACTGCGACAGACTGCAACTACAGGTTTGCTGTTGACTCATGGGCACTCAAAAATGGTTGCAATATTGCAAACGTCGAGAATGTAAAATATATATCGGCAGCAATATTAAATGGTGAAAAGGTTGGGTTATACTCAGACTTTCAAATAGAGGGTGATTTACCGGAAGGGTTAATCTGTTCAAATAATAATAGAGTAGGGATATGTATCTCAACCGATGAAAAGCATTATTTTGAACACACCTTACATCTGATACCAAGGCAATATGTATTAGGTATAGGCTGCAAAAAGAATACAAAGTATGAAAGTTTAATAGCTTTTATAGAATCTATATTACTAGAATACAATATATCTCAGTATGAAGTTGAAGCAATTGCTTCAATTGACTTAAAAGCAGGGGAAACAGCATTATTAGAACTAAATAAAAAGTGGAAAATACCATTTCGTACATACTCTACTCAAGAACTAACTTTAGTCCATGGAGAATTTGCAGAATCCAGCTTCGTTAAAGCGACAACAGGGGTTGGCAATGTCTGCGAAAGGGCCGCAATAAAGGCTTGCGATGGCAAGCTTATAGTAAATAAAACATGCAGAGATGGAATTACTATTGCGATAGCTAAGAAAGAATGGAGGTGCAAGTTTTGAAATTATATGTAGTGGGACTTGGTCCCGGTGAAGATAGTCAAATAACAAACAAGGCATTAGCCGCTTTAGAAAATAGTGATCTGATTGTTGGATATGGAGTCTATATTGATTTAATAAAGCATCTGATTCCAAATAAAGAAATACTGACTACACCTATGAAAAAAGAGGTAGACCGCTGTAAAATGGCTGTGGAGGCCGCACTTTCTGGTAAAAATGTCGCGATGGTATCTAGTGGAGATGCAGGAATTTATGGCATGGCAGGACTTATTTATGAGGTGCTGGCAGAATATTCTACCAACAATGTAGAAGTAGAGGTCATACCGGGAATCACCGCAGCATCATCTGCGGCAGCAATACTTGGAGCACCTTTAATGCAGGATTTTGCTGTTATTTCTCTTAGCGATCTGCTTACACCTTGGGAAGATATTGAAAAACGAATACGGCTTGCAGCACAAGTGGGGTTTGTTATTTGTATATATAATCCATCTAGTAAAAAACGCAGCGATTATTTAATGAAAGCATGTCAGATTGCAATGGAGAGCATTGATAAAAGCACACTATGCGGGCTTGTACAAAATATTGGACGAGAGGGACAACAGAAAAAGATTTTGACAATAGAAGAGCTTGCTTGTACACAGGTGGATATGTTTACTACTGCTATTATTGGTAATAAAAATACAAAAATAGTAAATGGTAAGTTAGTGACATCTAGAGGCTATAGAAGTATATAGAAGGGACACTTATGAGAATATTGGTTTTTGCTGGAACAACAGAGGGCAAAGAAATTTCTAGTTACCTTGCTGAAAATGGAATATGTGTGACTGCCTGTGTTGCCACAGAATATGGAAATATGGTTATGCCTCATAATGATAGAGTAGAAGTCAAAACAGGGAGGCTTGAAGTAGACCAAATGGCTGACATAATGCTGGATTGTTCCTTTGTAATTGATGCCACACATCCATATGCATGTATTGTTACAAATAATATAAAAATAGCCTGCGCTAAAATGAACAAGGAATATATTCGTTTGCTCAGACCTTCAATAAAGGCAGAAGAAGTAATATCAGTGCGGAATACAAATGAGGCTGTAGTCTACCTTAACACAGTTGACGGGAATGTATTGCTGACCACAGGGAGTAAAGAGCTTGAAGCATTCACTGGTGTACAAAATTTCGAAAAGAGATTGTTTACAAGAGTTCTTCCAACACCTAGTGTAGTAGAGAAGTGTACTAATTTAGGTTTTAAGGGAAGCAACTTAATCTGTATGCAGGGGCCATTTTCTCATGAACTAAATGCAGCAATACTAAAGCATATTTCAGCAAAATATATGGTTACAAAGGATACTGGGGATGCAGGTGGATTTGACGAAAAAATATCTGCTGCAAATGAAAGTGGTGTAACAGTTATTTTGATTGCAAGACCAATAGAGAATGAAGGGCTGACGCTATTACAGCTAAAAGAGCATCTTGCCATGCGACTGGGATTTAATGTAATTCAAGATAATACTAATTTGCATAAAAATATTAGTAAATAAACGCTTGTTAACCGTTTATATGCAAACTAGTATAACAACACTGCTTAAATAAGAGAGGCTTTATGAAAAAGAAACTTTATATAATTGGTGCCGGTACTGGGTCGAGGGAGTTTTTAACTGAAAAGGGACTACAGCTTATCAAAAGCTGTGATGTAGTATATAGCAGTTGTAAAAGGCTATCGCAGCAACTTTCAAATGTAAGACAAGATATAATTGAAAGCTCTGTTACGCAAATACAGCAGGAAATTATGAAATGTGAAAGTGAATCTATTGGAGTATTGGTATCTGGAGATACAGGCTTTTTCAGCATTACAAAAACACTTGAGGATAAACTTTCAAATAACTGTGATATAGAGGTTATATGTGGTATCAGTAGCCTGCAATATTTTTGCTCAAAAAAAGGTACTAGCTATGAAAATATGAAGGTTGTGAGTCTACATGGAAGAGAAAATTCTATATTAGGTGCGGTTTCATATAACCCTAAGG
>JAEZOA010000140.1 GCA_023441625.1 Bacillota bacterium
CTAAAATAATCATATCCATCAAGGCACACTATCCAAGTAATTTTTTCTTTACCAGCTTTTTTCCAATCATTTATCTGCTTAATTGCAGGTTCAATAAAATTTCTTACAGCATATCCTTCACCAATTACAGGATGGGCTTCATTAAGTTTCCCTCCACGTAGCGTTATTTATTTTCAATAAAATAGCAATATAAAATTATCATTTATCATTTATTTCTCTGCACAATCTCTCTAACTTTCCGTAAGTAAATGGCAAAATTGTAAATCTTTCATTCCCATAGACTGCAGTTTCGCCAAAGAGTTCTATTGACTCTATTTTTCTTCTGTCCTTATCATATAAAACAATTCTTCCATCTGGCGACTTATTGTAATTTTTATAAATATTATATTTATAATATTTTATTTTATTTACCTTATTAATAGTTTCTTTGATAACATCTTTATCTGAAGTTCTTATACCTCTAACACCTGGAACATGAACCTCAATAGAATAAACTTTTTCATTATAATTTAATTTTATCTTAGTTGTTAAGAAACAGATTAAAACTACTGCTATAGTTATGAGTATTGAAACTATTATAATAGCTTTATATAATAATTCTTTCATTTTTACCTCCTTAATTATTTATTGTTATAATAAATTTAATGAAATTAAGCAAAATCACCACCGTTTGAGAAGACAGTATGTATCTTTCCTTGTCTTTTTCTAGCAGGTATAACAATCAATGTTTTATCCACATACTTATAAAATGTTTTCATTTATCCAATTACTATAAGGACCAGATTCTAAGACTTTCTTTTCATAATTATAGATAGTTCCTCCATCCCATGCTGTAACTTCATTAGTAGTTATAATGTTTAAGAAAGCATCCGCTGTATTACTTATATCAGGATTTCCTGAATTACATGAACTAAAATAAAGTGAATCCATTCTTTTTGAGTCTAGATCCCCAATAATCACATCCCCTGATTCACTGTAGCTATCATTAGCCCAGATCTTTGATGAATCGCCATCAAAGTACATATATCCAACACCCTCTCCTTTATCCCCTTCAGCAGTCCCATGGAAATCAAATATACTTCATTTACAGAAACTTTTTTCCCGTCCTCATCAAATCCTATCATATTATTCCATTTTTCTTCAAATTGTGAGGCATTTGTTACACCAATAATAATAACTTTTGAACCATATTTTTTTTCAAGTTGTTCTTTTCTTATATTTGCTTCATCTAAAAAAGTATGTTTTCCATCCCCACTTATAGCATTTATATCATAGAAAATGTAACTTACGGAATCCGACTTTGTATACGAAATAAAACCACCAATATTCATTGTGGAAGCTAGAAGAATATTACTCATTCCTAACATTTGAGCATTTAAAAGTGGTGCACTCCAATTATTTGTGGATTTATATGTATTGCTATTGCAAATAACAAGGCTAACACTTTTTTATACTTTTTACCTAAAAACATAAAATTACTCCTATTTATTGTAAATGTATACTTATTTTAACATTATATTATACTAACACAGTTTCTAAATACTGTAAATGTATCTATTTCATAAATATACCATGAGCATTTCACAAATATTTTACAGTTATATCTATGCCACAAATTTAATGTAGTCTTTAAATTACAACCTCGGCCACAAATTTGTTCTAAGCTGTGTTGAATTACCGGTAATGTCCACAACTATAGTGCACAGAAAGCGAAAGACCTTCCTGCATTTGGAAAACAGCTTATAAGCAGCGAAAAAACTTTATATAAAAGGGCCAATTACCTGGTAAAGCAATTGACTCTTCAATATAAATTTTCAGTTTACCGTTCTCCCTATCTATTGACACAGAACACTTTAATAAAATTACGGTTTACTGTTCTCCCCCAACTATTGACATAGAACAAAAAAAACCTGCTCTACCCATAAAGTAGAACAAGGTTATTTTAAATATAAATTAAATACCCTTAATACTATATTACTGAAAAAAGTCCATACCTATTGCAACATGCTTATAACCCTGTACAATGGTATCCTTGGGGACAGGAAGCCTTTGAGAAGGCAAAACAGGAAGATAAAACTGTTTTTCTCTCTATTGGCTATAGCTGGCTTCATGCTTTTGAGAACTTGCCACTGGTGGCATGTCCGCATATAACATCATCAGACTTCAGCCGTAACAAGGAAAAAGATTAATAAAGCATGGGCAAGGCTTTATCGTCTTACCTCATATATGCAAAAGTCAGCTATCCTTGGAATTGATAATTATAAAAGCAAAAGGCAACTTCCACAACTACCCCTCAGTTCCGCTCCATTTACCGCATTTATCACCCCAGCATACAACAGGATTGTTGTCTAAAGCAATCTGAACAATTTCACAGCAGTTTGAACAGCCCGCACATTCTTTACTATTTGCAGTGTAATCACCACTTAGTTTATCAAATCCATTAAATTTAGTTTTTGCTGTTCCACTCTCTATACTCTCTTTTGCAAGCAGCGCCACGCCATAAGCACCCATAACGTCATAGTACTCAGGTATTATGATGTCTAGTCCAAGATTTGCTTCAAAGGCTTTAACAATTCCTATATTTGCTGCCACACCGCCCTGAAACACTATTGGTGCTTCGAGCTTTTTACCTTTTGCCAAATTTGCTAGATAATTTCTAACCAAAGCATCACACAACCCCCTAACAATATCCTCTCTCAAATGTCCCATTTGCTGTTTATGTATCATATCACTTTCAGCAAAAACAGCACATCTGCCGGCAATTCTAACAGGGTTTTGAGATTTTAATGCATATGAACCAAAATCCTCAATAGCAATGCCAATTCTAGATGCTTGTCTGTCAAGAAAAGAGCCTGTACCTGCTGCGCATACCGTATTCATAGCAAAGTCATGCACCACTTTATTTTTTAACAAAATTATTTTAGAATCCTGCCCTCCTATTTCAATAATTGTTCTCACATCGGGTATAACCTTTTGCGCAGCAACTGCATGGGCTGTAATTTCATTTTTTACAACATCTGCACCAATAATAGCCGCTGCAAGCTGTCTACCACTGCCTGTTGTACCAATTCCACATATTGAAATATTTCCACCTATTCTTATTTGGATATCCTTAAGTCCTAAACGGATTGACTCAATAGGCTGCCCTTCTGTCCGTAAGTATAGCTTTTCTATTACATTATCCTGCTCATCAATAAGCGTAATATTTGTGCTTACTGAACCAACATCAATACCCATATAACAATTTATCCTGCTCATCTGAATGCTCTTCCCTTCTCTTTTTAAGTAAATCAACAAATGCTTCCACTCTTGTTGTAAAGCCTGCTTCCCCAGTCATTTCATCTCTGATAATGGTCATAATAGGAATCTGATAATCCTCCTCAATAGCAGGTAATATAGCCTGCGAAACTATTTCTGGCATACACCCTAAAGGGTACAAATGTATCACCCCATCATATCCATCCTTTGCATGAATAACACTGTTTCCTATTGTATGATGGGCATGTCCTCCCACTATTTTTCCAAGATATGCTTTTGAGGCTTTTATATGACTTGAATCCTTGGGTAAATGTAAGCCTTTTCGGAGCATATCATCTAAAATCCACTTACTTATTGTAACCTTCCTATCAATCTCAACTCCCATATTTCCAAGCATTTTCTCTAATTCAAAATTTGCATAAGGCTCTATTGTAGAAAATATTTCGCCCACAAAACCTACCTTCAAAGGCTTAGCGTTTTCAAGAATGGTAACCTTATTTAGCTCATCTTCAGTTTGCTTTATAAACTTAATAATGTTTTTTGAGCCTTTAATATTAACAATATCTCTACGAAATGCTCTATATATTTTATCAACACTTCCTGCCTCCAACTGTCTTGCTCTTTTAATCCTAGCTAGCTTCTCTAAATTATCAATTCTTATTGCCACATTTTTAGCCGAATTAGCAGTTCTAGCGATATTAACAAAATTAGACGTACCACTTACCTTTCTTATTCTTGAAGCTAACTCCCTTAGTCCCTGGTCTGGAACTTCCAAAGTAATAATTTCCATTTTAATTCCAAGATCACCAGCTGTTTTTTTCAACATCTCTCCAAAATAACCTAGCTTACAAGGTCCACAACCACCGGTTATAAGCATAGCATCTGCACCAAGCTCCTTTGCCTGCAGCATATTCCCAACAAATAACTTAAAAGGTAAACAATTTGCTTCCGAACAATATTTTGAACCTAATTCTAAGGTTTTATTTGTATTAAAAGGTGGGATAACATATTGTGCTCCAAAGTCATCTAACATTGCTTTTGCTATTATATAAGCATTACCTATATGTGGAAATGTTAATACCATGCGTTTGCCTCCTAATAATCATATCAATAAAAGCCTCAAGTCTTGTACAAAAACCTGCCTCAGCAGAATGTTCATCCAATACAAGCTTCATAAAAGGGATATCACTCTCTTCTCTAATCTCTTTTTCTACCAGTTCATCAACAAAGCTATCAACGCCACAACCAAATGACGTAAGCACTAGTATTCCATCTATCTGACCACTTTCAATCAACTGATTAACTCCTCCATATGCACGCGTACCATAATCCCAAAATAACATTTTATCTAAATCCTTACATTTCTCCTTAGAATCTAAATAATCAAGCATATCAAGTGTAACTATACCTACTCCATAGTCCCTTAGTTTTTTAAATAGTTCCATGTTAATAAAGCTATCATATACAGTGTAGTTA